>JAYSVR010000192.1:0-6432 GCA_043718445.1 Acidobacteriota bacterium | reverse complement strand
GATTTAGGCGAGATTGGGAAAAGGAAGGCTTCGCCGCTTTTTTCTATAGCCCGCTAGAAGCGGGCGCTCCCAGGCTATGGCCTCATGCCGCGCTGCTTAACGCCGAGTTGTGAAGGCAGCAAGTCATACGCCATCTCTACCCAATCGCACAGCAAAGGCCGCGTAGCGCGCGGGTCAATGATTTCTTCGATACCGAAAGATTCCGCCGTGCGAAAGGGCGAGCGCAATTCGTTGAGCTTGGCTTCGATTTCGCGCAGCCGTTCGGCGGGGTCGGGGGCGGCTTCGATCTCGCGTTTGTAGGCAGCCATCACGCCGCCTTCGATGGGCAGCGAACCCCAGTCGCCCGACGGCCAGGCGTAGCGCAGATTCAAGCGCGCGTGATTGCCGTGCGCGGCTCCGGCAACGCCGTAAACGCGGCGCAGGATGATCGAACACCACGGCACTTGGGCTTGATAAACCGCCGCCATCGCGCGTGCGCCATAACGCGCCGTGCCTGCGCGTTCGGCGCGTGTGCCGATGAGGAAGCCGGGTTGATCTACGAAATGCACGACCGGCAGATGAAAGGTGTCGCAGAGGTCAATGAAGCGCGTCATCTTTTCGCTGGCGTCGGCGTCGAGGCTGCCGCCCATCACTTGCGGATCGCTCGCCAGCACGCCGACTGCGTAACCATCCAGCCGCGCGAAGCCTGTGACGATGGCTCCGCCGAAGTAGCGCGCCATTTCAAAAAACGAGGCGTGATCGAATACGTGCGAGAGGATTTGCCGAATGTCGTAAGCGCGGCGACGGTCGCGTGGAATGATTGACAGCAAGGTTTCGTCGCGGCGTTGCGCGTCGTCATTGCTTTGAATGCGTGAAGGCGCTTGCCAGACGTTCGCGGGCAGGTAAGACAGAAAGCGGCGAATGTCGGCGAAGGCTTCGTCTTCGGTGGTGACTTCGTTGTCTACGCACCCGCTGCCGTGCGCGTGTATGTGTGCGCCGCCGAGCGTTTCTTTGTCTACCTGTTCGCCGATGCCTCGAATGACTACGGGCGGGCCAGCTACAAAAAGCTGACTGATGCCTTTGACCATCACTGAGAAATGCGAATGGACTACGCGCACCGCGCCGAGTCCGGCAGCGGGGCCGAGACACGCGGCGATGATGGGAACCTGTGACAGCAACTCAACCGCGAGTTCCCAACCGGGCACGTAAGGCACATAGGTTCGCCCGGTAGTCTCAAGCGTTTTGACGCTGCCACCTCCGCCCGTACCGTCTACGAGTTCAATCAACGGCAGGCGCAATTCTTTAGCGAGCTTGAGCGCATACACCGCCTTTTGCGCAATCGCCGCATCCGCCGCACCGCCTCGTACCGTGAAATCATCACCCCAGATGACGACGCGGCGTCCGTCAATTTTGCCGGTGCCGATGACGACATTGGCGGGCATGAATTCAATCAGTTCGTCGCCGAGATACGCGGCCTTGCCTGCGAGCGCACCGACTTCGTGAAAGCTGTCAGCGTCGAGCAGCCGCGCGATGCGTTCACGAACCGTCAAACGTCCGTTCGTGTGTTGGCGCGCGACATTGGCTGCGCCACCCATCTGGTGGGCGAGTTCGGTGCGGCGTTTGATTTCGTCTACTTCGGGTTGCCAACTCAAATGTGATGCTCCACCGATAGAATTCAGGACTGCTGTTTTTCTATACGTGATCCTTGCGTGAATCCGTCGTGCGCGCTTTGCCTTCTACTTGAAGCTCTGAGGTGACGGATGCGGCGGCGCGCGTTTCGTGCAACAAAGCGGTCGTGTGTTCGGTGATCGAAACTGCTGATGAATAATCGGCGGCAGGCAAAGCCGCGAAGCTGTCAGCTTCTTCAAGATAAGGCACAACGGCGACGCGCGGTTCAAAGTCTTCGTCCTGGCCGGGCGGATTCAACGTCAGATGCGTACGCCGCATGCCCGCCAGCAAAGACCACCAACCGAAAAGAGAAAAGAGAATGCCCAGTCCGAAAAGCACATTGAATACGCGCGGCGCGAGCAACTGAAACAAAAACAACAGCAAGGGCAACAGATTGCCGATGGCGAGCATAACTGCGCCAATCGCCGTCCATTGATAACCGGCTCGCGCATTGGCAGTGAGCCGCATGATTTCGATTTCGGCGGGCAGCGCGCGAGTCGTAGGCGCGCCGCACTGGCGACAGAAACGTGTCTTGGCAGTCAACGGTGCAGCACAACTGGGACAATTGGTTGGCGTGGCTTGCGCCTGGGCAAGCGCGATGAGGGCTTCGGCTTCACGCGTCAGAGATTGGTAGTCGCCTTTACCGAGGCCACCATGTTTGACGCGGTATTCAAACGTCACTTGCGTAGCACGCGGGCTTTGCGGTTGCAGGCTGATCTCTAAGGTCGCCGGATATTCCAACGCGTTCGCCGACATCATATGCCGCGCCGCGCCGCGTGCACCGCGCCGCGCTTTGAGCGGTGAGGTGCTGACAACGCGCCAGCCCAGTTGTTGCAAGGCTGCCGCCAGCCGTGGGCGCAAGCTTTCAATTTCGCCCGCCATCACGCGGATGATTTCGTGTTCGTTGATTGCGATATGCGTGCCGCCGTCAAAATCCATGTGGTTTCCAGATTCTCCCAGATTCTCTATTGATAACGGGCATGAAAAACTTAATTTCCCGTTTTGGCAATAGGGGTAAGAGGAACCAATTGGATTCGGCTCGCCCTCCCTCTGAACCGGCGGTTCTCCCGCATCCGGCTCTCCGGTTGGTAGTTCATCTCTGCAAGGATTGACAGTCGCGCGCGTAGGCTGCTTCCAGATTAAACAACCCAAGCGCGTCAAGGTAGGCATTCTGAGGTGGTAGCGTTTTCCTGTTTGCGCAATAAAAAATTTGCTTGCGCGTTTGAGATATGAGTCCTTTTACCTCGGTTGTTAGCGCACCCGAATACGAACCGGATTCACTGCGAGGCCGCCGACATTCAAAGCCAGTTCGACTTCGCCGCGTCCGATGAGGGCGCGCGGAATCAGTATGTTGACCTGATCAAGTCCGATTAAACCGCCTTGTGCGCCTGCGTAAGAAACCGTCGCGGGCGTTCCGCCAATGGTCGCCGTGACCGCAGCCAAGCCGCTGTTGAAACGTAGGCCGGTTCCAAACAAGACCAAAAAGACTTCTTCTTTCTCTTTGCCCAGATCAACCACTTTGCTGACCCAGCGATTATTGGGCGTATCGAATTCCAGCAGGTTTTCGGTCGTGTGCGAAAAGTCTTCGTAAACGCGAAACAGAATCGCCGCCGGTGCGCCGCTGCCGGTGCCGTTGGCCGTGAACAAGCCCGGCGAAGTGGCAGCAATCGTTTGCGCACCCGTACCGATTAACGTATCGCCCTGATAAACATTGATCGTAGCCGCACCGTTTGCCGTACCTGCCGGAATCAGAAAGTTGATTTGACCGGGCGAGACATAAAACAACGGCGCAGTGCGTTCCATCGCCAAACTGTCTTTCACGCGTACGCTCACGTTTTGCAGCACCGTCGGCAGCGGAATCGTCGTCGCCGCTTGCGTAGCGCCTGACAGGTTCGCGCCAAACAGCGCCGCGATGGATTCCGGCGCAAGCCGTTCGCGCGCATAACTCGCGGCAGATGCGGCAACGACTTCGGTCACTTGCTGTTGACGCGCGAGTTCCCAAACGTCATTCAGGTTGCCATTGCCGCCCGTGCCGCCAAAGACGAACCAGCGATTATTCGTTTCGTCATACGCGCTGACCGCACCATTGCGTGCTGAAGGGCCGCCGCTCGGCGTTAAGCGATTCCACGTACGCGCGCTCTGACTGAAAGCCCACAACTCATCGGAATTGCCGCTCGACGTTTGCCCGCCGAAAAAGATGAAATTGCCTGCCGCGTCTACGAACGAAGTCGTGAAATAACGCGCGCTCGGCGTAGTCGCGTTCGACAGGTTTTCCCACGTGCGCGAAGCCAAATCGAAAGACCATAAATCGCCCAACGGCCCCGAACGCTGCCCGCCATAGATCAGCATTCGGCGATTGGTTTTGTCATACGCGCCGGTCAGCAAACAACGCACCTGCGGTTTGTTGCCGCCGGGTGTCCAGTCCGTCCAACTGTTATTCGCCAGCCCGAAACTTTGCGTATCCTGAAAGCGTCCGGCTTCGGACGTGAAGCCCGCGAACGAAACCAGGCTGCGCGACACCGGATCGAATACGCCTGCCGAACCATAACGCCGTTTGGGACGCGCGGCATCGTTGGCGGGCGATACGTCGCGCCATTGCAAAGTGTTGAGGTCGAGCGTCCACGAATCGTTGAAGAGTCCCGCGCCCTGTCCGTTATAAATCACCAACTGATGCCCCGCTGTGTCGTAAACCGCGTCGAAGCCGTGTCGCACCGAGGGCGGCGTACCGACGGTGACGAGCTTCGTCCAGGTGCGCGCCGTTACGTCAAACGCCCACGTATCATTGAGATCGCCGCTGTTGCCTCCGCCGCCGAAGACAATGATGCGCTTGCCTTGCGGATCATAAATCGCCGCGCCATTGCGCCGCGCTTCGGGCTGTGTGCCGCTGGTCGGCGTCAGGTTGCGCCATTGCCAGTCAGAGGTTTGCGCCCACCCGGGCAACGCACACAACAGCAAAACGGCGAGGTTAAACACTCTGATAAAAGATGGTGGATAAGACATACGGCTCCTGTTCATTTCGTGTTTTTGGCTTCTGCCAATTTCTTGAGTTCCTGCAAGACAGTTTCGTTCGACGGACGCACTTTGTAATCAACTTCGATAAACCGCCAACGCACAATGCCTTGGCTGTCAATCACGAGCGTCGCCGGATGCGGCATGGCGCGTTGCGCCTTGTCATTCAATAAACCGTAACGATCTATCACGTGATGATCGAGATCAGACAGGAAAGGAAAGTTCACGCCCGGTTTATCTTTAATGCGATTGCGCATCTGCAACAGCTTGTCGGCGGGGTCTAAGCTCACCGCGAGAATTTCGGCTTTGACGCTGCCCTGCGCTTCGATTAACGATTTCAGCTTACCTAGCTGTTCAGCGCACCACGGTCACCAGTACCCGCGATAAAAAACCAGTACGACCGGTTGCTTGCCGCGATAACTCGACAACGTAACCGGCTGCCCGTCCTGATTCGACAACGTGAAATCAGGCGCGGCTTCACCGACCTTGAGCCGTGTCAAATCAGCGGGCGGCAGATTCGCGCCATCTTTCGGCCCTAAAACTGTAGTCGTTTGCGCCCAGGCAGTGGCACTCAGCAAACCCGCCAGACACGCGCTCAACCACACAACATAAAAATTCTTTCGCATGAAACGATTCCTCCAGTCTTCTGTATCGTGAACTCAAGCTGATTTATTCCCGCCTGCCAACGTCTAACCGGCCCCAGGTCTAACGAGGCCGAAACGAGTTCGCTGGCGCTACGGCTCGCTCGCTCGCCGCGCGAAGCTGCGTGGGCAACATGGCTGTTCTGTTTGCTCTGTTATTTCCGCCTGTTCCGTATTCTCAAAAAAACGTTTGCTAAAAGGCTTCAAACCACGACGCGTCTTACCTTGCCGGTCGCCACGCCGAACGCCTGCTGCGCAGCGCGTTGCATCTGTTCGGCATCGCCGGTCGTGAGAAAAACGTCTTCACCATCTTCAGGGCCATCTGACGACAAAGGCCAGTCTTTCACCTCATTAACCAATGCCGCCGCCGGATCAATCAGCACAGTGTCGTCGCTGACGAATTCGCGCAGCAGCGGCGCAATCGCAGGGTAATGCGTACAAGCCAATAACAGATGCGAACAGTTCTTGATCGGCGTCAGAATGCGGCGGCATTGCGCGCGCAATTCGTCAGACGCGACATCGCCTGTTTCAATCAACGCAGAAAGCGGTTGCGCGATGCGTTGCGCGACGTTGATGCCACGTTCGGCAAAGGCCTTTCGATAAACGCCTGACACCACTGTGCGCCTGCCGCCGATCACCGCGAGCCTTGCGGGTTTCAGCCGTGCAGTCAAGCGCACGGCGCTCTCGATCACGCCTTCGATTTTGAGATGGCGAACTTGCAAGTATGGAATCGCCGTACTCGCCGCGTTGCATCCGATGACGAGGTGCGTTGCGCCTCGCGTTTGCAGATACGCGATGACCGCGTGCAAGCGCGCGACCAGTTCAACGCGCGACATTCTGCCGTAAGGCGTCGCGCCCGTATCAGAGAAATAAATCACCGGTACATCGCCGCGTTGCGCTTTGAGTTGTTGCCATACGCTCAAGCCGCCGATGCCCCAATCGAGCAGCGCCAGACGCGCCAGTTGCGGTTGATGATTCGTCATAACGTTTTTGCAGATTCAGATAAGTACGACCTCGTGTCCGTAGCCCGACCGTAAGACTTGTCATTACCCAAAACTTTTCACGAAACGTGCGGTTGGTTTTCAGCCCGCGAACGCGGGCGGCAGCATAAAGCCTGGGGTGGAGCGCGGCTTCG
>JAYSVR010000191.1:0-6445 GCA_043718445.1 Acidobacteriota bacterium | reverse complement strand
TTATCACTGCGGCCCGGTCGTGTTGAAAGACGACGCGGGCAAATACACGATCAAGGCGGCAGGCCCTACGACCAGCGCCCGCGAAGAGCCTTATCAAGCGACGGTCATCAAAAATTACGGCGTACGCGCGGTGATGGGCAAAGGCGGCATGGGTGCGAAAACATTGGCGGCGCTCAAAGAACACGGCGCGGTTTATCTGAACGCCATCGGCGGCGCGGCGCAGTATTACGCCAAATGTATTGACGGCGTCGTTGACGTAAACCTGCTCGAACTCGGCATTCCCGAAGCGATGTGGCACCTGCACGTCACCGACTTCCCTGCGATTGTGACGATGGACGCGCACGGCAATTCGCTGCACGCCGATGTCGAACAGGCTTCGGCGACGATGTTGGCGAAGTTGAGTGAGCCGGTGTTTTGAGTGCGGAGTGCGGAGTGCGGAGTGCGGAGTGTAAGAGGTATTTATGGACAAGCAACCAAGTAAAACGGCGGTTCCGCCAGACATCGAAGAGATCGCCGAACGCGCTGAACGTGGAGAAGATATTTCAGCTTTCTTCACTGGCGGATATACGGTGAGACAGTATGTGCGTATTGATTTCCCGCTGACGTTATTACAGTCCATTGATGCGGAATGTCGGCAAGTGGGTGTCACAAGGCAGGCTTGGATCAAGATGGCTTGTGACGAAAGGTTACGACAAGTTCAATCAGGGCGGTTGAACAGACAAAGTGCAGCAGCAGGAATGGTGTGACGCGACATGAACGAGTTGATTTTTTTAGTTGAAGAAGCGGACGAAGGCGGCTACGCCGCGCGAGCTTTAGGGGAAAGCATTTTCACTGAAGCGGAAACGCTGCCTGATTTGCGTGCGATGATTCGAGATGCAGTGCAGTGTTATTTTGAAGACGTGCAGCCGTCGCCAGTCGTGCGGCTGCATTTTGTACGCAAAAGTCTTGGTTAAAGAACGATTGAAAGTGAGGGCAAGATGGCACAAGCACAAGCAGAAATTCTGAAAAGCTATCCGGCAGGCGCGGTCGCGCTCATTGAACCGGAAGAAGAACTACCAGACTGGGTGGAAGGGCCTGACCCCGACAAACTCATCCCGCCGGAGGACGAACCCGTGGACAATTTGTTTTCTGAAACACAGCAACGCCTGCTGACCGAGCCGCTTTACAGTTCGTGGATCAAACCGGGCAAAGAAAATACTTTTCTGGCAGCGGCCAACATCGCGGTCTATCACCTGGCTGCCGGGCCTAGCATCGGGCCGGATGTGATGTTGGCTTGCAATATCACGGTTCCCGCTGAGTTCTGGAGCCAACAACAGCCGTGTTATCTGATCTGGGATTACGGCAAAGCGCCTGACCTCGTGATCGAGATCATCTCGAAAACCGTGCGCGGCGAAGACAGCGAAAAGAAAGCCATCTATGAACGAATGGGGGTTTCTTATTACGTGATCTTCGATCCGAACGGCTTTCTGATGGATGAACCGCTGACGGTTTATCATCGAAATGGCGCAGGGCTGGAAAGACAATCGTCGCGGGTATTCCCAAAACTTGGTTTGGGACTGACTTTTTGGGAGGGCGAGTTCGAAGGCAAATTTGACCGCTGGTTACGCTGGACAGACGCTAACGGTCAACTCATTGCCACCGGCAAAGAACGCGCCAACAGCGAACGCGACCGCGCCGATGGTGAACGTGACCGCGCCGATGGTGAACGCGACCGCGCCGATGGTGAACGCGACCGCGCCGATGGTGAACGCGACCGCGCCGATGGTGAACGCGACCGCGCCGAACAATCTGAAGAGCTTTTGCAACAAGAGCGCGCTCGCGCCGCACGGTTGGCAGAGTTGTTGCGCCAATTAGGACAAGACCCAGACGCGCTGCGTTAAACAAGTTATGTCATGGCAAAGAGAAAATTTATGCGTAAGAAATTTTTCGCCGGTTTAACGAATGCCGCTTTGGTTTTGTGCCTCGCGTTGACGAGCTACGCGCAGGCTCCGGCGACAAATGACAAGCTGGCGGCGGCCTTCAATGCCGACCTCGAAAAGATGTTCAAACCCAACGAACCCGGCGCGGCGGCCATCGTCGTCAAAGACGGGCAGGTGATTTTTCGCAAGGGCTACGGCCTGGCGAATCTGGAATTAGGGATTCCCATCGCGCCCGAACACGTGTTTCGCATCGGTTCGATTACCAAACAATTCACGGCGGTTTCGATCTTGATGTTGATAGAACAAGGCAAGCTGGCGTTGACCGATGAGATCACCAAGTTCCTGACTGACTATCCAACACAATCATTGGCTCAAGGCCACAAGATCACGATTGAACATTTGCTGACGCATACGTCGGGCATTGTGACGTATACGGGCTTGCCTGAATGGCAGCCGTTGTGGCGCAAAGACGTGACGCTGACCGAACTGGTTGACCTGTTCAAAAACAAGCCGATGGATTTTGCGCCGGGCGAGAAACATAAATACAACAACTCGGCCTTTGTGCTGTTGGGCGTAATCATCGAGAAAGCGTCGGGGATGAAATACGCCGACTTTGTCGAGCAGAAAATCTTTGCGCCGCTGGGCATGACGAATTCGTTTTATGACGACACGAAGCGCGTAATTCCGCGCCGCATCCCCGGCTATCAAAAAGACGGCGAACGTTACACGAACGCCGAATACCTCAGCACGACTTGGCCTTACGCAGCGGGTTCATTGATTTCAACCGTGGACGATCTGGCGAAGTGGGACGCGGCGCTTTACACCGATAAACTGGTCAAGCAATCGTCGCTGCAACGCGCGTGGACTTCTTATGTTTTGAAAGACGGCAAGCCGACGAATTACGGCTACGGTTGGGGCGTAAATACGCTCGAAGGCATGCAGATGATTTCGCACGGCGGCGGCATCAACGGTTTCACATGCAATGCAGTGCGTTTGCCCGAAGCGCGTGTTTACGTAGCGATTCTGACCAATCGCGAAGGCGGCACGGGCAATCTGGCGCAAAAGCTCGCCGTCCTCGCCAGCGGCAAAGAATGGCATGAACCGGTGGCAGCAAAACCGCTTGAGACGAAAGCTGCTGCAATCGTGAATGAAACGGTGTTAGAACGATACGTCGGTGCCTATCAACTCGCGCCCGAATTCATCATCACCGTCACGCGCGAAGGCGCGAAGCTGTTCGGTCAAGCAACGGGACAGCAACGCTTCGAGCTTACGCCTGAATCGGAAACCAAATTCGTGATTGCGATTGTGAGTGCGCAGATTGAATTCACGGTTGAGAACGGTCAGGTGACGCAACTGACGCTCAATCAGGGCGGGCGAATTATGCCTGCGAAAAAGATCAAGTGAGGCCAAATGAGGTTTAGCTATGTGGACAGATGAGAAACAACGACAATTCGACGCGCTGCGCGACAAGGAATTCGACGGCACGTTGACCGACGACGAGCAACCGCAACTCGACGCGTTCTTTGCCGAACTCGAAGCTGAAGAAGCCGAGACGTTGCGGCCGGCGATGGAACGCATGGACGCTGAGATTGCGGAGCTTCAACAGCAATGCCAGACAGCAGAAGCACGCAATGCGGCGCTGGCGGCATTGGCCGCGCGACAGCAAGAATTGCTGGGACAAGCGCGCGTTTACTACCGTTCGCTGTTGAGCGAACAAGCTGTGATCAACTCAGAACGTGAACGTTTGGTAGGACAAGCAGCGCGGCTAGGCTGAGAATCAGGAGCCAGTTTGATTACTGCGGAATTAAGAGAAACAGTTCGGCAGCTTTATCTTTATCGCTGTGGCTATTGCGGTGTTAGCGAGGTGGGGGTCGGCCACAAGTTAGAGCTAGACCATTTCCATCCCGTCTCGCGGGGCGGCGATGACCATTTGGAAAATCTGGTTTATTGCTGCGCGGCTTGCAATCGTTTCAAAAGCTCATTTTGGGCGGCCCGTGATGTTGCGCGCCGCTTGTTGCACCCGTTACGTGATGACCTCACGTTGCACGTGCGAGCAGAGGCGGATGGTTGGCTGATGGCATTGACTGAAACGGGCCAATGCCATCTTGACATACTGCATCTCAATCGCTCGCAACTCCGTTCCCAACGCATCAAGCGCGCATTAACCGAACAGTTTGCAGGAAGACTCGCACGGCTTAATGAAGAAGGCACACAATGGAATAGCTTGACTGCGACAGGACGGGACGAGCTATTTGAGATGCTGCGCATTCTTTATCGCTTGCCCAATGAATAAAGGAAATTTCGTGAAAAGATACTCGCTCTATGTTTTGTTGCTGATCGTGATGAGCGGCAACGTATTCGCGCAGCGTCGCGTACCCACCGTGGACGAACTCATCAGCGTGAAATCCATCGGCACCGCGCAAATCGCGCCTGACGGCAAGCGCGTAGCCTTCACCGTCGGCGAGGCCGATTGGAAGCAGGATGCTTACGTTACGCACATCTGGATCGCGCTGGTCGAGAGCGGCAAAACGTTTCAACTCACGCGCGGCGAGAAATCGGCCAGCAATCCGCAATGGTCGCCCGAGGGCGAATGGCTGGCTTTCACCAGCGAACGGGCTGGCGGCAAGCCGCAAGTGTTCGTGATTCCAACAGAAGGTGGCGAGGCCACGCAACTCACGAAAGCCGCGAACGGCGTCAGCAATTTTGGCTGGTCACACGACAGCAAACAGATAGCTTTCACCGCCAGCGACGCCGATGAAAAGACGAGCAAGGAACGCAAAGACGAGTTCGGCGATTTTGAAGTCGTGCGACGCGAATACAGCTTTATTCATTTGTGGACGCTGAATGTCGAAGAAGCCCTGCAAGCGCCGGTGACGGGTACGCAACGCACACGCGGTAAAGAGTTCAGCATCGGCGCATTCGCGTGGTCGCCGGATGACAAGCAGATTGCTTTGAGTGCAACCATCAATCCTGATTTGGTCAACAATCGCACGGCTGACATTTATCTTTATCACCTCGGCGATAACGCGCCGCGCAAATTCGTCGCGCAAGGCGGGCCTGACAGCAATCCGAGTTGGTCGCCCGATGGCAAACAGATCATCTTCACGTCGGCGATGGGCAATGCGAAATTCTTTCACGCCAACCAGCGACTTGCCGTGTCGCCGTTGCGCGGCAATGAAGTGCGTTCGCTCACCGATGCCTTTGACGAACAGCCCAATCTGGTCGAGTGGAATTACGACGGCCTTTATTTCACGGGGCTGCAAAAGACGGCTTCGCATCTTTTCAAACTCGACCCCAACACCGGACGCATCACCCGTGTCAGCCAGCCCGACAACCTGATGTTGAGCAATGTGTCATTCACTGCGGACGGCCAGACCATCGCTTTCACCGCACCGTCAGCGACTTCGTTGAATGAGTTGTATGTTTCGTCTGTCACGAATTTCGCGCCGCGCAAACTGACGGCGATGACCGAGCAAGTGAAAGAACACCAACTCGCTACGCGCGAAGTCATCTCGTGGCAAAGCAAAGACGACACGGCCATCGAAGGCATTCTCATCAAACCGGCTGATTTCGACGCGAAGAAAAAGTATCCGCTGCTCTGTGTGATTCACGGCGGGCCGACGGGCGTTGATCGGCCTACGTTGTTGGATGCGCGTTACTATCCGAGTGACCTATGGGCGGCGAAAGGCGCGGTGATTCTGAAGGTGAACTATCGCGGCAGCGCGGGTTACGGCGAAAAGTTTCGGCAACTCAACGTACGCAACCTCGGCGTAGGCGATGCGTGGGACGTGCTGTCGGGCGTAGACCATCTCATCGCGCAAGGCTTCGTTGACCCGCAACGCATCGGTTGCATGGGTTGGAGCCAGGGCGGCTATATCTCTGCGTTCCTGACGACTTCGTCGGATAAGTTCAAAGCGATCTCGGTGGGCGCGGGCATCTCGAATTGGGCGACTTATTATTACAACACCGACATCACGCCCTTCACGATTATGTATCTCGGCAACGACCCCGCGATGGAACCTGAGCTTTACGCGAAGACTTCGCCGATGACTTATATCAAGCAAGCCAAGACGCCGACGCTGATTCAACACGGCGAAAACGACCGCCGCGTACCGATTGCGAATGCCTACGAATTGCGGCAAGGCTTGGAAGATCGCGGCGTACCGGTTGAGATGGTGGTTTATAAAGGCTTCGGCCACGGCATCACCAAACCCAAAGCGATGCGCGCCGTGATGCAACACAATCTCGCGTGGTTCAACCATTACCTCTTCGGCGAAGCAAAGCCCGACTTAGCCAAACCCGACACACAAAGAAAAGACGAACCCGCGAAAGCCGCCGGAAATCGGTGAGGCTTCCGCCGGTTCGAGGTAGTACGGACTGCTCTGTCTGCGCTACGAGACAGCCGCAGGTTAATTCAACCTTACGGCGCGAAATAGCCTGAGATGTCTACGACGAAGTTCGTTGGCGCCACCGTGAAGGCTTTGAACTGTCCGTCAGCACCCAGCCTGACCGTGAAGCCGTTCGCC
>JAYSVR010000020.1:0-28681 GCA_043718445.1 Acidobacteriota bacterium | reverse complement strand
CGGACTAAAGTCCACACAACGGGTCACAGGCTGAAGCCCTGCGCCACGTTAAACCGTCAACGTCGGATCTTCAGCCCGATATTCATCCAGCTTGCGATGCAGCGTGCGGCGGTCAAAGCCCAGCAATTCCGCCGCGCGCGACTTGTTGCCGTCAGTCAATCGCAAGGTTTCTAAAATGTATTCCCGCTCCAACTCGCGCAGCGTCAAACGCTGTCCGCGCGCTTGTGCCAACAGGTGCGCGGTTTGTCCGCTTGAACGAATGCGTTCGGGCAAGTCGGTCGGCAACAGTGTTACGCCGTCTGCCAGCGCGACAGCGCGTTCGATGGCGTTTTCGAGTTCGCGGGCATTGCCGGGCCAGCCATAGGCGGTGAGTACGGCCAGCGTTTCAGGGCTGACTAAAAACTGCTGCTTACCGCGCGTCACCTTGCGCAGGAAGTGTTCGACGAGCAGCGGAATATCGAAAGGCCGTTCGCGTAAGGGCGCGATGTGCAGATGAATCACGTTCAGCCGCCAATATAGATCTTCACGGAAGCGGCCTTCCTGCATTTCTTTTTCGAGTTCGCGGTTGGTGGCGGCGATGACGCGCACGTCAATGTCTTTTTCGGCATCGGCTCCGACGCGGCGGACTTTGCCTTCCTGCAAGACGCGCAAGAGCTTGGGTTGCATCGGCAACGGCAACTCGCCGATCTCATCGAGAAACAACGTACCGCCTTCTGCCGATTCAAACAGCCCCGCGCGCGCTTGTTTGGCTCCGGTGAAAGCCTGTCCCGTGTGGCCGAATAACTCAGACTCGATCAACTCGGCGGGAATGGCTGCGCAATTGACGGGCACGAACGCGCCCTTGCGATCAGACATTTCGTGAATGGAGCGCGCGACGAGCTCTTTGCCCGTGCCTGATTCGCCGGTGATCAACACGTTGCTCACGCCGCGGGCGGCGCGGGCGATCAGTTTGAAAAGCTCTTGCATGTGAGGCGAAGCGCCAATCAAACGCGGCGGCGTTTGCGGCAAGATGCGGCGCAATCTCACTTGTTCGCGTTGCGCGGCGGTTTCGGCGAGTGCGCGTTCGATCAATGGCAAAAGCTGCGAACTCTCAAAAGGCTTGGTCAGATATTCATAGGCTCCGGCCTTGACCATGCCTACGGCGTCTTCAACGGAGCCGAATGCGGTAATGACGATGACAGGAATTTCAGGACGCATTTCGCGCGCGGCACTGAGCAACTCTTTGCCGGTGAGGCCGGGCATGCGTACGTCGGTCAGCAACAGGTCGAACCATTCGTTCGCTTCTTCCAGCAAGCGTTGCGCGGCGCGTCCATCGGTGGCGAGCTTGGTTTCGTAACCGGCGTCTTCTAAATCGTCCTGCAAAAGATCGCGCAAGTCGGCGTCGTCTTCGGCAATCAAAATGCGTTGGGTGTTCATGCTTCAGTTCGTAGTACCGGCTTCAGCCGGAATGTCGTGATAGCCGAGTCATTCCGCCTGAAGGCGGGACTACATGCTCCTTCTCAATCGGCTGCCATCAATTCGTAAGCAGTTTCTTCGTGCTTGACGGTGACGGGCTGCGCTTGCGGCAGATAAAGCGTAAAGACCGCGCCGCGCTCACCGTTGTTGCCTTGCCAGTTGTCTGCGTTAATCCAACCTTCGTGTTCTTCGACGATGCGGCTCGAAATCGAAAGCCCCAGCCCCGTGCCGCTGCCGACTTCTTTGGTCGTAAAAAACGGATCGAAAATTTGTGGCAGGTTTTCCGACGTAATGCCACAGCCCGTATCAGTCACTCGCATACCGACGAAAGCGCGTCCGTCTTTGTTTAGTGGCGCGTCGGGATAGTTCACGCGCAGCGTGCCGCCATCAGGCATGGCTTGCAGCGCGTTGACGAAAAGATTGGTCAGCACCTGTTGCAATAAATCAGGATCGGCATTGACCCAGTGTGCCGAACCGTGAGCGTGGTCGTAAGTAACACGCGACTGCATCGCCTGTGTTTCAAGGGCTTCGAGTGCGAGTTCGACTTGACGGCGCAAGTCTACCGAACGCAAACGCGGATGCACCGGACGCGCCAGCGTGAGCAACTGGCGCACGATGCGCGTGATGCGTTCGCCTTGCGTGCGAATGATTTTGAGATTGCGTTGCAACTTGTCCGTCGTCGGAGCAGGCAGTTCCAGCAACTGTTTGGCGCGTCCGTCAATCACTTGCAACGGAGCCCCTAACTCGTGGGCTACGCCAGCGGCAAGATGTCCCACGGCGGCCAGACGCTCTGAATTGCGCAGGCGGCGTTCGAGATCAAGCCGGGCTTCGGCCTGTTGCGCGGCGATCTGTCGTTGCTCTGACAATGAAGTCGCCATCTGATTGAAAGCATCCGCCAGCGCTTTGAAATCGCCGCTCGATGGCGGAGCCGCTACGCGATAACTCAGATCGCCTTTACCTACCGCCTCTGCGCTGGTGACGAGTTCGCGGATGTGGCGGCCCAGACTGCGGCGCGTGACGAGCCACACCACCACGAAAATCGTGAGGCAGGTAATCAGCCCTAACAACACCAGGCCTTTGCGTTCGCTGACGAGTTCGGTGTTGACGAAGGCCACCGCCAGTGAAATCTCAATCGCGCCGAACGGCGAATCGCTGGCGGTTTCAGGCAAGATCAAAGAGATCACATCCTGGTTGGCGATGCGGCGATTGATTTGCTTTTCTGTCCGCGTCGCCATCGCTTGTTGCGCGGCTTGTGTGTCTCGTTGGGCTTCGTCGAGGCCGACAGGCGCGGCGGTCAGCACTTCTCCGCGCGCGTCATAAAGAATGATGTTGGCAATCGCTGGATTTTCGCGCACCAGCCGTTCGAGCAAGGGCTTTAGCTCCTGGTCGGCGTTAGTGCTGTGGCGCTCTTCGATAGCAATTTGCAGCGTGCGCGCGTGCGCTCTGACCAGATTGAGCGCATCCTGTTCCAGCGCGCTCGAACGCAATTGCAACAACACGACGCCGACCAGCGCCATCACGACGCTCACCGCCAACATCAGCCACAACATAAGTTTCGTACTGGTCGTCATCCGACTGCCTATTCCGGCCCAGCGCATTTTTCGATCTGCGGAATTCATCGCCGTCACTTTAGCGGCAACCTGCGGCGCTGTGCCAGCCGTCAGCTACAGCAAGCCGCAGGCCATGCATAAAATTCGCCACCATGAACCCGATTGCATACAAGAGCATGGTTGGAAATGAATACCCGTTTTGGCGCGCGAGGGATTTCGCCACGAAGAAGCACATAAACCACAAAAGAAAAGAAAGTTTTTGTGGCTCTTGTGCTTTTTTGTGGCGAAATTCCCTTGAGGTAAAGGCGGACATCAAATTCCCAAACAAGCTCTGAGAGGCGCAAACTGACCATTGCACTCAGTCGCTGCAACTTGTCGCGCCTTGCCTCAGTGCTGAGGCATTTTGCCCCTGCGGGTTAGTGCGGCAAGACTGAATTTCAAGCGTTTAGGGCATTCTGCCTCTGGCTTGATTCTTGCTGTGGCAGATTGTCTGTTCAGAACAGGCACTTTGAACAACCGCATTGCGGTTCCACCACACCTTCAGCTTTACCATCGCAGCGGCCTAAGGCAGTTGACCGTTAAGCACTAAGTAGTAATTGACTTACTTACTCAAGAAAGAAGCTACGTTATGACCTCTTTGTTTTCACATTTCAAGACGGATTTGCTATCAGGCGTCGTGGTCTTTCTGGTCGCGTTGCCGCTCTGTCTGGGCATCGCGCTCGCCAGCGGAGCGCCGCTGTTTTCGGGCATCATTGCGGGCGTCATCGGGGGCATCGTCATCGGCAGTCTGAGTAACTCAAATTTGAGCGTTTCAGGCCCCGCCGCCGGCTTGACCGCCATTGTGTTAGTCGCCATCAAAGACCTGGGCGCTTTTGAAACCTTTCTGGTCGCTGTGTCGCTGGCGGGCTTGATGCAGCTCGCGCTGGGTTTTTTGAAAGCCGGTTCGATCTCGAATTATTTTCCCTCGAACGTGATCGAAGGCATGCTGGCCGCCATCGGCATCATTATCATTCTGAAACAATTGCCGCACGCCATCGGTTATGACAAAGATAATGAAGGCGATTTTTTCTTTATTGAAAAAGACACCGGACACAATACTTTTTCGGCGTTAATTGACGCCGTGAATTATTCCCACCCCGGCGCGATTATTGTCACCGTCGTATCGCTGGCGATTTTAATTGCGTGGATGAAAATTGATTTACTGAAAAAACTGAAGGCCGTTCCCGGCGCTTTGGTCGCCGTGGTCGTCGGCGTCATTCTCAACGAAGTATTCAAGGCGCAAGGGTCTAACTTGGCGATTTCGCAGGAACACTTGGTGAGCTTGCCGACGGCGAGTTCATTTTCTGAATTCCTCGGACAATTCTCGCGTCCGAATTTCGCGGCGATTACGGATGCCAAAGTCTGGATTGTCGCCGCCACCATCGCCGCCGTCGCCAGCATCGAAACGTTGTTGTGCATCGAAGCCGCCGACAAGATGGATCCGCTGAAGCGTTTCACCGACACCAACATCGAATTAAAAGCGCAAGGCGTAGGTAACTTGTTGAGCGGCTTAATCGGCGGCATGCCAATGACTTCGGTCATTGTCAGAACGTCAGCTAATGTGAACTCGGGAGCCAGAACGAAAGTTTCCGCTATCGCGCACGGCGTATTTTTAGCACTGGCAGTGATTGCCATTCCTGCCATCTTGAACCGCATCCCGTTAGCTTGCCTAGCCGCCGTGCTGTTGGTTACAGGTTATCGTTTGGCTAGCCCCGCAGTTTTCAAACACATGTGGGAAGCGGGCAAATATCAGTTCGCGCCTTTTATCGTCACCGTCGTGGCAGTGGTGCTGACCGATTTGTTGAAAGGCGTAGCGATTGGCTTAGTTGTCAGCATCTTCTTCATTCTCAGAGCCAATATGAAATTGGCTTATTCCTTTAAGCGCGAAGATCATCACACGGGCGAAACCATTTATATTGACCTCGCGCAGGAAGTTTCTTTTTTGAATAAAGCTGCGATTAAACAGACGCTGTCCGAGTTACCGGATAAAAGCAAAGTCGTCATCAACGCGACTAACTCCGCTTACATTGATCACGATGTTATTCAGTTAATCAAAGACTTTGTCACGCTGGGATCGAAAGACAAAGATATTTCGGTGAGCCTGATCGGGTTCAGGGATTATTACCGCATGGAATACGCCCAACACGTAAGCTCGCATTAACCACCACCACCACCACCACAAAAAATGAGGTTTGATGTACACCATGAGAACGTTAACGAAAGAATTGCAAGAAAAAATTACCCCGCAAGAGGCACTGGAAATCCTCAAACGAGGTAATCAACGGTTCGTAAATAATCTGAAAGAGAATCGCAACTTGTTGCAACAGGCCAACGAGACGCGCGATGGGCAATGGCCGTTCGCCGTCACTCTGAGTTGCATTGACAGCCGCACTTCGGCGGAACTGATTTTCGATCAAGGGCTGGGCGATATATTTTCGATTCGCATCGCAGGCAACATCATCAACACCGATATTCTCGGCAGCATGGAATTCGCCTGCAAAATTTCCGGCGCGAAACTGATTATCGTGTTGGGTCACGACAAATGTGGCGCGATCAAGGGGGCTTGCGATCACGTCGAGATGGGTAACTTAACTGAGTTATTGGCCAAGTTACAACCGGCGGTCTATGAAGAAAAAACGGTAACAAACCCGGCAGAAAGAACTTCCTCCAATGACAAGTTCGTCGAGAATGTTACACTGATTAACATGAAGCGTTCGGTTAAATCCATCGTCAGCCGAAGCTATATCCTGGAACAAATGGTCGAAAAAGGTGAGATAGACATTGTTGGCGCTATCCACAACCTCGAAACCGGCGTTGTGAAATTTTACGAAGACGCTTTTGTTGCCAACAAAAAAGACATAACCGCGAGTCTGCCGGAAAAAAAAGATTTGGCGGCAAAGGCAAACGCATAACAAAGGTAAAGCATAACAAATGAAAGCAGCGGAATTAGCAGGTAAGGCAGAAGCCCATTCTGAAATGGAAAACTTGCGTCACGCTGTTGACCACGCGGCGCATTACGTGCCGGTGCAAGGGCCAATTGGCGTGTTCATCCACCACAACACGCTGCACGCCTTTCAGCACCTGCCGTTTGAAGACGCCGTGCAACAGGCCGCGCGGCTCTTTGACACCGAACCATTCATGACTGAAGTGGCTTATCGCAAAGATTTCGCCGGCGGTCGCATCCGCGCCAAAGACCTTGACGTAGTTCTCGCGCGCGAAACTGACGCTGCCATTATTCCCAACCGACTTAGCCGCAACCAATTGCGCCACGCCTTGCTCGATCCGGGCTTGCGCACCATTACCGAAACAAACTTTGAATGGCTGATGGACGAAGACGGCTTGCTTGATCGTTTGCGTGACGACCTGTCGGCTGAGACGCGACAAGCGATGTTGAACAGTCAGGACGAAAGCGCCGCGACGCGCGCGTTATTCACGGCCTGCCTTGATCGCCTTCCCAAAAACAATGCCAACGAACCAGTCAGCGCGGCGCGTCCGCGCGATGCGGTGTTGACGCGTTGCGGCGTAGATACCGACGAAACCGTCAACGCCTGGCTCATTCGATTGTGTGGCGTATTTTTTGATCAGGGCTTGGCTTATTGGGCAATGCCGCTGCGCGAAAAAGGTTTTTATCCGGCGGTGCGTTCGTTGTTGAGTCAATCAGGCTGGTTGCCGCCCGCGTTGTTGTCGGGCGTCAGCGACGCTTTTCAGTCGCAAACTGCGAAGCATAAATCTGCTGAACAAGTCGTCGCCGACGCGCTGCATAAATTCAACGTAGCGCCTGATGAATACGAAGCCGTGCTGACGGCGGAACTCTTGTCGCTGCCCGGTTGGGCGGGCTTGATGCGCAAGCTCGAAACCGAACCCGAGTTGGCTCCGCACCAAACGTTGCCCTGTTCGCTGACGGACTTTCTCGCAGTGCGACTAACGCTCACGATTGCGGCTTGCGAGAACGCTTCGTCGCCACAAATCTGGAAGCAATGGCAGAAGCCTTTCACCTCAGCGCCGCTCACCGAAGCTCAACAGAGGGCGCAAGCCGCACGCCTGTTTGACGCCGCGCAACTGTTGGGACTTTCTGCCGAACGCCTCAAAGCGCTTTCATCTGACGAATTCAATTTGCTGGTCAACGAGATCGAGGCTTTCAACGATTGGGAGCGTCGCCGCGTGTGGCATTTGGCTTACGAACAGCGCCACGAGCAAGAGATTCTGCGTCCGTTGCTCACGCATCGCGCGACGATTGATCCGCGTCGCCCCGCGCATCGTCCGTCGGCGCAAGTCATCTTTTGCATTGACGAACGCGAAGAATCCATTCGCCGCGCGCTCGAAGAAATTGACCCCAGCGTTGAAACGCTCGGTGCCGCAGGCTTTTTCGGCGTCGCCATTCACTATCAGGGACTAGACGACGCGCACGGCGCAGCGTTTTGCCCCGTCGTCGTCAAGCCGCAACACGCCGTCACTGAACGCCCGCAAGAAGGCCATCATTCGGTTTCAGAAAAACGCCAAAGCCGCCGCAAGCTGTGGGCGAGCGCGACGAATCACGGCTTCGTCGGTTCACGTACTTTATTGCGCGGCGCGGTTGGTTCACTAGCGACGGGCTGGCTCGCGGCATTCCCATTGGTGACGCGCATATTGATTCCGCGTCACGCAGGCGGCTGGTATTCACGTTTGGGCGAAGCGCTGCTGCCCGCGCCGCTCACTGAACTGGCGATGGAACGCGATGGCGACGAAAAACATCACGACTTGCTCAAGGGTTTTTCGATTCAGGAAATGGCTGACCGCATTGGCGGCACGTTACGCGCGGCGGGCTTGACCGAAAACCACGCGCGGCTCGTGACGATTCTCGGTCACGGTTCGACGAGTCTGAACAATCCGCACGAATCGGCGCACGATTGCGGCGCGTGCGGCGGCAGGCGCGGCGGCCCCAACGGACGCCTTTTCGCCGCAATGGCGAATCATCCGCAAGTGCGCGAACGCATCCATGAGATGGGCGGGGCAATGGGCGTCATCATTCCCACTGACACTTGGTTCGTCGGCGGTTATCACGACACCAGCAACGACGTGGTTGAGCTTTCAGACACGGCGGCAATTCCGGCTTCGCACGCGGCTGATTTCGCGCGGTTGAAAGATTCACTCGACCGTGCGCGCGAGGCCAATGCGCTCGAACGTTCGCGTCGCTTTGAGGCGGCCTATCGCGCGCAGACGCCGCTCGACGGATTGCGCCACGTCGAAGACCGCGCTGAACAGTTGGCTGAACCGCGACCGGAATACGGCCATTGCACGAACGCCGTTTGCGTCGTCGGTCGGCGCAGCGTCACACGCGGTTTGTTCTTAGACCGTCGCGCGTTTTTGATTTCTTACGACGCCGAACGCGACCCTGAAAACAACAGCCTCGCTGCCATCCTGGGCGCGGCGGGCCCGGTCTGTGCGGGCATCAATCTCGAATATTATTTTTCGTTCGTGGATAACGAACGTTACGGTTGCGGTACGAAACTGCCACACAACGTCACCGGCTTGATGGGCGTGATGAACGGACACGCGAGCGACTTGCGTACGGGGCTGCCCTGGCAAATGGTAGAGATTCACGAACCCGTCCGCCTGTTGCTGATCGTCGAGAATACGCCTGACAAAGTGATGGAAGCCGTGCGCCGCAGCAGCGAAATGGTCGAACTCGTCACCAACCGCTGGATACGTTTGGTAGCGATGGAACCCGCGACTGGCGCGCTGCACGTTTATCGCAACGGCGCATTTGAATCCGTGACCGAAACGATAAAAGTGCCAGAAGTTGTGACTTCGCCCGACTGGTTTCGCGGCAAGCTGGAACACCTGCCCATCGCGCGCGTGACGGCGACAGCAGCGCACGCGAGTGCAGCCGACTGAGCCGCCAATAGAAAGAAGACATTTTCAATTTGCCATTTAAGATTTTGGATTTGTTATTTTTCGGCAGTGAGCGAGCTTCCGCCGCAATGACAAATCTCAAATGGCAAATTGAAAATTGAAAATGGTTCTACTGTTACTCACTGATGATGACTGTCCGATATGAATGAAAGCCCCTTACTAGCATTGTTGATCTTGTTGCCTAGCGGCTGGTGCGCCGTGTTGGGAACGAGTTGGTTGTTGGGCCTGCGGTGGCCTGAACGCCTCGTCGCGCAATTGACGACGGCTTGTTATACGGCAGTGTTGTTGATCGTCGCTGCACTGTGGTGGCAGTTGCTCGCCGGCGGCAAAGACCAATTGCATGCAGTCTATGGCAACTGGTTTGAAGTCGGGCATTATCACTTTCCGCTGGCGCTGTGGGCAGACTATCTGTCGTTGCCGTTGCTAACCTTGAGCGCCTTGCTCACCTTGATCGTATCGGTTTTCTCGCGGCGTTATATTCATCGTGACGCGGGATTCTTTCGGTTTTTCATGCTGTTGAATTTGTTCGGCAGCGGCATTCTGTTGTTTTTCGCGGCGGGTTCGTTCGACCTGATGATCGGCGGTTGGGAAATCGTAGGCATCACTTCGATCTTGTTGGTCGCCTTCTTTCAGCACCGCGACGACCCGGTCACGAGCGCCTTGCGCGTCTTCGCCACCTATCGCGCCTGTGACATAGGCTTGCTCACCGGCGTCGTTCTCATGCACATCTTCGTCGGCACTTCTGAATTCTCTCAAGTGTTGCCCAACAACATCGAACCGCATACGCCGCTCGTTGGTAACGCCGCGACCATCGTAGCGTTTTTGTTATTGCTGGCCGCGATGGGCAAAGCCGCACAAGTGCCTTTTTCAGGCTGGCTGCCGCGCGCGATGGAAGGGCCTACGCCGTCGAGCGCGATTTTTTACGGCGCGCTTTCGGTTCACGCCGGAGCCTATTTGTTGCTGCGCGCGCAACCGCTGATCGCTTCTTCGCTGTTGGTTGCCGAAGCCATCATTCTTATCGGCTTGCTCACCGCGTTGCACGGCACACTGGTCGGACGCACTTGTCCCGACGGCAAGACCGCGTTGGCTTACGCGACGATGACGCAACTCGGCCTCATCTTCGTCGAAATTGGCTTCGGCTGGCAGCGGCTCGCGTTGTGGCACATTGTCGGACACGCGCTGTTGCGCACGATGCAATTCCTGCGCGCGCCTTCGCTGTTGCACGATCATCATCGCCTGCACGCCGCTGCCGCCGGACACTTGGGCGCGACTGGCAAACACTTCGAATCGCTGTTGCCGCAATCCGTCCAGCATTGGCTCTATCGCCTCGCGCTTGATCGCGGACATCACGACAACTTCCTTGACCGTTTCGTCGTCGCGCCGGTCATTCGTCTGGCGCACGCGATGCAACGAATCGAAACCAAATTGATTGGCGGAGGGCATTGATGTCTGAATCGTTCGTCTTTCCGTGGTTGAGCCTCAGCGTATTGATTCCGCTGGTCGCGTCTTTTTTCGTATGGAAGATGACTGACTTATCGCGCGCGCGTCGCTCGTCAATCATCGCGCTAACAGCGAGCCTTGCGGCATTGCTCATCGCCAACTTTGCCGTAGCCCTTTCGCCCGCAGCGAAATTCACCGAAGCCTTGTGGCAGAGTTTCGCACCAATTTTTGTGATGGATGCGCTCAACGCTATCCCACTTTCGCTGTTCGTCGCGCTTTGTCTCGGCGTAGCCATCCTCGCTCCGAAACACAATCTCACGCCGTCGTGGCTCGCAGGCGTGCTGTGGCTGTGCGCTACGACCAGCGCGGCGTATGCGGCGAATAACTTGATCGTCTTCGTAATGGCGTGGGCTGGTTCGCTCGCGCCGTTTTTGCTGATGCGTTTCTTTGCTTCGGCAAAGACTGAAAGAACCATTCCCGCTTTCTCGCAAATTGTACTGGCGTTGAGCTTGGTCAGCTTGTGCATCGGCGTCGCTCTGTTGGTTTATGCCGAACCTGCCGCTGGCTTGGGACTCACGCACGCGCGCACGGGCGAGAGTTCGCTGCTATTCGCCGCCTTTGTCTTTTTGATGGTCGCGGTCATCTTGCGCAAAGGTTTGTTCCCTGCGCACTCGTGGGTCGTGACGGCATACGACAAAGGGCCGCTGCTGCCGCTGGTCTTGCTGGTGAACGATCACCTCGGAGCCTTTCTCGTCGCGCGCATCGTGTTGCCGCTCTTGCCTGACGTGTCGCATTCCGCTTGGCCGTTTTTCAGCGCGTTGAGTTTGTTGACGGCGATTTACACCGCCGTGCTGGCGCTCGCCGAAAGCAAACCGCGCCGAATCTTCGCGCTCGTTGCCATCAGCCAATCCGCTTTTATTTTAACGGGACTCGAAAGCCAAACCGCCGTCGGCATCGCCGGAGCGTTGGTGTTATGGCAAGTCGTTTCGGTGGCGACAACGATGATGGCGGCGGTCTATGCGGGACTCGAAGCGCGGCTGGGCGCGGCGTTGCAAACCGACAAGTATTTGGGACTGGCACTCAACGCTCCGCGTCTCGCGGTCTTTTTTGCCGTCGGCTGTTTGGCATTAGTCGGTTTGCCGCTAACGTTGGGCTTCCCCGCCGAAGACTTGCTGTTGCAAGGCACGCTTGCGACCAACCCTTATCTCGGCGTAATCCTGCCGGTCGTGACGGCAATCAATGCCTTCAGCGTCGTGCGGCTGTTTGCCCGCGTCTTTTTAGGCAAGCCCATCGCGGCTGCCTACGATCTGGCAGACGCCCTGCCGCGCGAACGCTGGGTGTTGACCGCAGCGTTTCTGTTTTTGTTATTAGGTGGATTGTTTCCGTCAGCCCTGATTCGACTGCCTGCCGTCGCGGCTGAACGATTGGCTGGTAAGGCGGCGCATATCGTTCAATCCCTTCGCCTGCCCTGAGCTACTTCAACGTATAACGCAAAAACGTACCGATGGCGTGAACATTGCCGGGACGCGCTACGCCATCCTGTTGCCGCAAATAAAATAACTCGCCGTAAAGATTCGGCGTGATCTGTTTGTTGATGCCTGCCAGATAACGCGCTCTCACCAAGTCCTGCGGTCGCCCGCCCGTAGTTTGCGTCGAATAAAAAATCTCAGCGCCCACGAAGGGCTTGAGCGCGAACGAACCCAACTTCGCCGGATGGTCTATGAAAAGACGATTGCGATATACGCCAAAGTCCGCTTCGCGGTGGCGCACGCGGCGTTCATAACGATTGCGGTCGGTGAAGGTGAATTGACCGACGGGAACTTTGATCGTGAGTTCGGCCACGAGGCGATGTTCGTTGATGTGGCGTCCGGCAAAGGGCTGCTGGTCGGTGTAAAGATAGAACGGCATGAAGGTGAAATACTTTTTGAACCTGAACGACACGCCCGCGCCGATGCGTTCGTCTACGGGGCGACGCAGTTCGCGCCCGATGCGCAGTATGCCGATGATGACTAGGTTCTGCGTCTTGGCTTCGTTGAGCGGTTTGACGATTTGGGTCTCGTGCCAGAACTGATGGTCGTCGCGCGGTGGTGTCGCGGAGGTTTGAGCATGCACGTTGATAACGAACAGCCAACCAATGGCAAAGGCGGCAACCAAGCTACGAAATAACATTCGATGATCTTTCTTTTCTCAGCGTTCTTAATTGCCACCGAATGGAAGCGTGAACGGCGCAGGAAGTTCGGGCCTTTGACGCTCGAACTTCCTTCACTTTTAACGACAAGCTGGCCTGTTTTCACAGACTGGCTTGATCAAGTTGTTGCATTTGCTTATCGGCTCGCCACTTGTCGCGCAGCATCCAGCGTCAGCCGTTGTTTGCGGCGATAAGAAAGGTTCGCCATATGCGCCGCAATCGCCGACTTGTAACCCAACTCGACCGATGAATTCGGCTCTTTGCGCGAGCGTACGCATTCGACGAAGTTGCCGTAATGGTTGTCGCCTTTCGCCGTACCGGGAATCGCCGTGCCGTCAGGACGATTGAGTTTTTCAGGTTGGAAGTTCCAGCCGCTGGCCGACTTGCCGCTGACCATATCGGTCGTACCCGCCAGCCATTCAATCGTGCCGTCAGAACCGAGAATGCGAATGCCCAAACCGAAGCGGCTGTTGCTGAACGACGATTGCCACGAGACGACCAGATCGTTCGGATAATCCAGCACAACCGAAATCGTATCGGGCACTTCGCGTCCGTCTTTTTCAGCGAAGACACCGCCAGACATATAAGCCGCCGTGGGTACGCCGAGATCAAGCACGCCGATGATCCAGCCGATTTGGTGAACCATGTTTTCGGTCACATTGCCGCCGCTGAATTCCCAAAACAAACGCCAGTTAATGAACTTGTGCGCGTCGAATTCACGATTGGGGCGGCCATTGAGAAACGCCTTCCAGTCTACGTTTGAGGTATTGCAATCAGCCGGAATGGGGCGCACCCATTGGGGGACACCGTGTTTGCTGTTGCGGCTCATCCACGCTTCGACGCTCGAAACTTTGCCGAGCAAGCCGTCTTTCGTCCACTGGCGCGCGTCTTGATAGTAACCCGCGCTGTTGTGTTGTTGGCCTACGCCAATGACGCGCTTGGTCGCAACTTTTTTCGCGGCGGCGAGACAGGCTTCGGCTTCTTCGATAGACCAGGTCAATGTTTTCTCGGCGTATAAATCCTTGCCCGCCGCCAGCGTGTCGAGAAAATGGCGCGCGTGGCTGTGCAAGGGCGTAGCCACGATCACCGCGTCTACGTCTTTCTGTTCGAGCAGCTTGCGATGATCGCTGAAGGGCTTGATGCCCGCCGCAATCTTGGCGGCTTGATCGAAGCGCGCTTTATAGACATCAGCACAGGCGACGAATTCGGCGTTGGCCTGCGCGCCGAGAAAGCCGTTCATCAATTCCTGCCCGCGCGCGCCGGGGCCGATGATGCCGAGGCGTACGCGGTCGTTTGCGCCTAGCACTTTGCCGTATGAAGCGGCGGTCAGCGCGACGCTGGCGGCTCCGGCTTGTTTGAGAAAATCTCTGCGTTCAAAATTGCTGTTCATTTGGTGTCCCTCAAAAAACGGGTGGGACAGGATCGCATCCTGTCCCACAGTTGTGCGCTTAAACAGATGGGACAGGTTACGAACCTGCCCCACCAAAGAGCCAAAGCGTTAGAACGTCAGCCGCGCGCCGAAACGCACGAGCCGTTCGCCAAACGCGCTGGTGATTTGTCCGAAGGTGGGGCCGCCAAAAGCGCCGCTCGGATTATTGAAATGCGGCGAGTTCGACACGTTAAACGCATCGGCGCGCAACTCGGCCTTGATGCCTTCAGTCAGCGCGAAGCGTTTGAAGAACGAGCCGTCGAAATTGATATAACCCGGCCCCGTGATCGAATCGTTGCGTTTCATGTTACCGAACGTATTCGCCGCCGGAGCCGTAAAGACCGCCGTATCGAAATACAACGCGCCCGGCCCGACCGCCTTGAGAATCTTCGGCGTGCCCGTCACGTCAGGGCGTTGCGTATTGCCCGGCGCACGTAAGGCCGCGCCCGCCGCCGTGAAGCCAATCGGCGTTCCGGTTTGCGCGACGAGAATGCCAGACACTTGCCAGCCACCCAGCACGCTGCGCATCAGGCGATTGCTGCTGTCTTTGAACAGCGGCACTTCCCACACGAAATTGGTCGAGAACATGTGCTTGCGATTGAAATCGCCGAGTCCGCGACTGAGTTCGATGTTGGCCGGTGTACCGATGCCGCCGTTGTCGTCGGCATAGTTAATCGCACGTCCAATCGTGTAAGACGTATTGACGAGCAAGCCTTTGTTGAAACGGCGATCTACTTTGATTTGCACCGAATGATAGTTGGTGTTGGTTCCGACCCAACTGGTGATAGAAGCCGTGCGCCCGAATTTCGTGTTGAACGGACGCCCCGCGTTGTCCTGGCCCGGCGTCAGTCCGGCGTTGATGTCAATCGTGTGCAACGCATTGGTTGCCACATTGCCGACATAGGCGACCTCAGCCGAAAAGCCGAACAGAATCTCGCGTTGAAAAGCCATATTCCACGAATGGATTTTGCCTTCGCGCAAAACTTCCGGCACAAAGAAAAGTCCAGAATTGCGCAACAACGCGTTATTCGCGTCAATGATGCCGTTGCTGGGAATAGCGAACGGCACCGGCGCGGGCAAGCCCGTTGCCAGAGCGCCCGCCGCCGCGAACGAGTTCGCCGGATTGAACTGATTGTTCTGTTTCACCGGGAAATTGAAGGCGTATTGATTATTCGGGAAAGGCACGATGGTCGTGCCGAAACCCGCGCGCAGCACCGATTTGTCGGCAAAGCGATAAGACAAGCCAAAGCGCGGCGCAAAGTTTTTATAGTTCGATTTGACGCCCGCGTTTTGCGGGATGTCGCCAAAGCCGCTCACGCGCACCGTGTTGTCATTCGGGTTGTAATTCGACAGGCCGCCTTGTTTTTCGAGGCCGACGAAGGGGTTGTAATACTCATAACGCAAGCCCAGATCGAGCGTCATCTTTTGGTTGAGTTGCCATTTATCCTGCACGAAACCGAAGAGCGCCCAATGTTTCGTACCTGGATTTTCAATCACGGTCAGGTCGCGTCCGACGCTGTTCGGACGATCTAACAGGAACGAGGCAAAAGCATTCGCCAGGTTGTTTTGCGAAGCCGTATCAGAGGGCAAACCCGTTTGCGCGCCGCCGAAAATAAAGCGTCCGCGCGTGCCGCCCTGATCTTGCACCTGCAACAGGAAGTCGCGGTTCTTGCGCCATTCGCCGCCCATCTTCAAATTGTGATTGCCGAAAGTTTTGGTGACGATGTTGGTGATATTGGTCGTCGTCTCGCCGCGATCCCACGGCAAGCTGGGCGAGAATCCCAACAAGGGAGCGCCAAATCCGTTGATCTGAATCAGCGTCAACCCATCTGAAGAAGCGTTGACGTTGACGCCTTTGATGCCGACTTCTTCTGAAGTCTTCAGCCCGACGGCTTGGGTGACCGCGATGTTTTTGTAATAGCTGACGCCGACGCGCAATTCCATAATCAAACGCGGCGTGAACGTGCGCGTGTAATTGCCCGCGACGCTATACGTGGTTTGCTCGCCCGTGCCCGCAAAGCCGCCGTTGATCGGGCCGCCATAAATGCCGAACGAACCCGGATCGAAAATTTTCGGTTTCTGATAACTCAGGCGACCGCTGATCGCGTTCTTTTCGGTCGGGTTGTAATTGAGTTTCACGTCATAAGCGTGAATGGTTTTTTCGCGCACGGTCGTGCCGCGAAAATTGTTTTGTCCGAGCGCCGCCGCCAGGTTAGGCGCAGGCAGAAACGCCAACAGCTTGGTCGCAATCGGACTGATGCGGTTGGCGCAAATAACATTGAGTACGCCGTTGCAGGCAATTTGCGTACGGCCTGTGCCGTCGGCGCTGCCCGTCGCCGGGTCATAAATTTTGGTCACTGCATCGCGCAAATCGCCCGCGCGCCACGTCGGCGTAGGAATCGTGAACAGGCCGATTTTGCCGAGTTTGTCTACGGTGCGTTGATAGTCGCCGAAAAAGAACAGCTTGTTCTTGATGATCGGGCCGCCAATCGTCGCGCCAAATTGACGATAGCGCGTCGGCGCTTTGGTGCGCGTGAAAAAGCCCGTCGCCAGCGTGTTTTCGTTGTTGCCGAAAATGAAGCCGCTGCCGTGAAACTGGTTCGTCCCCGATTTGATCGTGACGTTGCTGACCGCGCCGCCCGCGCGTCCGAACTCAGCGTCGAAATTGCTGGTCGCAATGCTGACGGTTTCGATGGCGTCGGCGGCAGGAATCAAGACGGTCAACAAACCAGTGCGATGGTTGTCGTCTACGCCCTCGATCTGAAAGTTGTTCGAGAGGCGCGACTGGCCGTTCACTTTCGATTCGAGGCTGTCTTGCGGATTGAAAAATTCAGAGTGCGGACGCGTAGGCCGCGTCGCGCCCGGCACCGTCACCAGCAACGATTGAAAGTTGCGGTTGAAACCGAGCGGCAACTCGGCGACCTGTTTGGCTTCGAGCAAACGTCCGGTGTCGGCGCGGTCGGTTTGCAACAGCGCGGCCTCAGCCGTCACCGTCACGGTGTCGGCGACGTTGCCCACTTCCAGCGCCAAGTCAGTGCGGATGGTCGTGTTGATTTTTAATTCGACATTGTCTTTGACGACTTTTTTAAATCCGGTCAACGCGGCTTCAACGCGATAAACGCCGTCGTTCAGATTGGTGAAAACATAATTGCCGTCGCTATTGGTCGTCGCCGTCGCACTCAAACTCGTGCGCGTTTCGGTGATCGTCACCGTCGCATTCGCAATCGCCGCGCCCGAAGCGTCAGTAACAGTACCCAGCAACGTACCCTTGATGGCTTGCGGCAACGCCGTCAGCGGCAATAACAATGCGACCGCCAGCGCCGTCAGCGGCAACCCTGAATAAAGCAGATGTCGGCGCATAAACGCCCAAAACGTAGTGATGCCTTGCTTGAAATTCATAGATAGTTCTCCTTGCGTGTGGATGTGGAACAAGATGCCATCTTGTTCCGCAGAGTAAATTGTCGTGTCAGATTTCGGCGAATGAGCCATCGCCTTTATATCAGTGAGTGCCAGCAAAGCCCAACAAAGTGAGGTCACAATAACAGCTTGTCCGCGACGACTCCATGCACATCGGTGAGCCGGAAGTCACGCCCTTGAGAGCGATAGGTCAATTTCTCGTGATCGAATCCGAGTTGATGCAACAGCGTCGCGTGCAAGTCATGCACATGTACGGGATCGCGCACGACGTTGAAGCCTAACTCGTCAGTTTCACCCAGCGTGATGCCCGGCTTAAAGCCCCCGCCCGCAACCCACATCGTGAAGGCCTTGTTGTGATGATCGCGTCCGGCAAGGCTACTGCCGTCGGGCTCGCCCTGAATCATCGGCGTGCGTCCGAATTCGCCGCCCCAAATCACGAGCGTGTCTTCGAGCAAACCGCGCTGTTTTAGATCGAGAATCAAAGCCGTATTCGCCTGATCGGTCTCTTTGTTTTGTGCAATCGTACCTTTGTGGACTTCGCCGTGATGATCCCAAGCCTCGTGATAAAGCTGAACGAAGCGCACGCCGCGCTCGACCAACCGTCGCGCCAACAGGCAGTTGTTCGCATAAGTGTTCTTGCCCACCTCCGCGCCGTACAACTCAAGCGTCGCTTTGCTTTCCTTGCTCAAGTCCATCAATTCGGGCGCGCTTTCCTGCATACGATAAGCCATCTCGAACGAGTTAATGCGCGTCACGATTTCGGCATCGCCCGTCTTTGCCATTACGTGTTCGTTCAGGTCTTTGAGCGCGTCGAGCGAATCGCGTTGCATCTCGCGCGTGATGCCGCGCGGATTCGCCAGCGACAATATCGGATCGCCCGAACGGCGAAACGGTACGCCTTGATAAACCGTAGGCAGAAAGCCGCTACCCCACAAACTCGAACCGCCGCTCGTGCCTCCGGCGGATGAAAGCACGACAAAACCCGGCAGGTCTTTCGACTCAGAGCCCAACCCGTAAGTCACCCACGAACCGAAACTCGGACGCCCGAATTGCTGGCTGCCGGTTTGCATGAAAATCTGCGCGGGCGCGTGATTGATCGCTTCGGTCATCATTGATTTGATGATCGTGATTTGATCGGCGACTTTGGGCAGATGCACCAATGCCTCTGACATTTCAGCGCCCGACTGTCCGTGCTTGGCGAACTTGAATTGCGTACCGAACAGCGCCGCATCCGGTTTGATAAACGCGAGCGTCTGCCCTTTCAGCAACTCCGGCGGACAAGGCTTGCCGTTATATTTCGCCAGCCCCGGCTTGTAATCGAACATCTCCAATTGCGAAGGCCCACCGGCTTGAAAGAGATAAATCACGCGCTTGGCCTTAGGGCTGAAGTGCGGAGTGCGGAGTGCGGAGTGCGGAGTATTTTGTGCGGATGTCTTTTCGTTGAGCAGAGACGCCAGCGCGATGGAACCCAACCCTACGCCGCACTCTCTGAAAAAATGCCGTCTTGTAACCAGCTTCTTGATTTCGCTTTTAATTTCTTTTGAGTAATTCATCTTCTTGTTCCTACACTCCGCACTCCGCACTCCGCACTCCGCACTCATCAGGGTTTGGTGATCGTTTCGTCCAGATTCAGCATCACGCGCGCGACCAGCGTCCACGCAGCAAGTTGGTGCAAGTCAATGTTCGCAGGCAAATTGTTCAAGTCAGGCGAAGAAACATAGACCGCCGCCGCCGTGTTCCCTGCCAAACGTCCCTGCTCTTTTTGCAACAGTTGCAGCAAACGTTTTTCTTCAAACACATCAGGCAAGCGGCTGGTGCAAAGTCTGAAACCGTAACGCACTTTCGCCGCGTCATCTGCCCCGCCTTCTTTCCAAACGCGCAAGGCCAATGCCTGCGCAGCTTCCATAAACGCTGTGTCGTTCAAGGTCGTCAGCGCCTGCAACGGAGAGTTCGAACGAATGCGCCGCGTACACGACACGTCGCCGTTGGGCGCGTCGAACACCGACATCGAAGGATAAGGCACGTTGCGTTTCCAAAACGTATACATCCCGCGCCGATAACGGTCTTCGCCCTGACTGGTTTCCCACACCGTACGGCTACGAAAGCTCACGGCCATCGCGCCGTCCGGGATTGGCGGAAACACACTCGGCCCGCCGATTTTCAAACTCAGCAAGCCGCTCGCCGATAACGCGATGTCGCGGATGGCTTCGGCGTCTACGCGCAAACGCGGCGCACGAGCCAGCCAGCGATTCAGCGGATCTTCCGAGTGCGGAGTGCGGAGTGCGGAGTGCGGAGTTTGCGTTGATGACTGGCGATAGGTTGCGCTGGTGACGATCAATCTATGAATTGCTTTGATACTCCACGGCGTTGATGGCGAGCACGGTTTTCCTGACTCCGCACTCCGCACTCCGCACTCCGCACTCCCGTCGCGGAAAGCGACTGCCAGCCAATCCAGCAACGCCGGATGCGAAGGCAAGTCACAGCGCGTACCGAAATCTTCGGGCGACACGACCAGCCCTTGTCCGAAGTATTGCTGCCATACGCGATTGACGATGACGCGCGCGGTGAGCGGATTGTTTTTTGCCGCAAGCCATTGCCCCAAACCCAAACGATTGCGCGGTGCGTCAGCCGGGAACGGGTGCAAAAACGACGGCGTATCAGGCGAAACCGTTTCGCCCAGACGCTTCCAGTCGCCGCGCTTGAACACCTGCGTCTCACGCGGCACGGCGCGCGGCGTCACGACCAGCGTCGTCGCGGGATAAGGCCAGTCTTTCAAAAGGTTCGCAGCGGCTTTATTCGTCTCGGCGAATGCGGCAACCGTCGTGCGGTAATAACGAAAGACCTCGCGTTGCTGTTCTGCCGTACGTTGTGCCGCAGGAATCGCCAGCCAGCGGCGCACGTTGGTCGGCAGCGGATCGGCTTGTGGATTCGGTTGCGTCGTCACCGAAATGCGGAAGCGTCCGAGGTTGGGCGCTTCGAGTTGTTGCGTTCTGCCTTCGTCATATTCTTTTTGCGAAAGCGAAAACCTGATCAGCGTTCCTTGCTCGAATCCGGCAATCGGAGCTGCCAACGCAAACACCGCGCGGCGGTCTTGATTGCGCAAACGTGGCCCGGCGTCGGTGCTCCATGAAGTTTTGACATTGCCATCAATCGCCAACGTAATCGGATTGGTCGCCAGCGCGAAATCAGCCGTCGCCGTGCTGATTTTCAAAGGTTGCAATTGGTCGGGTTGCCCAGCGGGCGCGGCTTCGACCGTGAACTCAGAGAGCCACGCGACGCCCTGTTTTGAACGCCCCGGCCCGTTGCGCGGCAACGAGTGATCGGTCATCAGTTCTAATCGAGTGCCGGTGATATTTTTCAGCGACGTTTTGGCCGAAAGGTAATAGGCCACCGAGGGCGGACTGTCGCCGCGCGGGATGAACGAATGATCAAGCATTTCTTCAAATTTGACGCCGTTCGTGCCAACCATTTCAGCATCTTCGAGAATCATCCATTCGCCTGCGCGTTGCTTTGCCTGCGCTTCCCACTCGACCATTTTGGCGGATAGGTCAGGATGTTTTGCGCGTAAGTCGTCTTCGAGTTTGGCGATGCCCGCGAGAATGCTGGCGCGTTTTTTTGCTTCTGCGGCGGTCGGCACTTCGATTTCTGGGTCTTCGTCCTGATTCAGAAACGCATAAAATTTGTAGTACTCGTCATGCTTAATCGGATCGAATTTATGTGTATGACATTGCGCGCAATTGACGGTCAGGCCGAGAAAGGCTTTGCCAACCGCGTCAACCCGATCAATCAACTCTTCCACCCGAAACTGTTCCGGCTCGACGGCGGCTTCTTCGTTGCGCATCGAATTGCGCAAGAATCCCGTGGCAACCTTTTGATCTATCGTCGCATTGGGCAACAAGTCACCGCCAATTTGTTCCACCGTGAATTGATCAAACGGCTTGTCTTGATTGAACGAATTGATCACCCAATCTCGATAAGGCCAGACCGGGCGTTCGTGATCTTTTTCATAGCCATTGGTATCGGCATAACGCGCCGCATCCAGCCACCACCGCCCCCAGCGTTCGCCGTAATGCGGGCTGCTGAGCAAACGGTCAACCAGCTTTTCATAAGCGTTCAATGAGTTGTCAGTCAGAAAGTCGTCAATCTCTTTGAGCGTTGGCGGCAAGCCAATCAGGTCGAGACTCAGGCGGCGAATCAATGTCGCCTTGTCAGCTTCGGGCGCAGGCGCGAGTGCTTTTTGTTCGAGCGTCGCCAGAATAAAACGATCAACGGGACTCTTTACCCACGCTGCATTTTTGACCACAGGCAAAGCGGGGCGCTGCGGCGCGACGAACGCCCAATGATTGGATTGAGGAGTGCGGAGTGCGGAGTGCGGAGTATCGGGCCACGTTGCGCCTTCGTTAATCCAGCGGCGCAGCAATTCGACTTGTTCAGGCTTGAGCGACTCGCGGCCTTGCGGCATGCGAGGTTCGCTGCCCTCGCCGAGTACGCGCTGTATCAAGCGTGAGGCTTTGGCATTGCCGGGCTGAATCATGGTCAGCGCGCTTTGCTTGTCATCCAGCCGAAGCTGCGCTTGCGCTTTTTGCGCGCCGTGACACGCGACGCAATGCGTTTGAAAGATGGGCTGAATGTCGCGCACGAAATCTATCTTGCTTTGCGCGCTGCCCGCGCCAAACAGCGACCAGCAAGCGCCCAGCAAAACAGCTAACGCTGAAACTTTGAATGTCCGGTTTTTCATGGTTAAGCAATGGAGTGTGCCCGCAGCCAAGATTGTTACCGCAAACAACGCGCAGAGTTTAGCCGCAATCGTCTTTTTCAGGAAAGCTGATTTGTGGGACTGCTACGCATCGCTATAATCGCCGTTCGCACACCAAGCAGGAGAAAACATTTATGCCGAAAATCGCAGACATCGAATACACGCCCAATCCCAATGCAGTGAAATTCATTTTGAAAGAACCCGTCACCAACGGCTCTTCGCGTTCTTATCCGAACGCGCTGACGGCGCAAGCCGACCCGCTGGCTTCCGCGCTGTTTGACGTAGGCAACGTGACCTCGGTCTTTTATATGGATCGGTTCATCACCGTGAATAAAGAAGACCACGTGGATTGGGAAGAAATGCTGCGCAAGCTGGCCGAACCGATTCGCTCGGCTCCTGCGGTGGCGGAACTGGCAATGGCGGCGGAACCCGGTATGAGTCCGATTCCGGCTTTTGTGCCCGGCGTCAACCCGATGCTCGATCAGATCAATGCGATTCTGGATGAAAAGATTCGTCCCGGTTTGGCAGGCGATGGCGGCGGCATTGAAATCATCGGCTTGAACGAAAAGCGTTTGACGATTCGTTATCAAGGCGCGTGCGGCTCTTGTCCGAGTTCGTTCACCGGCACACTGATGGCGATTGAGGGCATCTTGCAATCTGAAGTTGATCCCGAACTCGAAGTCATTTCGGTATAAGAAATTAGTATCGCAACCTGTCAGGTTGCGGTGTATTTGGGTTGTTATAAACCTGTCTGACGCGAAAGATTCCGCAACCTGACAGGTTGCGGTACAAAATAAAAAACGAAAGGCGAGGCGACAATCACGGGCTGCCTCGCCTTTCGTTTTTTTCTGTCGTCAGCCGCCTTTAACGAAAGGCGTTCATTGTGCGGTTGAATGCCTTGCTCTGTCGCAGACGGCTGACGCGCTCGGCTTTATTTCGTCCAGATCGCCGCGAACCTTTCCGAATTCGCGTATCCCTGAATGCGATAGAGCCGATAACCTTGCGCCGCGTATTCTTCATACTTGTCTTGATACTCGCTCGGCGTCAGACCGTAACGCGCGACCCAAGCGCCCGGCACTTTGCGCCAAATGCCGCCGTAGCTGCGATTGCCGTTGATCTCAGCGACATTCATATTCGTCAGCCGGAAGCCCGCGTTATTCAAAGCATCGAACGTCGTGTTGAAGACCAGTGAAGTCATGTGGTGGTATTCATAAAAATTCACTTTGGGCGAACTGATGAACACCGCCGCGTGACGCGCGCCGTTGTTGTCTTCGTAAGTGACCTGCTCTTCGACAACCATGCCTCCTTGCACTACGTGTTCGTTCCACTTCTGCTGCCATTGCGCGTCGGTCAGTCCGAAGTAGGTGTAATAGCCTTCGCCGTTGCGTTTCTTCCAGATCACGTTGAAGCGCGGATTGCCGTTGCTGTCAGGCGTAACCGAAATCTCACGCGGGCGATAGCCTTGATCGTGATAAGTCTCAAACCAGTTTTGGAAATCAGCGCCGGTCATATACGTCCGGGCTTTCCATTGCGACGGCAAGCCGGATTGAAACGAACCCGATGCCAGCAACTCGCCGCCGTCACGATGCAAGTTGATCGTTTGCAGCGCACGTCCCATACCGGGGTAATAGCCGAAATACTTCGCCACGATGTTGGCGGGTACGTTGTGGAAGTTGGAATAGAACGGCGCGAACAACCGCACATAAGCCGCTGTGTCCAACAGGTCATAACAGCCTTTATCCACCTCTGAATAAACGCCGTAAGGGTCAATCTGCACCCAGTCGTTTTCAAAACCGGGGCGCGGGTCGGGTACGGTCATCATCAGGTGCAGGTGGTTGTTAGCGGTGGTGGTGTTGTTCGGATTGCCATTGTCATCCAGTCCATTGCCCGCGCCGCCTGAACCAGTGTTGCCTGACCAGCCGAGAAACTCTCCGGCTTGCACCGTGTCGCCGACCGTGACCTGAATCGTTTGTTGGTTGGTTCCCCAGTGCAAAGTGCTGGGGTCGTCCTTGTGGGCAAACAGCGAATACTTATAAACCCGTCTCACCTTGCCGCTGTCATCGTATTTTTCTCCGCCATCAATGGCTTGCGCCTTTTGCAGGTCGTGATTGAACCCGTCGCGCATGTGCATATACGAGCTACGATAAAGATCACCGTTCGGAGCCTGGTGTTCGATCACGACTGTGTTGCCCAGCAGGTCGTCCCACAACACGGTGACGACGCGGCCTGCGGCCATCGAATAAACGCGAAACGTCGGATCATTACCTTCGGAATAATTGTCGCGCACATAATCAACCGCGCCGTGAAAGGTGCCGTTGTTATAAAACCAGCCGTGTCCCGCATAAACGTGACTGTTTTTGTAAGGCAGATACATCGGCATGCTGGCGCGTACGTCGTCGGCAAAATTGCGCGCTGCCGTTTCGCGCTGGGCTTCGGTGCCGTCAGTGAAAATCTTGTAAGGCTGGCGATAAACAGCAGCGTGATTGTTATACTGATCTTGAATCGGATAGCTGCAACAATTCGATCCGACATAAGTGATGTCGGGCACCGTGCAAACATCTACGCCGTTGAAAACCACGTTGAGCATCGAGCGGTGGCCGGCGGTCGTTTCAGCGCCTTCGAATCCATGCTCGTGCGCAGCGGCCTCGCGCCCGGCGGACGAATTCCAATGCGATTGCGTAGTCTTTCGCGCAGGCAAGGCAACCGTGTCGCTGTGATCAACGTGCTTGGTTAGCGCATCGTTTTCTTCGGTGTCTTCGGCCAGTTGCACGAGTTCAGCCGACTTGCCGCGCGGAGTCGTGCGATATAGCAAGGCCGAAGGGTTCGCCGATTCCTCTTCATCCACCGCGACCGGACGAATCTTGCGCCCGGATACGTCACGTTGCGCTTGCAACACCGACAGGTTCGACAACAACAGCATAGCCATCATCAAATAAATCAAACCTCGTTTGAATGTCAGTTGTTTATTTTTCATAACTCTCACTCCTACTCGTCAATGCCCGCTATTTTGCGGACCTTAAAGGGTTATCACTGCCATCCGCTGATACGGGGGAGCGCATCAGCGGTTCTCTCGTTCGACGGGTGAAAGATAGCCGAATGATGGGTGGCGATTCAGGACGGTTTGGTGACGGTTTGGTAACGATTGGGGAATTAGTTGTTAGTGGCTAGTGGCTAGTGGTTAATCTGCCAGCTTTGGGCTAAGGCAGCGGCTTCTTCAGTTTGATTGAGTTGCAGCAAAAAGCCGTACAGCTCGCGGGCAGGTTGGGCAAGGTTTTGCGTAGCTAGTTCATAACGCAGCTTGTCGTGTTCGCCGAATTGAGCGCGCAGTTCATTCAACAACGTGACGGCGCGACGCAACGCGGCGAGCGCGGCAGTGTCTTGCTGAAGCGCGAGCAAGGCTTTGCCCCACGTCCAGTAAGCGCGCCAGCATTCGCCCGAACGGTCTTGCGGGTTTTCGTGATCGAGCGCTTTGACCGCGCGTTCGGCTTGCGCGGCGGCGTCGCGTGGATGGTCTTGCAATAACGAAGCACAGGACAACTCGATCAATGCGCAGGCAACGCCTTCGTCGTTGTGCAACGATTCGGCGATGGTGCGTGCGGCTTGCGCGGCTTGTTCGGCTTCGGTCAGCGCGTGACGCGCTAAATGCAAGCGCGCGAGATCGTTGAGAAAACGAAACTCGTCGTCACGGTCGCTGATGGTGCGAATCATCGCCAACGCGCGCGTCAGCGATTGTTGCGCCGCGTCGTATTGCCCCAAAGCTGTTTGCGCACGACCAAGCAGCCACAGCGCTTCGGCTTCGCAGTGTTCATCGCCCGTGGTGTGCAAGCTGGCAAGCGTGCGGTTGAGAAACGTCAGCCCTTCTTCATAACAACCTTGCGCGATGCGCGTCTGGCCGAGACAGGCGCTGGCTTTGGCTTCGCCGAAGGCGTCGCCCGTGGCACGAAAGTCTTCGCGCGCCTGCCACGCAGCAGCGAACGATGCGTCGTATTTTCCCTGACTGAAATAGCCTAAATGCAAACGCCGGCGTAAGTGCGCGGCCTGCCTGACATCGCCCGCGCTCAAGCGTGCGGTCAGCGCGCGTTCGAGTTGCGGCGAACCTTCGCTGCGGCGGCCTTGCAGCACGCGCGCCCAGCCCAGCAATTCGAGCGCGACGATGGCTTGCGCGTCGGGCGCCTGCGCCGCCGGCGGAATCATCGCCGTCAACAAATCAGCCGCCGCGTAATCACCCAACGCCAGTTTCGCGCTCACCGCTTGCAACCACGCAAACGTCGCCGTGCCGCTTTCCGCCGTGTCTTTTAACAACTGATGCGCGCGTTCAGCTTGCGCCACCGTCGTTTCATATTGCCCACGCGCAAACGAAGTCTGCGCCAGTTGATAAGCCGTCTCGCCGATCAACGATGTTTCAGCGAACGTTTCGGCCAATGACAGCGCACGCAACAAGGTTTGCTCCGATTCGCGCAAACGACCGGTGGCGCGATAACTTTCGCCGAGGCCAATCAAATAGCGCAGCCGTTCTTGCATCGTCAGCGCCGACGGATCAGACGAACTGAGTTGTTCTGCCGCGCGGCTCACGCGTTCGAGGCACGCGACCGCCGTGCGCCATTGCCAGCGCGTCGCCGCCGCTCGCCACGCGCGTAAGCTCCAAGTAAACGTATTCATCACGTCGCCTGCCGCTTCGTGATGCGCGCTGATGGCTTCGGCGACGCGGTCGGCTTCGTGTGCGAATGCTTGTTCGAGCGCGAGCGCGGCCTGCGCGTGCGAACGCCTTCGTTGCCGTTGCGTCAACTGGTCGTAAGCCACGCGCCGCAACATCGTGTGATGAAAGCGAAAGTCCGCTTCGGCTGATACGCCGCGTTCTGACAGCACGCCGCAGCGCGCAGCCTCACGCGCAACGGTTTCCACTTCGGCTTCAGTTTGTCCCATCAGCAAGGCCAGCGTTTCGACGCGGAACTCATCGCCCAGCACGGCGGCGGCTTCGATCAACGGACGCACCGTCGCGGGCAAACGTCCGAGCTTGTCTTGCGCGGCGAGTACCAGATTGTCGGGTAGCGGAAAATCCTGAATGCCATGCCATTGATAACGCGGCTTGCCGCTCGCGCCCGTCGCCGTAGTGATCGCGCCGTTCGCCACGAGCAAGCGCAAGGTTTCAGTTAAAAAGTATGGATTGCCGCCTGTCGTGCGATGCAGCGTGCGCAAATCTGCCGCCGGCAAATCGGGCGCGCATTCACCGTTGCTGAAAACGGCTTCGATCAATTGGCGGCATTCGGCTTCGTTGAGCGGCGCGAGCGCGAGGCCAGTGTAGCTGCGATAAGTCGCTTGCTCTTTCAGCCACGCGGTGACCGGGTTCGTCGCGTCGAGCGATTCTTCGTTGCGCATCAGAGTCACCAGCAACAGCGGTTCGCTTTCCGACACGCGCATCAAATAACCGATGATTTCGCGGCTCGCTTCGTCAGCCCATTGCACATCGTCGAGCAACAGCACCAGCGGACGTTGGCGGCTCAAGCGAATAAAACTTTTGCCCAGCGGCACGACAGCGCGAAACTGATCGGCCAACGACGTACCCGTATGCCCTTCGACGGTCGCCAGCGGTTGCGTGCTTGGCGCGAACAAGGCTTCGGGCAAGGTCACACCACAACGCACTTCAACCAGCGCGCGCAAGTCATGAATAATTTCGCCCGAACTCAAAAGCTGGCTTTGCGACAATACGCCGCTCACCGGCTGCCCTAATGCCGCGCGCAGCAAGGACAAGAACGTCTCGAACGGTGCGCGCTGGCTGCCGCGATAATCAAAAAAGCGCGCATACAAACACTGTGCACCCTGCGTATTCGCCCAGCGCCGAAAGCGTCGCGCCAGTTGCGTCTTGCCCGACCCTGAGTCGCCCGTGACGACGACGGGCTGCCCTTGTTTTTTCAGCGTACGGCGAAACGCCACGCATAACGCGGCGAACTCGCCCGCGCGTCCGACCAATTGGTCGTAATCAGGATCAACAGCATTGGGCGGCGGTGCGCTAACCGGCGGTTTCGCTGGCGGCTTCGCGTCTTCTTTCAGCGTTTCAGATAGCCTTACGAGCGCGATGAATTCATAGCCGCGCGCGTGCCAAGTGCGGATGAAACGCGCTTCTTCAGCGTCATCGCCCAACGCGCGGCGCACTTGCGAGATGGCTTTTTTGAGTACGGCATCGGTCGTGAAAACGTCTATCCAAACCTTTTCGAGCAATTCGTCTTTGGTGACGATGCGTCCGTGTTGCGAGGCGAGATAACGCAGCACTTGTACGGCACGCGGTTCGAGCGGCATGACTTCCTCGCCGCAGTAGAGCAGGTCTACGTCGGGCGGTATACGGAATGCACCGAATTGAATGTGCGGCTTGCTCATCTCGGTTGTCGGCGGTCAGTGGTCAGTTGTCGTTGGTTCGTTATCAGCTATCCTTTTGCCTTTTGCCTTTTGCCTTTTGCCTTTTGCCTTTTGCCTTTTGCCTTTTGCCTTTTGCCTTTTGCCTTTTGCCTTTTGCCTTTTGC
>JAYSVR010000190.1:0-6453 GCA_043718445.1 Acidobacteriota bacterium | reverse complement strand
GAGATTGATCGGCTGCAACCGCAAGCCATCATCATTGATTCGGTGCAAACGGTTTATTCCGGCAAGCTCGAAAGCGCGCCCGGTTCGGTGTCGCAAGTCCGCGAAGTCGCCGGACAGTTTTTGTTAGTCGCCAAAAATCTAGACGTACCCATCTTTCTCATCGGTCACGTCACCAAAGAGGGAACCATCGCCGGCCCCAAAGCCCTCGAACACATCGTGGACACCGTGATTTATTTTGAGGGCGAACGTCATCACAATCACCGCATTTTGCGCGCCGCCAAAAACCGTTTCGGCGCGGCGAACGAGTTGGGCATTTTTGAAATGACCAGCGCCGGACTCATTGGCGTACCCAATCCGTCAGAAGTTTTTTTGAGCGAACGCCCCATCGGCGCTTCGGGTTCCGCCGTCATTGCCGCGATGGAAGGTACGCGCCCGATGCTCATCGAATTGCAGGCGCTCGTGAGTTCGTCCAAGTTCGGCACCGGTCGCCGCACCGTGCAAGGCGTAGAGCAAAACCGCGTCGCGCTGCTCGTCGCCATGCTCGAAAAGCGCGTCGGCCTCAACCTCAGCGGCGACGACATCTACGTCAATTTGGTCGGCGGTCTCGACATTGACGAACCCGCCATTGACCTCGGCATCATCGCCGCCACCGTGTCGAGCTTCCGCAACATTCCGCTCGATCAACATACGGTTGTGTTTGGTGAGTTAGGACTGGCGGGCGAAGTAAGGGCTACGAGTCAGGCTCCGCTGCGACTGCGCGAAGCCGCGCGCATGGGCTTCAAGCGCGTGGTGATGCCGAAAAATAATCTGGCAGGATTGGAACCAGACGACCGCATCGAAGTGATTGGCGTAAGGTCGGTGAACGATGCGTTAGATGCGCTGTTTTGAGGTAAAGCCTAAGAATTAAACGAGTGAATTTCACGATTTGAGTACTTACAGCAATAAGCTGTTGCTAAAGAGGCTGATACCGCTTTTCGACATCGCCATTCGCAACAAGCCCATCGTCCACCTGCGATGCTGGCAACCTGAGTCCACCAGCTATCTTTCGATAGTCACAGACGACAATAAGTCGAACCGTCCTGCAACACATTAAATTTCTACCACCACTTTTTTTCTGAATTGAGTTATCGTAAATTGCGCTTGCCCTTAAAAAATACAGATTGAGTTTCCCTCAACGTTGCCTTCACCTCTCGCGCTGGATCAGCTTTGGTAACTAACCCATTAGGAGGTTTCTGTAATGACATTTCAGCATCTTCTTTCAGCGGCAGTCACGCACCGCACCGCACCGCACCGCACCGCACCGCACCGCACCGCACCGCACCGCACCGCACCGGCAATTGTCATGCCAGGTTCCGGTGGCCCGATAAGCCAAACAAAACAATTTGCGCCGCCACGTGACTGGCTAAGGCGTAACACTTCATAACCTCACGGCCTCCCTGCCGTTTATTCAAACTCCCTCTTCATTTGTGCCCCAACTGCAAACCGCCCACTGGCGCTTTAACGAGGGTTTATCTATGAATGCCGCTTATTCATCCAGTCAATTCGATTCCACCACCACGCTCAAACTGACCGTGCAATCCGTCACCGACCACCGCGTATTGACCGTCATCGCCAAATTGCACACAGACCTGTCGCACGATTTCACGGCTAAAGAACTCGGTCAGGAAGTCGGCCTTTGCGAATCACAGTTACGCGCGCTCTTCAAAATAGTTACGGGGATGCCACTCGCACACTTCATCAAACAGGAACGCATGGCAGAAGCCCATTATCTTTTCACTACCGAATTTCTCACCGTCGCCGAAGTCATGGCCCGCGTAGGCTTTCACGACAAGAGCCATTTCTCCCACGATTTCAAAACGATGTATGGCATCTCGCCGGGCAAATTTCGGCAGCAATGCCTGAAAGGAAAATAACCCACAGCTTGTAGGACAAACACCTACAAGCACCGTCAAATCCGCCAACTTTTCGTCAAACTCGCCATCTATTCAGACTTGGCAGCTAGGAATATCATGGCGGCGTTCACGAGAGATACTCTCCCCTTAACTCATTAACTTATCGGGTTTGGCAGAACGACCAAGCCCTTCAAAACGAGGCAGGAAAAGCCTGATAACTCAGAGGTAATGCCATGAAAAGAGCAATGATAATACTGATAATCGGCTGCGGCTGTGGGCTGATTTCGCTGGCGGTGAGTCACGCCAATGCGCTCAAGCGAACGCGCGAAACCAAAGCTACCAGTCTTACCAGCGCGGCAACGGCGCAGTCGCTGCCGCAACAAGTAATCCCGATTGCTCCGGCGGTGCTAGCCGTCGCCGGATTGCCAGTGACTTTAACCACGGGCGCAGCCGCCAACAGCAAAGGGTTTTCGGAATTGCCCAGTCGAATCAACCTGACCAGCATCGCCGACATCACCAGCGCGAATTTGGTGATGTTCGAAGTGGATCGCACCGGCAAAGTGCAAGGCATTGAAAGCTGGACACGCACGTTTGAGCCAAGTGCGGTGAAAACCGATCAAAGAACCGGCGCGCGTGTCGTGGATTTGGATTTACGCGTTCGTCGGCGCGTGAATGGCCAACATCCGTTGTTGCTGGCTTTGGAATCAGTCAGCAGTTCCAATCAAACCTGGCAAGCTGACAGCGCCACGCTCTTGCAAGCTGCCCTGACCAAGGCCAGCGGCAAGCCTGAAATACTGCTGCCCATTCAACAAAAGGCCGACCCGCGCGCCGCTGATTACGGGATGAATCATTGCGCGCGTGCCTTTGCGATTGCGGTGGCTTTTAGCAAATACAGCGATAACGCCGGCGGCCTGCCGGGCTTCTCGTGCGATCAACAAACCAGGGATTTTGTTATTACTTTCGGCACGGCCAAAGCCGCGCTCGCGCAATAAACCACTCTTTCTTTTCAACCCGTTTTCATTGGTGAGAGGCCACGCCCTCGCTTAGTCGAGGTGCGCCTGCTCAACGTCTTGAGGAATCTGCCATGTTTAGTTTTATCTGTATGCGTCCACTCGTCTCGAAACTGAATGCGTTGGTGACAAGAGGCTTCCCGTTAAAAATCGGAACGGCAAGCTGGCTGACGTGCCTGCTCACCGTCGGTCTATTCGGCAATGCTTTCGGTCAGGATATTCGCTACACCAAGGGGAACGTAGACTCAGCACTGCGCAGCAACCTTGAAGTTGATCCTTCGACCTTTGGCATGAGCGTGAACGTGCCGCTCGCCGAATATCCGGGACGCGGCAACGCGCTGCCGGTCAATCTGCGTTATGGATCTAAACTCTGGCGGATTGATTTTATGGATAGTTTCAATCTGGGAGGTCTTCCCCGCACACGTAATGAAGGAAAATGGGCCGAAGACAACGTCGCTGGTTGGACGAGCAGCCTGGCATTGCCAAAAGTCGAAGCGGCTTTCGAATATCGTGGGCCTTATGACGGCGCAGGCCAGCAAACCTGTTTTGTTTGTACGCCGCCACCGCCGCCGACCACCGCCGAGGTTTATATCAATCGCCTGTTGTTGACGATGCCCGACGGCTCATCCCATGAATTGCGCAAAGACGATTCCATCACCTACAGCCGAACGCCCGACGCGGGGATTTATTACGCCGTAGACAGTTCGAATATTCGTTATGAATCTGCCAACGCCATAATTTATCTGCCTGACGGATCGCGGTATTTGTTAAGCGTCAACAACGGCACGCAAGCGCAATTTGTTGACCGCCACGGCAACACGATGACCTATACCTTCAGCACGAAACAATGGACTGACACCTTGGGCAGGCAAATTGGTTTTAACCTCAGCAATCAAAGCGTAGGCGATGTCGTCAACACCTTGCCGGGAGTTGGGGGATCAACGCTGAATTACACGCTGCGTTGGCGTTCGCTCCACGATAGCCTTTCTTCTGGCTCGGTCGCCGTGATTGGCAGTTACGATTACGTCCTGAGCAACAACCCGATGCTCCACACCGGAGCAAGCCTGTTTACCTCTTATCTGCCGACCGGCTTCAAGTTTGGTTATGTCGTGAGTGACGATGCCCCATACTATTTTGACCCCATCGTACTCAAAGAGATCGTGCTACCGAACGGCAGGACTTACACTTTCACCTATAACCAATACGCTGAAATTGACAAGATTGTGATGCCCACGGGCGGCTATGAGCGATTTGCTTATGGCACGGTGCCAGGGTTGAGCGGGAGTTTAGGCCAATCAGTTTATGAGCAGGCCAATCGCGGCGTGAAAGATCGTTGGGTAAGTGTCACAGGCGACGGCACAGATGAAGCTACGCGCCATTGGACGTATTCAACCGATGTGACCGGGCCTTATATCGCCAGAGTCGTCAATCCGAACGGCACGAAAAGCGAGCGGTTACTGCATCAGAGTTTGAGCGATCAAAACTTCGGCTTCGACGACCCTCGCAGCGGACGCGCCTATGAAGAAAGATTGTTCGCCGCCAACGGAACCATGTTGCGTCGGGTCTTGACCGATTGGGTGTCTTCGGGTGCCTTGCCCGGCGCACCTGCAACTGGCACACCTAAGCGCAACCCGCGCGCGACCAAGACGATTGAAATTTTGCTCGACACGAACGGCGGCAATGCCAAGGCCAAAACGACCACGATGGTTTATGACGTAGAAAACCCCAACTATTACGGAACCGGCCTCAACGTCATCGAGACCAAACATTACGACTATGCGGACGTAAGCCAAACGACCGGGCAAACCGCCACCATCGGGTCAATCCCTTTGGGTACGCCCATCAATACCGAAAAGATGATGTACCTGCTCAATGATCCGGCTTATGCGGGCGTCGGGTTTTATTACGGCGCACGCAACATGATCGCTTTACCGACAGCGACGTGGATTGAAAACCCCAGCGGGGTGACGACGGCGCGCACTGAATTCAAATACGACGAAGCGGGTTATCCATTGCTGGCGCATCCGGGTTCTGTCAACGCTACTCAATGGATTGATCCGCAAAACACTTATCGAGGCACCGTGACGACCACGCGGCGCTGGCTGAATATGATGACCGACACCAACACCGCCGCCACCACGGTGAGCAGTTATCCCAGCGGCACCTGGCTCGAAACGCATACGCAAACCGATGTCTGCGGCAGCGTGCGCAAAAGTTGGGACGCGCGGCAAAAGGTGTCTGAGGTGAATTACAACGCCACTTACGCCTTTGCCTATCCGGTCGAAGTCAAAACGCCGCCGCCCAATCCCAACAACACCATCGGCGGATTGTCGGTTCCTTATGCGACCAATCAGGCGTTGGCCTCGATGATGACCTATGATTTCACGACGGGTAAACCGCTCACCGTGACTGACCCTAACTTGCAAGTGACGACGAATAGTTACGCGGGCGACTCGTTGCAACGCCTGACCAAAGTCACCCGACCCACGGGCGGAGGCGAAACGATTTATGAATACAACGACACGCCGGGCAGTTGTGCCTGCGACCTTTCGATCAAGACGCGCACGCTGCAAAGCGGTACGACTTATATCGAAGACTATGCTTTCTTTGACGGCATTGGCCGCGCGTGGCGCAGCGCGCACGGTGAAACCGGCGGCAAGTGGAGCGTGAAAGACACGCAATACGACAATCTGGGGCGCGTGTGGAAGACCGCCAACCCCGTGCTGACCGGCGTCGTAGCCATACCCAATCGCGGCAGTTTCGCGTTGGTTAATACTGATTTGACCGTGATGGGTTATGACGAATTAGACCGTCCGTTGGCGATCACTACGCCTGACAGTTCCGTGGTCTACACTGCTTACAGCGGCAATCAGGTCACCGTCGCTGACCAAGCGAACGGTACGGCGAATCCGATCAACGGCAACGCCCCCCGCAACACCATGCGCCGCAGCATCACCGATGGGTTGGGTCGTTTGACGCAAGTTATCGAAGCCCCCGGCTCGTTGAGTTACACGACCAATTACACCTACGACTCGCTGAATAATTTGGTGAAGGTAGACCAGGGCGGACAGTTGCGATTTTTCATGTATGACTCGGCCTCGCGGCTCGTGCGCGCCAAAAACCCTGAGCAGGAAAATAACACGACGCTCAACCTGACCGATGCCGTCACCGGCAACGGCCAATGGACGATGGAATACGCCTATGATGGAAGTGGAAATTTGCAGAAGCGTTGGGATGCACGCGGCGTGACAGCGACTTACACTTACGACGACATTAATCGCAATCTAAAGGTTAATTATGGCGGCAGCGGCAGTTCACCAACCCCCACGGTCGAACGCTATTACGACGCGGCGACGTTGGGTAAAGGCAAACCCTGGCGGACGATTTCTTATAACAACCATCCGCAAAACGCCGCGCAACTCGCCTATCAATATCGCTTCATCGGCGCATACGACAACGTAGGCCGACCGACCAGCGGCGAGCAGTGGTTCCTCAACAGCACGAATAACACCTGGGTAACTTACCCGATGTCGCGCAGCTATGATTTAGCC
>JAYSVR010000189.1:0-21870 GCA_043718445.1 Acidobacteriota bacterium | reverse complement strand
GAGTATGCCGTTGAACTGTTCGTTGGTGAGTTCGTCGCCTTGCGCAAAAGCGGCGAGCATCTGGCTGCGTTCGTGGTCTGAATCCAGCGTAACCGACGCCGCAATGAGTTCGTTGATGACCGCCGCGTCGCTCAAATAACGGCGCGGGACGGCGTTGAGGGCTTCGCGCTTTTCATAAGCCGACGTGAGGTCGTGCGCGATTTGTTGAATGACGCGCGGGACGAGCGCGGCTTCGAGCGGATGCCGACGCAACAGATGTTCAAAATAAACGCGCTTGCCGAAATCGTCTTTGAGCAACGGAATCACATCCAGCACGGCACTCGCTCCGCCTTGTTGGTAAAGATGCGCTACGCGGCGATCGGCGTCATAGCCGCCTTGTCGCACGGTTTCTCGCATTACCTCAGCCAGCCATTGGCCCGCCGCCTGGTCAAACGTCTGAACAATATCGTTAATGAAATAGGAGCGACGCACCATGCCATCTTTATCGGTTTCGATTTCGATATGGCGAAGCTGGGTTCCGCGCGTTTCGCGCAACCGCACAAAACCACTGCGTGAAAGCGACGCAATGTCGCGATAGTCGGCGGTGAATTCGACTTTGCCTTTGATGCGAACTTGCAAACCGCGCTCGTTGTCGGCGCGATTCATAAACCATTCGTCTGTGTTGCCATTGGGGTTGTCATTCGGCTGGCTCACGAGGCGCGCGCGTTGCGCGAACCCAGTCGTCACAAACGCCGTCATTAACGCCGCCATCATTACCGCCGTTATCAAAATACCGACTCGCTTGCTTTGCATGCTGAAAAACTCCTTGCACCGTCACCTTAAATGCTTTGAGCGGAATTGCTCCCTATATGAGGTGAAGCGACAAGCAAAGTATTGCAAGGCATTCACAACGAAACGCCACAACGCAGCTTTGTCCAGATTGCGCCGCTGCCAGTCGCCGCTGGGTTAGGCTGCCTAAAACCGATGCCACGGCCTTATCCGTGGCATCGGCAAAAAACTGAACCCTCCTCCCACGTAATGACGTATTGCTCGACATGTCTATCAATCAAACTGACGTAATGGCTGAAGTAACGAGTTCTCAGAGACCGCTGCGCCTGTGGCCCGGCGTGGTCGCTGCTGTGCTGTGTCTGGTCAGATATGGCTTGCCATTGATTGCGCCTGAGGCGGCGATGTACGCAATGCTAGGCGGACTGGCTTGCGGGTTGGCAATCGTCGTTTGGTGGCTATTTTTCAGCCGCGCCGCATGGCCTGAGCGCGTAGCCGCAATCGCACTGATGATCGTCGCGCTGCTGCTGACTTCGCGGGTCACACACATTTCGTTGGCGGGCGGAATGATGGGAATGTTGGTGTTCCTTTACGGCCTGCCGGTGGTCGGTGCTGCCTTCGTTGCCGCAGTGGTAGTGAGCCGTCGCTGGTCGGTCGGATACCGACGCGCAGCGATGGCGAGCGCCATCCTGTTGGCGTGCGCAGCGTTCACGTTGCTCAGAACGGAGGGCATCGCAGGCGACGGCGCGTCGGCTTTTCGCTGGCGCTGGACTCCTACGGCAGAAGAGCGATTGCTCGCGCAAGCGCGTAACGAAAAAGATCCAGTGGTTGCTGCGACGGTCGCGCCCGCCGAAACGCAATCGCCTATTCAAGCCGGCAACCCGTTGGCGTCTCCGACGTTGGCTCCGATGTTGGCTTCGCCTGCGACAACTGTTGCAACAAAATCTCAAGCCGATTGGTCGGGCTTTCGCGGAGCAGCGCGCGATAGCGTAGTGCGCGGCTTACGCATCAATACGAATTGGACGCAGACGCCTCCGGCTGAAGTGTGGCGCAAGCCCATTGGGCCGGGCTGGTCGTCGTTCGCGGTCAATGGCGAACGCATTTATACGCAAGAACAACGCGGCGAAGACGAGATCGTTTCGGCTTATAACTTGAACACCGGCGAACCAGTGTGGCGACATCGTGATGCGGCACGGTTCTATGAATCGAATGGCGGAGCCGGGCCGCGCGGTACGCCGACGATACATAACGGGCGCGTATATTCGTTGGGTGCGACGGGCATCGTGAATGCGCTGAACGCGAGCAATGGCTCGGTGGTGTGGACGCGCAACGCCGCGACTGACACGGGCGCGAAACCTCCGGGTTGGGGCTTTGCGGGTTCGCCGTTGGTGGTCAACGACCTCGTGATCGTAGCGGCTTCTGGCAACTTGATTGCTTATGACAGCGCCACCGGCAAGCCGCGCTGGCAAGGCCCGACGCGCGGCGGCGGTTATAGCTCGCCGCATCTGGTGACGATCAATGGCGTCGCTCAAGTCTTGCTGTTGAGCGGGGGCGGTGCGGTGAGTCTTGCTCCGACGGACGGCGCGCAGCTTTGGGAGCATTCGTGGGAATCGGGCGCGAGCATCGTGCAGCCGGTGCAACTGGCGGGCGGCGATCTTTTGATTTCAGCTTGCGACGCAATGGGCGGCGTAGGCATGCGTCGCCTCACGGTTGCGCCCGATGTTGCTAAATGGACGGTGACAGAGCGTTGGACTTCGCGCGGGTTGAAGCCTTACTACAACGATTACGTCATTCATAAAGGCCACGCCTACGGCTTTGACGGCAGCATTCTCGGCTGTGTTGATCTCGCCGACGGACAGCGCAAGTGGAAGGGCGGACGTTACGGCCACGGCCAACTCATCGCGTTGCCCGAACAAGACCTGTTGCTGGTGTTGTCAGAAGAAGGCGACCTCGCACTGGTCTCAGCCGCCTCAGATCAATTCACGGAACTGGCGAAATTCAAGGCGATTGAAGGCAAGACCTGGAATCATCCGGTGTTGGTCAACGACACCTTGTTGGTGCGCAACGGCGAAGAGATGGCGGCGTTTCGCTTGCGCTGAGACGCGCGTCGCCGTACCGATTTTGAAAAAACACCTGCTTCCGCAACCGAACCCCTCAGCGTTTCGATCTTGAGCTGGTTGCGACAGAAAAAGGCTGGCAGGTTGGACGGTTGTTGGTGACGGCTGCGGGGTAAGGCTAAACGGGCAAGCAAAGGCGGAACAAAGGCGGGTGGATGCGACGAATCGCATCCACCCGTGAGTTAGCGGTTTAGAAATAATACTTCAGACCGAATTGCATGTTGCGCGGCCCGACGCCGTTGCGCAGTGCCGTGATCTGTCCGAAGTTGGTCGCGCCGAAACCCAGCCCGCCGGGATCGCCGAACATCGGTGTGTTGGTGACGTTCTGTGCTTCGAGACGAATCTCAAGCCGTTGGCCTTCCCACGTTCTGATGCTCTTGAGCAACGCGCCGTCCAGCGTTTTGATGCCGGGGCCGCGATAGTTCAGGTTGCGCGGTGAACTGCCCGGCACGTCAATCGCAGGTTGCGCGAAAGCCGCCGGGTTGAACCAGTTGTTGAGACGATCTTGCACACGGCCTGAAGTGCTGGGGTCGCCAATCAGGTTCGGACGCTGCGTACCGTCCCAGATGTTGCCGCCCGATTGCGTGACCTGTAACGGCGCACCGCCTTGCATCAACGCGATACCACTTAAATTCCAGCCGCCGACCAGCCAGTCCAGCGCGCGGTTCATGTCTGACCCGAAGCGCTGGTTTCTGCCGAGGGGCAACTCATACGTGCCGGTGATGACGACACGATGCGCAATGTCATGCGACGAGAGCGCACGTTCGCCCCGCAAGTCCCAGATGTTTTGGATTGAAGTCGAGCCGCCCAGCCAGGATACGTTGCCTGAACTGTGCGACACGTTATCAATCATCTTCGACCAGGTGTAATGCGTCAGCGCGGTCAGCCCTTTGCCGAAACGTTTCTCCCATTTCACCTGCAACGCGTGATAGTTCGAATCGCCGCGTGCGGGTTCCGCCGTGCCTACGCCGGTGCCGTCGTATTGCGGCATTGCGCGCAGCAAGCGGAAACGCTGAACGGTGCGTCCGCTAAGTTGCGAACGCGGGTCGGTGATTTGCCCGAAGAAAGGATTCGGCACTGTGGCTTGCAACGCCGAGCGCCCCAGCGCCCAATGTTGCGGGTGCAGCGGCGAGAGCGTCGTGATCGGCATAAAAAGATGCGTGCCGCGACTGCCGGTGTAATTCACCTCAAGCACCGATTGGCCGGGCAGTTCACGCTGAATCGAAAGATTCCAAGAGTGATATTCGGGATTGCGATTGTTCGACGGCAGAATCGTGCTGACGCCAAAGCCCAGCAGCGTCGAATCACCTTGCGAACGACCCGGCGGTAACAAGACACCATCGGGGAACGGATTGTTAAGACGACGGTTCAAGGTTGCGTTGGAGTTGGTCGTCCAAACAACGGGCGAGTTGATCGTGAACGCAGTGCCGGGACGACCGAACACCGTCGCGCGCGAGAGTTGATAGAACAAACCGTAACCGGCGCGAATCGCGGTTTTTGGGTTGGCGGCAAACGCGAAACCAATGCGCGGCTGCCAATTGTTCATATCAGCGTTGAACGGCGAGCGGTTGTTGTCATCGTTGAATTTCATCACGCCACGCGTGTCATAACCTTCCGCTTTGATGGGCGATTGCGCTTCAAGGTCCCAATAACTGTAGCGGTTTTCGAGTTCCCAACGCGGCACGTCAAAGTCATAACGCATGCCTAGATTGAGCGTCAGCCGATTGGTGATCTTCCAATCATCCTGCGCGAAAAAGCCCCAGTAAGCCGAACGCGAAAAGGTCTTCGGTTCGATGTGGTATTCGCTGCCCGTCGCCCAGCCCATCAGCATGGTAGCAAAGCCATTGCCCTCGGTGCCGCCGCAAATGTTGAGCGTGCGGCAAGTGGCGGCACGAGCAAAGTTGAAACGCCCCGAAGGATTCCCCGGTTGGTTGTAATCAAGCCGGTTATAACGGCGCTCGCCGCCCGCTTTCAGGTTGTGCGCTCCCCAAACTTTCGTGAGCGAGCCTGACATATGATGAACGCCTTCCTGCCGATCCATGATCCAGAAAGGTTCGGTGCCGAATTCCTGAAAGCCTTCGGGGGCCCAACGCGGAAAAACTTGATGCGTCGCGGACGTTTTCATATTGGCAGGCAAGCCAAGCGTAGTGACATCAAAGCCTAAGCCCGCCAACGGATTCCGGTTAAAGTTTGAGTAGGTATAACCATAACGGAAAGACGCGAGCATCGTTCCGCTGAATGTATGGTTGATTTCGCCCACCATTGAATGCGTTTTCGTGGCGTTCGGCCCGCCCGTCCAATAAGCCGGATTGTTGTCGCCGAACAAATTCGGATTGGTTCCGCTGCTGAACGCCTGACTATAACGACCACTGATGCGTGTGCTTTCGCTGAAATTGTGATCGCCCTTGATGTTCATCTGATGGCCTGAACTTGTGTTGATGCCGTTGTTAAACCAGTTCGCGGTGTTGGTGAAATTCGTCCCTGCCTGGTTGGGCGTGGGCAGGAAGCTCAACGCCTTGAGCGCAATCGGATCCATCAGGTTGGTCGGAATTTTGTTGCCCGCAAACGGTCGGCGTTCGATTGCGCCCGCTGCGTTGGTGAATGTGTCGAACGGATTGTAAACCGTCATCAACTGGCCTGCGGCATTGAACGTTTGCGAGAAATCGCCCGCGCGTTGCAATGCGGTCGGCACTGAAATCGTCGCGCTGGTCGGGCTTTGTTGCCGCGTGTATTCAAGCCCACCGAAGAAAAAGGTTTTGTCTTTAATGACCGGGCCGCCAATTACGCCGCCGTATTGATCGCGCCGAAACGCGGGAATGGGTCGCCCTGAGCGATTCGAAAACCAGTCGTTCGCATTCAAAGCGTCATCGCGCAAAAAATAATAACCGGTGCCGTGATATTTGTTCCCGCCCGAACGGGTCACCATATTCACCACCGCGCCGCCCGTTTGGCCGTACTCAGCCGAGAAGAAGTTCGTTTGCATTTTGAACTCTTGCACCATGTCTACGGAAGGCGAGAATTTCAGATCGGTAACGCCAGAGTTCTGTTCGACGGTCACGACGGTCACGCCGTCTACGAGTACGTCAGAGGTCGAGTTGCGTGAGCCGTTCGCCGAAAAGTTCGTATTCGAATCGCCGCGTCGTCCGCCTGAACCGACTACGCCGGGCGTGAGATAGACGAGGCTCATTGAGTTACGGGCAATGTTGGGCAACGACAAAATGTATTTGTTCTCGATCACCTGACCGAGATTGGCAATTGTCGTATTCACCAGCGGCGTGGCGCTCGTGACTTCGACGGTGGACGACACATCGCCCAATTGTAATTGCACGTCTTGCGTCGCCTGTTCTTGCACCACCAGCGGAAAGGCGCTTTGCGCATAGCGTTTGAATCCGTTGGCCTCGACCGTCAGGGTGTATTGGCCGGGCGTTAAAGCGCTCAACTGATAGCGTCCTTTCTCGTCGGTCATCGCCGTGTGTTGCACGTTGCGCTCGGTTTGTGTGATGACAACTTTCGCGTTGGAAACAGCCGCGCCGGTCTGATCGGTCACGACGCCGCGAATCGCAGCGGTAAATGACTGGCCCCAGGCGAGGCCCGTGAATGCCAGCAGTAAACAGCCTAATTTAATCCCTAATCTCATAGAACCTCCGTTCGTTGGGTGAATCGGTGACATGACCAGCTTGGTGACAGGCCATGATAGATGCTGCGCTTTTTCTGAAAGCGCAAGTTTTAGCTACAGAATGTCGTTGGGAATTCGTCTGACGCCGCAGGTATATCACCGCTTAGGGCTGGTGTGAAGGAAAACGCGGAGAGATTGCCTATGAATGTAAAATCTCAATAGCGTAGCGCACACGCGGCATCCCAAAAGCGAACTTCCCGCGTTCCGCAAACGAACAGCCCCGCGCCTGGCTGAAAGCTCGCCGTGACCGAATGCCCTTTGTTTTCAGCCTCGTCTCGCTGGCACGGCGCTTGAGAGTCCAACCGCTTCAGGCTGCGCTTTTGGTCGCAGCCCAACTACCAACCAATCACCTTGTGCGAGGGCGTATGCAAACACTTTGGCAAGACCTGCGCTACGGCGCGCGAATGTTGTTCAAACAGCCCGGCTTCACTTTGATAGCTGTGGTTACGCTGGCGTTGGGGATTGGCGCGAACGCCGCGATGTTCAGCGTCGTCAACTCAGTGTTGTTGCGTCCGCTGCCCTTTCACGAACCAGAGCGGCTGGCGATGATTTGGGAAGACGCTTCGTCCATCGGCTTTGCGCAGGATACGCCCGCGCCGGGCAATTACGCTGATTGGAAAGCGCAGACGCAGACGTTTGCAGAACTCGCGGCGCGCGACAATCGCAGCTTCAATCTGACGGGTGATGGCGAACCCGAAAAATTGCATGCGTATGGCGTGACGGCCAATCTTTTTCCCATGTTGGGCGTAGCGCCTGCGTTGGGGCGCAACTTCTCAGCTCAGGAAGATCAACCCGATGCGCCGAAGCTCGTCATCATCAGTCATAACTTGTGGCAGAACCGCTATGGCGCAGACCCCGCCATTCTCAATCGCACGCTTTTGTTGAACGATGAGCCATACACCGTGATCGGTGTAATGCCCGCCGATTTTTCGTTGGGCGAGTCTTACGTCAAAGCTTGGGTTCCCGCTGCCTTCACGGCTGAAGAGCTCGCTAATCGCCGCAATCATTATCTGAACGTATTCGGACGGCTGAAGCCCGGCGTCACGCTGGCGCAGGCGAATGCGGATATACAGACAATCACCAAACGCATCGCCGAACGCTTTCCCGCCGATGCCGCCAAGCTGGAAGCTTCAGTCAAAGGTTTGCACGAACAAGTCGTCGGCCAGACGGGGCCAATGCTCTGGCTGTTGCTGGGCGCAGTCACATTCGTCTTGTTGATCGCCTGCGCCAACATCGCGGGCTTGCTGTTGTCGCGCGCTACCACGCGGCAAAAAGAAATGGCGGTACGTGCCGCCTTGGGCGCAAGCCGCTGGGCGCTGGTGCGCCAGTTGTTGACCGAAGGCGTATTGCTCGCCAGTCTCGGCGGCGCGCTGGGCTTGTTGCTCGCCAGTTGGACGTTCGCCTTGTTGAAACAGCTTTTGCCGCCTACGCCGCAACGCGAGGCGTTGTTGCAAATGGATGCGCGCGTGTTGCTCTTTGCCTTTGCCGTATCGCTGTTGGCAGGCGTGTTGTTCAGCCTCTTACCCGCTTGGCAAGCCGCTCAGGTGAATCTGACCAAAACACTCAAACAAGGCGGCAGCACGGGCGCGAGCCATCCAGAACAACGGCGCTGGCTCAGTGTATTCGTCATCGGCGAACTCGCGTTGGCGCTGGTTTTGGTCGTAGGCGCAGGCTTGCTGATACAAACGCTTTACCGGCTGCACAGCCAGTACTTTCCTTTGCAAGCCGAGAGCGTGCTGACGTTGCGCACGGACTTGCCGCAGAAAAAATACGAAGAACACGCCAAGCGCACGGCCTTTTACGATCAAGTGCTGGAACGAGTGCAGGCCCTGCCCGGCGTAGTTTCTGCCGGATATTCGACTTCGGTTCCGTTGGCGTGGGCAGGCGGCTCGAACGGCATTACGCTCGAAGGCCGCACTCCCGAAACCGGTGTCACCTGGAACGCGAACCATCGGCAAGTCAGCGCGGCTTATTTGCAAACGATGCGCATCGCATTGCGCGAAGGGCGTTACCTCACCGCGCAAGATACCGAGCAAACTCAACCCGTTGTCACGATCAATGAAACGATGGCGCGCCAATACTGGCCGAACGAAAGCGCGATAGGGAAGCGTTTCAAGAACGGACGCGCCGAGTCGAAAAATCCCTGGCTAACTGTCGTGGGCGTAGTGGCCGATGTGCGGCAAGTAGACGTAGACAAACCAGTCAAAGCCGAAATGTATTTGCCCTATCGCCAAATCAAAACGCACACCTTTTTCGCTCCGCGCGATTTGGTCGTGCGCACGACCGTCGAACCCAACAGCTTAATTCCAGCGATTCGCACCGCCATACACGCCGTAGACCCCACGCAACCACTTTCGAGCATCAGCACGCTGAATGCACTGCTCGACGAATTCACGCAAATGCGGCGCGCTGGCATGTGGTTGCTGACGGCGTTTGCGGGACTGGCGTTGTTGCTGGCACTGCTAGGTATTTACGGTGTGCTTTCCTATTTCGTCACGCAACACGCGCAAGAGATCGGCGTAAGGCTGGCCCTCGGTGCCTCATCACGTGACGTATTTGCACTCGTACTCAAACGTGGCCTGACGCTAGCCGTCACGGGCGTAGCGATTGGATTGATAGCGGCCTTAGCGTTGGCGCGTTTGCTGCGCGGCTTTTTGTTTGAAGTCAGCGCCGCCGATCCGCTGACTTACGCTGCCGTAGCTTTGTTACTGCTGGTCGTTGCGACATTGGCGTGTGCGTTGCCGGCGCGGCGCGCGACGAAAGTTGATCCGATGATTGCGCTGCGGTGTGAATAGCGAGCATTGAACATTCGAGGAAATCTGGCGGAATTCACGCGGCAATCTTTACTCTGTGCGATTGAGCGGCTATAGCTGTTTTGTTACGTCCGTCTCGTGCTGGACGCAGATAAAATCTACTTTGGGAGAAACCATGAAGAACAAGCTTGCCCTAACTCTCGTCACCCTTTTGTTAGTCGCGCTGATTGCGGTTGGCCAACCGCCTGCGCCTGAAGCGCCGGAATACGGCCCGGCCAAAGGCACGTTGGTCATTGTCGGCGGTGGCTCGACCAATAACACCGGGATCGTAGAGAAATTCATCGAACTCGCGGGCGGCCTCGACGCGAAGATCGTAGTGGTTCCGACGGCGGGTGGAAACAAGACGCCCACCGGCGAGGTCAAGGTGTACAAAGAAGAAGACGTAATTGCTTCGTGGAAGAAACGCGGTGTCAAAAACGTTCAGATGCTGCATACACACGATCCGAAGGTCGCCGACACTGAAGCGTTCGCCGCTCCCTTGCGCGAAGCCAACGCCGTCTGGTTCGACGGCGGTCGCCAATGGAACATCGTGGATTCGTATATGAACACGTTGACCTACCGCGAATTCCATCAGGTGTTGGAACGCGGCGGCGTGATCGGCGGCAGTTCGGCGGGCGCGACGATTCAGGGCGATTATCTGGTGCGCGGTGCGATTGCCGGGCCTGACATCATGATGACGCCGGAAAAAGAACACGAACATGGATTCAATTTCCTGCGCCGCTCGGCGATAGATCAGCATATCAATACGCGCAACCGCTGGGACGACCTGATTCCGGTCATCAAGAAATATCCGAACCTGTTGGGCATCGGCCTTTCTGAAGGTACGGCGATCATTGTCAAAGGCGACCGCTTCGAGGTGCTGGGCGCGTGGAAAGTAGCGATCCACGACAATACGCGCGTCTATCAGCCGTGGGAGAAATCCTATTTCGTACTTTCGCAGGGCGACGCTTACAACATGAAAACCCGGCAAGTTGAGAAGTACGGCAACGGCGCGCAGCCTCGTACACCACCAACGGCAGCGGCTGATGGAGCTACTGCACCAAAGAAGCCCTGACAAGTTTTAGTCTCTCGCTTTCCTTAGAGCCTGTTTTGAAATTCGATGTTCGCCTTTACTTGAAGGGGATTTCGCCACGAAGAAGCACAGAAACCACAAAAGGAAAGAAAGTTGTTGTGGCTCTTGTGCCTTTTTGTGGCGAAATCCCCTTCAGGTAAAGGCGTAAATCCAATTTCCCAACCATGCTCTTAGATCGCGTTTCGGCGTGAACCGAAGGAGTTTTCGATCAATGCATTCAATGACTAAATTCTTCGCGGGACTGATGCTCGCCAGCGTGTTCAGCAACACTTTGATTGCGCAAGCGCCAGCGGTTCCGCTGCAAACCAAAACGAAGCAGGCGCAACTCATCGCGCAGTTAGAAAAAAATCTGCCGCTGTTGATGAAAGAAGCCGACGTGCCGGGTCTTTCTATCGCCATCGTGCGCGAAGGCAAACTCGCGTGGCAGCGCGGCTTCGGCGTAATGAACGCGAAGACGAATGAACCCGTGACCGACGCGACAGTGTTCGAGGCCGCGAGTTTGAGCAAGCCCGTATTCGCTTACGCCGTGATGAAGCTGGTGGACGCGGGCAAATTCGATTTAGATAAGCCGCTCAATCAATACCTGCTGGGCAATTACGACGTAGCCGATGACGCGCGGCTGAGTGAGATTACGGCGCGGCGTGTGTTGAGCCATACGACGGGCTTTCCGAACTGGCGCAACAAAGAACTCAAAATTTATCTCAAGCCCGGCACGCGCTTCAGCTATTCGGGCGAAGGTTTCGTCTATCTGGCGAAAGTGATCGAACACGTGACGGGCGAGAAGTTCAACGACTTTATGCAGCGGATGGTTTTCACGCCGCTGGGCATGACGAGCAGCAGTTACGTGTGGCGGGTGAGTTACGACACGTTGAAAACCGTCAGTCACAACGCGCGTGGCGAAGTTGTGAGACAGAATAAGCTGTCGCCCAACACTGCCAACGCAGCGGCGAGTTTGCATACGACGGCGCAGGATTACGGACGTTTCGTCGCGGCGCTGTTGAACGGCACCGGGCTGAAGCCCGCGACGCGCAAGCTGATGCTCACGCCGCAAACGCAGGTCATCGCGGGCGGAGCCAATTCGCTCACCAACCCGCGTCCGCAACCCGTCGCCGAGGTCGCGTGGGGACTAGGCATTGGTTTGCAAACCACCCCAGAAGAAGCAGGAAAAAATGGTCTGTCGTTCTGGCATTGGGGCGACAACGGCGATGCGAAGGCTTATTTCGTGGCCTTCGATCAACCGAAACTCGGTGTCGTCTTTTTCGCCAACAGCGCCAACGGTCTAGCGATTGCGCGTGAGATTGTGACCACAGCGGTTGGCGGCGCGCATCCGGCGTTGGCGTGGTTGAATTACCCATCGCAAAAGTGACGCGCGCTCCTGTGGTTTTTCAAAAGTGTCCAGACGCAAACCTGCCAGTGTTAAAGATAGCGCGCGATGACTGAGCCGAGGCCGAACATCGCTAACGTCATGGTCAGTAAGGAGCAGCCAAAAATGCCGCTGACAACGTGAGGGGTTTCGTCAGGTGTTCTCCTTGTTTGTTTATGCGCTTGTCATTTTGCGGATGACGCGCGCGGCCAATCGGGTGAAAGTCGGTCAATCAACAGGCTGCCGATGAGTTGGACAACGCAGCAACTCAAATGCGTTCCCATCAACAGCCAAACGGGTAAAGCAGCCGTTGGCGGTACGCACAAGACTGCCGCTGAAATCACTTCGGCAAAACTGATGTGCCGTTTCGCCAGCCGATGATGCAACAGATGCAGCATCTGTACGAACAGCAATAACAAATAAGTGTTTAGTGGGTTCATCGCGGAACTCCTCAACGATCACGATAGGCCAGCAGCCGCAGCGAATTGGCGACCACGACCAGCGTACTGCCTTCGTGAAAAACGATAGCCAGCCCGATGCCGACTACGCCGAGAATTGAAGTGACGACCAAAAACAAGATGACCAGCGCCGAGATTACCAGATTTTGAAAGACAATACGGCGCGTGGCGCGACCCAACCCAATGGCGAAAGGCAGTTTGCTCAGTTCATCGCCCATCAGCGCGACATCCGCCGTTTCAAGCGCGACATCGGTTCCCGCGCCGCCCATCGCAATGCCTACGCTGGCGGCGGCTAACGCGGGCGCATCGTTCACGCCGTCGCCAACCATCGCTACGGTTTCTCCCGCAGCGAGTTCACGAATCGCCGTCACTTTGTCTTCCGGCATCAACTCCGCGCGCACGGCATCAAGTCCAAGCAGGCTCGCCATCTTTTCGCCGACGCGCCGATTATCGCCCGTCAGCAACAACGTCTGGCGAATGCCGAGTTGCTTGAGTCGTTGCAACGTCGCTTTTGCATCGGCACGCGGCGTATCGGCCAGCGCGATGACGCCCGCAACTGCATTGTTGAGGGCGATAATCATCGTCGTTTTGCCATCGGTTTCGAGTCGCTCAAGTTGCTGGTTGACGGATTCAGACAGGGCAACGCCGGATTCATTCATCAGCTTGCGATTGCCGATCAGGATGTCTGCGCCGCTGACCGTCGAACGCAAGCCGCGCCCCGTGAGCGAGATCAGTTCTCCAGAGGCCGGAAGCGACAAGGCTTTCTGCGCCGCCGCACGCACGACAGCTTGCGCCAGCGGATGACCGGAACGGCTCTCGACCGCCGCTGCCTGTGCCAGCAATTCATCGGCGTTTTGATTCGCTTCGGCGGTGACGACATCGGTGACTTCGGGCTGGCCGTGCGTCAGCGTACCGGTCTTATCAAAGGCAATCGTCGTCAAGGCACCGAGCGTTTCGAGATGCGCGCCGCCTTTGATTAACAAGCCGTTGCGCGCTGCCTGTGCGATGCCCGCCAGCATTGCGGACGGCGTGCCAAGTGCAAGCGCACAGGGCGAACACGCCACCAGCAAGGTCATCGCGCGCAGAAAAGATTCACGAAACGCACCGCCGAACAACAGCGGCACGACGATCATCAGTGCGACGCCGATCAGCACGGCAGGCACGAACCAGCGCGTGAATTTCTCGGTCATCTGTTGCGTGCGCGTTTTTTGCGTTTGCGCTTCTTCGACCATTTGCATCACGCGCGCCAGCGTATTGTCTTTTGCCAGCCGCGTGACTTTCACTTCCAGCGCGCCATCGCCGTTGACCGTTCCGGCAAAGACTTTATCGCCCAACGCTTTTTCAACCGGTACGCTTTCGCCCGTGACCGGAGCCTGATTGACCGCTGATGCACCGCTCAGGATTGCGCCGTCCACGGGAATGCGCACGCCCGGTCGCACGATCACCGTGTCGTCTACATTGAGTTGCTCGACGCTCAGTTCGACTTCTTTGCCGTCGCGCTGCACCAGCGCAGTCTTGGGCGCGAGGTCGCCGAGTTTGCGCACCGCATCGCGTGCGCGATCCAGCGCCATCTCTTCGAGCGCGTGGCCCAAGCTGAAGAGAAACAGCAGCAACCCGCCTTCAAAGAATTCGCCGAGCGCGCTTGCGCCCAACGCCGCCAGCACCATCAGCAAATCAGTGTCGAATTGTTTTTCGCGCAATGAGTGAACCGCGTGGCGCGCGATGTCCCAGCCGCCGAACAGATACGCCGCCAGATAAAGCGGTGTCGTCACCCAATCGCTTGCGCCGAAAAAGCGCCCCGCCAACCAGCCTGCCAGCACGAACGCACCCGCCAGCAACGCGAAAATCAATTCGCGCCGCTCGGCGAAGAAAGCCGACACGCCTTCTTTCGCCACCGCGTAGCCCATGCCGCGAATGCGCTTCTCAATGGCGCTGCGATTGAGTTTCTGCGCGTCGTATTCCACGCGCGCCGTTTGCGCTGCGTAATTGACCGTCGCCGTCAACACGCCGTCCATGCGTTTGAGACCGTGTTCAATTGCCAGCGTGCAATCCGAACAATCCATGCCTTCAATGCGAATCAGATCGTGTTGATAGCGTTCGGCGATTTCAGCGCCGGTCTGCGTGGCAAGCCTTTGCAACGCGGCGAGCGTCGTTTGCGCCGGGTCGTAATGCAGGCAGAGTTGCGCTTTGCCGTCGGTCTTTTCGATATGCGCTTCAGTCACGCCGCGCGCGGTTTTCAAACGTTCCTGCACGCGCGCGACGCATTGATCCTGCTCATCGGCTACGCCGGGCAGCAGCAGTTCCAGCTCAAGTTGTAGTTTTTCCATACGGGGCCTCCAGTTTTAACTGCGTTTCAGATTGCTCTTGCGCATCGCGCTCAAACCACCGATAGAGCATCGGCAGCAGCAACAGCGTCAGCAATGTCGAAGTCACCAATCCGCCGATGACGACGGTCGCCAAAGGACGTTGCACTTCGGCTCCGGCAGACGTGCCCAGCGCCATCGGAATGAATCCCAAGCTCGCCACCAATGCCGTCATCAACACCGGACGTAAGCGCGTTGCCGCACCTTCGTTGACGGCTTCGTCAACCGTGCGGCCTGCTTCGCGCAGCCGATTGATCGCGCTCACCATCACGACGCCGTTCAGCACCGCGACGCCAAACAGCGCGATGAAGCCTACGCCTGCTGAAATCGAGAATGGCAGTCCGCGCAAGGCCAGCGCGAATACGCCGCCGACGATGGCAAAGGGGATGCCGGTGTAAATCAACACGGCTTGCTTGAGCGAGTTAAACGTCGTGAAGAGCAAGACGAAGATGAGGAACAGCGCGAGCGGTACGACGATTAACAATCGCTCCGAAGCGCGTTGCAGGTTCTCAAACTGTCCGCCCCACTTGAGGTAATACGCGGCAGGCAGCTTGACCTCACGATCAATGGCGGCTTGCGCGTCTTTGACGAAGCTGCCGATGTCGCGGCCTCTGACGTTGGCTTCGACGACGATGCGGCGGCGCGTGTCTTCGCGCGAAATTTGCGCGGGGCCTTCGACGACGGAGATGTCGGCGAGTTGCGCCAGCGGAATGCGCGCGCCGTTTGGTGCGGACACGAGCAACGCCTTAATCGTCTCGACATCGCGGCTGGCGGGTTCGTGCAGGCGCACGACCAGACTGAAGCGTTGTTCGCCTTCGTAAACCACACCCGCTTGTTTGCCCGCGACGATGGATTCGACCAGATCGTTGACCGCTTCGACGTTGATGCCGTAACGCGCAATCGCCGCGCGGTCGGGTTTGATTTGCAATTGCGGCAGGCCGGAAACCTGTTCGACTTTCACGTCTGCCGCGCCGCTCACTTTGCCGACGACGCGCGCGATTTTGTCGGCTTCGCGCTTGAGCGTGTCGAGATCGTCGCCGAAAAGTTTGATCGCTACGTCTGAGCGCACGCCTGAGATTAACTCTGCCACGCGCAATTCAATCGGTTGTGAAAAGCCGAAGGCCGCGCCGGGTACGTTTTGCTCTAACGCTTCAGACATTTTCTCAACCAGTGCCTCGCGGGTTTTCGCGGTCGTCCATTCGTCACGCGGCTTGAGCGCGATGAACACATCACCCGACTCAATGCCCATCGGGTCGGTAGCGACTTCGGCGCGTCCGATCTTGGTGATGACTTGCGTGACTTCGGGAAAGCGGCGCAACACGCGCTCGACTTGCGAATAGGTGCTGATCGAATGCGAAAGCGCCACGCTGGGTAAGAGTTTGGCTTCGATGGCGAGCGCGCCTTCATCTAGGCGCGGAATGAATTCAGCGCCGAGATACGAAAACAACACGCCGCTCACGGCCACCAATGCCAGCGCCACCGTCAGCGCCAGCACGCGCTGCCGCATCACGAAAGCGCGCGCCGGTTCATACCAACGCCGCGCGACGCGCAGGATGATGCTTTCGCTTTCCGCGACTTTGCCGCGTAACACAAACGTCAGCATCGCGGGAATAAACGTCAGCGAAAGCAGCAGCGAACCGATCAAGGCAAACACAACCGTCAGCGCCATCGGCTTGAACATCTTGCCCTCGATGCCCGTCAAACTGAGGATGGGCAAATAAACGATGGCGATGATCGCCACGGCGAATACGACCGGACGCGCGACTTCAAGACATGCGTCAAGAATCGTTTTTTCTGGCGCTTCGTCTTTTGCTTCGTGTTGCGCTTCGGCGCGGCGGCGCACGGCGTTTTCGACCATCACGACTGCGCCGTCTACGATCAAGCCGAAATCGAGCGCGCCCAGACTCATCAGATTGCCCGACACATTGAAGACGCGCATCAGGATGGCCGCGAACAGCATCGAGAGCGGAATGATCGTCGCCACCAACAACGCGCCGCGCCAATTGCCCAGCAACAAAATCAACACGACGATGACGAGCAGTGCGCCTTCAATCAGGTTTTTCGCCACCGTCCAAACCGTGCGGTCAACGAGTTCGGTGCGGTCGTAAAACGGAATCAGTTCGACGCCTTTGGGCAAGGTCTTTTTGATTTCTTCGACGCGCACTTTGACGCGATTGACCACCGCGCGCGAATTCTCACCCTTCAGCATCATCGCAATGCCCGCGACGATTTCGCCTTCGCCGTCCGCCGTCACCGCGCCCTGCCGCACCGTAGCGCCCGTGACGACTTCGCCCACATCGCGCACGAACACCGGCACGCCGTCGCGTCCCGTCTTGACGACGATCATCGCAATGTCTTCAAGCGAACTCACCAAACCGATGCCGCGCAGCAAATACTGTTCAGCGTCTTTCTCGATGTATGCGCCGCCGACGTTGGCGTTGTTGCGCGAGACGGCTTCATAAACATCGCGCAACGACAAGCCGTAAGATTGCAGCTTCGCCGGATCGAGCCGCACCTGATATTGCTTCTCGAATCCGCCAAAGCTGTTGACTTCGGTCACGCCCGGCACGCCCAGCAACTGCCGGCGCACGCTCCAATCCTGAATCGTGCGCAGCGCCGTCGCGTCGAACTCTTTCGGGTTCTTCGCCTTCAATTCGTACTGATAGATTTCGCCGAGTCCCGTCGAGATTGGCCCCATCTCAGGCGCACCGATGTTTTCAGGGATTTGCTCGCGCGCTTGCGATAGCCTTTCCAGCACAAGCTGCCGCGCGAAGTAGATGTCAATCTTGTCATCGAAAACCACCGTCACAGCAGAGAGGCCGAACTTCGACACCGAACGAATTTCTTCCACGTCGGGCAAGCCGCTCATCGCTACTTCGACGGGAAAGGTGATTTGCCGTTCGATGTCGAGCGGCGAAAGCGCAGGCGCGGCGGTCAGCACTTGCACCTGCACGTTGGTGACATCCGGCACAGCGTCAATCGGCAGGTTCTTCAAGCTGTAAACGCCCGCGCCGATGAGCAGGGCGACCGCGAGCAACACCAGCAAGCGTTGCGCAACAGAAAAGCGAATGAGTGAGTTAATCATCAGTGTTCGTCCCCCATTTCGCCTTTTTGCAGTTGCGATTTCAGCGTGAAGCCGCCTTTGGTCACGACGCGCTCACCGGCTTTGAGTCCGCCAGTGATCGTGCGGTAACCGTTGCTCTCGCCGCCCAACTCGACTTCGCGCACTTTGAAATGTCCCGGCTCTTTTTCATCGGCGATGAAAACTACCGTGCGTTCGCCGATGCGTTGAATCGCATTGGCAGGCACGGCGAGTTCTTCGCTCACGCTGGCCGACACCGCGCTGGTTTGAAATTCGACTTCGACGAACATTCCGGCTTTCAATCGTTCGCCCGCATTGGTGAGTTCGAGTCGCACTTGCGCGGTGCGGGTTTCTTCATTCAGTTGCGGATTGATGTATGTCACGCGCCCGGTGCGCGCGCCATCGAACGCGGCGGCAGTGACCTTGGCCGCTGTGCCGACGCGCAAGCGGCTGACTTGCGCTTCGGGTACGTTGGCGATCACCCACACTGTAGTGAGATTGGCGATGGTGAACAGGGGCTTGCCCGTTTCGATGCCCGCGCCCGCATTGACCAACCGCTCTGTCACCGTGCCTGTGACCGGCGCGCGCAACGTAATCAACGACGTGTCGCGTTTGTGATCGTCGTCGTGTTCGCCGTGTTCTTCCGCGCTGACTGGTGCGCCCAGCGATTTCATCTCGTCGCGGATGTGCGCCACGTCTACGCGCGCGGTGGCGACTTCGGCGCGCGCTTCCTGAATCTCTTTGTTGAGTGCGATGTTGCTTTGAAAGTCGTACTCGGCCTTCGCCGTTTGATAAGCCGTCTCGGCTGCGACCAAATCCTTGCCCGCGCCCGCGCCGAGTTCGATGAGCTTGCGCGTGCGTTTGAGCGCGGCTTCGGCTTCATCCAGCCGCGCCTTCGCCGACAACACTGCCGCGCGATTTTCGGATTGCTCAACGCGCTTGAGATTGCGTTCGGCCAGCGCGAGTTTGGTTTCAGCTTCGTGCAGCTTGCCGTGCATTTGCGCAATCTGCGGACTGGCAATCACCGCCAGCGGTTGCCCCGCGCGCACGCGGTCGCCCAACACAACATTGACTCGTTCGACACGGCCCGACACGAGCGGCGTAGCCTGTTGCATTTGCTGTTGATTGATTTCGACCGAACCCGTCACGCGCAACACGCCGCCACCTGCGCGCGCGGCGACTTCGGCAAATTCGAGTTTGGCGGCAGCCAATGCTTCCGGCGAAAGGCTGACTTCATTCGCTTCGCCTTCGTCGTGATGTGCTTCGGCCTTTTCGTTGGCAGCAGGTTTAGCCTCTTCTTTTTTCGCGCCGCCGCAAGCGAGCGCGAAGGCCAATAGGCTCGCACATAAACCCGCCAGCAAAACTCGTAAGCTCAGTGATGATGAGATGAAATTAGTCATTGTTGGATAGCTCCCAGCGCAGCCTGTAAGTCAGACAGTGCGCGATAACGTTCGGTGAGTGCTTCGGTGTATTCGCGTTGCGCGTCGAGCAAGCGCCGCTGTTCCGTGATGAGTTCGGTGATGCGAAACGCGCCGATGTCATAGGCCGCGCGCAGCGTGCGAATGTTTTCTTCAGAACGCAGCAGCACGCCTTGCTCAAAGGTGTTGAGCGCCGCTTGCGCCGCGCGGTAACGCGCCAATGCACTGCCGATTTCGGCGCGCACGACGGCCTCGACGAATTCGCGGCGACGTTGCGCTTGCGCAATCGTCACAGCGGCTTCGGCTTTCGCGCCTTGATTGCGATTGAACAGCGGCAGCGGGATAGAAACGCTGAACGCAAAAAATTTGTCGCGGTCAGCGAGAAAGCCGATGGGCGTGTCGTCAAAACTGTTTTGATCTTTGCCGTACCGCGCCGAGACGGTGAGGTCAGGCACGGCTTGCGCTCTGGCGAGTTTGAGTCCGGCTTGCGCGGCTTCTTCCAGCAAGCGCGCCCATCGCACGTCGGGGCGCGTGCGCAAGGCAATCTCAATGGCGGCTTCAATAGTAGCGGGCGTAGCAGGCGGCTCAGACGAAGCGGGTTGCGCGAGGTCTTCGCGCAACGACAGTTTTTCATCCAGCGGCATGCCCGCGAGTGATTTGAGTTTCAGCAACGCGGCTTGATAGCGGCCTTCGACCAATGCGCGCCGGGCCAGCAAGCGGTCGAGTTCAACGCGCAACAGTTTGGCTTCGAGCGGCGCGGCATCGCCCACGCTGACGCGGGCTTCGACGACTTCGGCGGTTTGCGTGTCGAGCAAATTCAAGCCCGTCGTCAAATTGAGTTCGCGTTGCGCGGCAAGGGCTTCGACATAAGCCGCACGTACTTCCGCAGCTAATCGTCGTTCGCGTTCGGCGACTTCGGCTTGCGCGACTTCGAGTTCAGCCTGCGCTAGATCGAGCCGACGCGCGCGTTTGCCGCCGAGTTCAACCGGAACGGATACGGCAAGCGTCGTCACGCGCTCGCCGGGCGAATTGAATACGCCGCGCTGTTGCTCAAATTCGAGCGTAGGGTTCGGCAGCAATCCGGCTTGTTGCATACGCGCGCGGGCACGTTCAATTTCGAGCCGCGCCGCTTGAAGCTCCGCATTGCCCGACAATGCGCGCCGCACGAGGTCATCCGCCGCCAGGCTGGCAGCTGCTTGCGCCGATGGTTCGGGCGGTTGCCCGATGGCGACTACGACCTGCGCTGATGCGGGTAAGCAACTCAAGTAAAGCAAGAACGCAGCGCAGGCAGAGCGCACAGGGCTTCTGCGCGTGGGCTGCGCCAACAAAAATAAAGACACGATTACACCTCTCCTGATTAGGAGCCGCGCAAGTCAGGCTTCCGCCTGCGCAGTTCACGCGGCCCGATGATATTGATTATTTTTACGATGGATAAATAAACGCCAGAGAGTTCAGGCGTGTCGTGGAGGGTGGTCGGTTCTTGATGGCGGAGCGACGGGCAAATTGATGACGCCGCGCGGAATGGCAGTCGTCGGAGCGTGATTGAGTTCAGCCAAACGCGCTCTGACAACGTGGCTGACATGCGTGCAACAACAAAAACAATCGTGTTCACCAGACTCTGACTCTGATGAATGTTCTGGCTGATTTGAAGCTGGAAGCGCCAACGCGGGCGTCGCGCCCTCGGCTTGGCGCGTAATGGCAAAACCTTCCAATCCGTCTTCGGCGCACGGCCAGAGTGAAGACAAATCAACTGCCGTGAATAGCAGGAAGAAGATCGCAATGCCGCGATAAAAGCGATTGGGTCTGACTAAATTGGATGCGCGCAGTGGTTGCATAACTTAACCGCAAGCTAGCACGGGCTTTCTGAGCGGTCAATTTGCGCGCCCAATACTTTACCCGTCGCCTCACCTAGTTATTAGCAATTGAGCAATTCCGCTCAAAAATTCAAGGTGACGGTGCAAGGAGTCTTTCAGCATGCAAAGCAAGCGAGTCGGTTTTTTGATAATGGCGTTGATCGTGACGACGTTCGTGACGACTGGGTTCGCCCAACGCGCGCGGTTAGTCAGTCTGCCAAATGACAACGTAGACGAATGGTTTATGAATCGCGCCGACAACGAGCGCGGTTTGCAAGTTCGCATCAAAGGAAAAGTCGAATTCACAGCCGATTATCGCGACATAGAGTCGCTTTCACTCAATGGCTTCGTGCGCTTGCGCGAAACGCGCGGAACCCAGCTCCGCCACATTGAAATCGAAACCGATAAAGATGGCATGGTGCGTCGCTCCTATTTTATTAACGATATTGTGCAGACGTTTGACCAGGCGGCGGGCCAATGGCTGGCTGAGGTAATGCGAGAAACCGTGCGACAGGGCGGCTATGAGGCCGATCGCCGCGTAGTGCATCTGTTCAAACAAGGCGGAGCGACGGCGGTGCTGGACGTGATTCCGTTGCTCAAAGACAATTTCGGCAAGCGCGTTTATTTCGAACAGCTTTTGCGTCGCCATCCGCTCGAAGCCGCGCTCGTGCCGCGCGTTATCCAGCAAATCGCGCACGACGTAACTTCGGCTTATGAGAAACGCGAAGCCCTCAACGCCGTCCCGCGCCGTTTCTTGAGCGACGCGGCGGTCATCAACGAACTCATTGCGTCGTCGGTTACGCTGGATTCAGACCACGAACGCAGCCAGATGCTCGCCGCTTTTGCGCAAGGCGACGAACTCACCAACGAACAGTTCAACGGCATACTCA
>JAYSVR010000188.1:0-6472 GCA_043718445.1 Acidobacteriota bacterium | reverse complement strand
TAAGAGCGCGAGATGCGCAGGATTTCGCGGTCGCGCAGCAGGAAGCTCGAACCGGCGGCGGTGTCGTCGCTGACGATGATTTCGGTGGTGAGATCGTTGATTTCGCCGAAGCCGATTTGCGCGGCGGCATAGAGTTCGTCAAAAGGTTTGGCCTGACGATAGCTGACGAACTGGCTGGCTTCGGCGTGTACGGCGGCTTTGACCGAAGCGTCGGCGCACTCGATTTCGATTTGTCCGGCGCGCGTGACGCGCAACTTGCCGGTGATGGGTGCGGCGTTATCGCGCGTGAAAGTGAAATCAGCCGCGAAGCCCGGAAACTTTTTATCCCACGTGTATTGGCTCTCGTGCGCTTTGCGCAACAGCGTGCGCGCCTTGCCGCTTTCGGGCGCAGTCTTTTTGGTGAGCACGAAAGCGTTCACGTCTGCGGCTTTGAGGAAGGTGCGCCCGCCGAGTTGGGCGAGACGGACGCGCGCTTCGACTTTCATCTCAAAGGGTTTCGCGCCTTTGGTTTTGACTTCGATGAGGTAACCGATGACGCCTACGTTGCGGGCCAGCAGGTAAGTCGTCGAATGCCACGCCGTCGCGTCGTCCATCGTCCACGTCACTTTCAAACAATCCTGATACTTGCCCATCGGCGTGTCGTAAGCAGCCAGCGGTTCATATACCGAAGCGAAACGCCGCATCGTCTTACCGTCTTCAGCGAGTTGTTCGGCTTTAAGCGGAACGCCGGGTTTCATCGCGGGCGTGAGCAAGGCTACGGGTGGGTCGAAGAGGAAACGTACGTCGCGTTCATACTCAGCCGCGCCATGCAAATACAGCCCTGTGTCGTTCAAAGAGAACAAAGCGTAATCACCGTTTTCGCTGGCGAGCTTGTCTACGTTGCCGGTGTTGACGAACTCGCGGCCCTCAAAAGCGCGCGTCCGCTTGACGGTTTGCGCAGGCAGGTTGCCTATGCGGTATTGCCAGTCATACGTCCACGCATCGCCCTGGCGGATGGGGAAATAAGCTGACACGTCGAGCGATTGCGCTGAGGCGGTGATGGTAAGCAGGATGAGTGAAATCAGGTAGCGCATAAGAAATCGGAATTAGACAGGATTGACAGGATTTTCAGGATTTTCAGGATTTACGGGATGGATTAGGGATGTGGATGGGTTGTGTTTTTTTGATTGGGTTTGAATGTGGTTGCTCGTTCAACGCAGAGTTGCGCGGAGTTTTTCGCGGAGTTGCGCAGAGAGGGATTCGGAAGAGAGTCTTCTTTTTCTTTTCTTCTCTGCGGAAACTCTGCGGGAAACTCTCCGCAACTCTGCGGTTGAGAAACCTTCACGCTGCAAACCTAACTGACAAATAACGAAAGCCAATCCTGTCAATCCTGCAAATCCCGTCAATCCTGTCTAATTCCACCTCAGTTTAGAAATACTTCAGCAACATCCCAATCGTCAGAGTACGTCCGCGTGAAGGTGCGAACTGGAATTGCTCGCGATAGAAATTATTCGCGGCGTTTTCCAATCCAAACGTCAGCGAGACGCGGCTGCGTTCGCGGTTGAAGTTATAACCGCCGCGCAGGTTTTGTACGCCAAAGCCGCGCAATGCCAGCAAGTCTTGCGCGATCAAAAACGGTGAGTCTTTGAGCAGCGGTGAAACGCGGTCTACGTTAGCTTGCGCGCGCACGTTGTATTCAGCCCAGAAACGATTGCGTCCGTCGTTCCAACGCGCGCCGGCAATTGCGCGTAGCGGTGTGATGTTGTCAGCCGGTACGTTGCGCAAGCTGGTTTGGTTGAATGGATTGATCGCTTCGAGAATCGTGCCGCGTGTGAAGGCCACCGTGATGAACGGCGTCAGCGTCGTGTTGCCGAGTTGCACTGCGTATTCGCCGTCGGCTTCGACGCCTTGTATGCGTACTTTGGCGAAATTTAAGGCTTGAGCTACTAAACCAAGCCCGGGTGCGTTGGCGATGAATTCCTGCGAGATGAAGTTACGATAATTGTTATTAAAGTAAGTTACATTTGCTGAATAACGGGTGGTGCGATAACGCGCGCTGACATCTGTGTTAATGCCGGTTTCAGGTTTCACGGTTGTGTTAGGAATAATATTCCCGACGGTAGCAGGGCCGCTGAAAAATAATTCTTCCAGGTTAGGGTGGCGGAAGCTGCGACCTACGCGACCGGTGAAACTTAAGGAGTCGTTCGCGCGAATGACTGCGCCGATGTCGCCCGTGACCGTCGTGCGATTGATTTCAGTATTGCTCGTTGCCGAGGGCAGCTTGCTCAAGTCAATTGCGGGCGTCGCTTGCGCCAAGCCGGTCAACACAGGGTTAAAGCCCGGCGTAGGAATCGCCGTGATGTTGAAACGATCAGCCCGGACTGCGCCGACAATACGCAACCAGCGATTGACGTTGTATTCATCCTGCACAAAGGCCGCGACGTTTTGGAAATTCGATTTGGGTACGCGTTGCGGGAACGTGACCGACTCAGGGCCGAGCGCGATGTTTTGTGGAATCAAGCGCGCAGGCGTCGGCGGACGGGTGGCAAAAGCAATGATGCTCGCGGCAGAACGCGATACGCGCGAGTCGCGGGCGTGGTCGTAAAAGAAACTCGCGCCCGTGGTGAGTACGTTGCGGCTCGTCGGGATGAAATTGGCTTGTACATCCCAGCCGTAACTTTTCACGTTTTGCCGCGTGTCGGTCAGCAGCTTGATCTGAACAATCGAATCGAACGGCGGATCGGTCGGGCGCGGCGGCGATACGCTATAAACGGCAAAGTCGTTGCGCAGGTCGCGGTCTTGCTGTTGGTGATAAGCGTTGATGCTCAAACCCGAAAACCACGGCGTAATGCCGGTGCGCTGATAACGCACGCCGTATTTATCCATGTTGCTGAACGGCGAAGTCAGCACCTGCGAAAAGAACGGCAATGAAAAGTCCGCGAAGCCGATGTTTGAAGCGCGGCGGCGCGTCCAGGCCAGACGCAGCGAGTCTTTGTCAGTGAAAAACAAACGGCCCGTGGCGTTGACCGAATTACCGTCTGCGCCGGAGTTAGGGATTTCGCTGCTGGTGCGAGTGAAAGGCGCGTTGAAAGGGTCAGTGAATACGCGACCCAAGATGGTTGAGCGCAACTGCCCGGAGTTGAACAGATATTGTGAAGATTCGCGGAAGTTGCCACCCGCTGAATAATTCTCAAAACGTTCGAGTCCGCCTGAAATACGCAGCGCGAATTTGCGCCCCGCCATTGTTACTTCACCCGTGCCACGGCGTCCGTTTTCGTTCGTCGCATAAAACGTATTCAACCCGCCGCCAATGCGAAACGTTTCGGCGACGGATTGGGGTTGTTGCGTGATGAAATTGATCGTACCCGCGAGCGCGTCAGTGCCATACAACACCGAACCCGAACTGACGACTTCGACGCTTTGCAAACTGGTGGGATCAACGAGGCCGATTTCTACGCCCGCACGGTCGGTGGCAACCCGGGTCGTATTGAGCCGTTCGCCATCCACCAAAATCAAAATGCGGGACGAATCCAAACCGCGCAATCGGGGGCGTTGCTGAAAGGGGCCGTTGCCTACGACGGTGACGTTGGCGACGTTGGTGAGGGCGTCACTGGTGGTCGTGATGTTTTGCCGCAGCAGTTGTTCGCTACCGATGGATTCCGTCTTGGCGGGAACTTCTGAAGCGTCGCGTTCGCCACGAGTGGCAGTGATCGAGATGCTTTCACCAATAGCTCCGGGTACGAGGTCGAAATTCGACACGAGCTTTTCGCCAGGTTCGGTCAGCGTCAGGTTGCGCGCGGCAGCGTTGAATCCATCTTTCTCAATGCGCAAGCGATAGATGCCAATGGCTACGTTGTCAAAAGTGAACTGCCCCGTGCCGTCGGTGGTAGCAGTGGCTTCGGTCTGGGTGGCTACGTTGCGCAGCGTGACTTTGACCGAAGTTAGCGCGCCCGCGTTGCGGTCAGTGACCTTGCCGGTGATTTGTCCGGCGATTTGGGCTTGGACTGCGCTGGTTAAGAAAACCAGATTGATAAAGAACAGCAAAAGCGCCGTAGTGAGTTTTTCCTTCTCCATTGATGTAAACCTCTCAAATTGAATCTTTCGATGAAGCTGGATTTTAGTAAATCGGTCTCAGACGTTTGTCATCAGTTTGTCATCAGGAAAAGGAAAGTTAGTGAGAGGTATGGGCTTTCAGTATGAGCTACGGCCTGAGTTCGTCTTTCACCGCAGAGCCACCCAGAGTTTTTCGCAGAGTCACGCCGCAGAGGAATTCGGAAGATAGCTTCATTTTACGCTTCGGGGTTCCATTGATAGCCAACGCCACGTATTGATCGAATTAACTTACCTTCGGCATCACCTAAAGATTGGCGTAAGCGTACGATCAGATTGTCTATGGTGCGGGTGTTGGGAAATTTATCTAAGCCCCAGAGGGCATCAAGGATTTCGTCGCGGCTGACGACTCGTGGCGCTGAGACGATCAAGAGTTGCAGCAGTTGAAATTCACGCACCGGCAACTGATCGCGCTGGCCATCGGGCTGAACAATGGTTTGAGTGGCAAATTCGATACGCCGCGCGTTGCATTCGACCTGTTGTTGCAAGGCGTGGTTGTCGAGAACGTGTTTGACGCGCAAGAGCAATTCACGCAAATGAAAAGGCTTCGGGATGAATTCTTCAGCGCCGATTTCAAAACCTTCTAATCGCTTTTCGGCAGAACTCCACGCGGTAGTGAAAACAATCGGCAAGAGAGTTTTTGACTTGATTTGCCGCGCCAGATCAAAGCCGGAACCGTCGGGCAAGCCTACGTCAAGGATGACTAAATCCCACCAACTTTCAGCCAGAGCGTCTTGCGCGTCGCCCAGTGTTTTGACCCAACGCACGCCGTAACCTTCGCGCGCGAGTCGTTCCTGCAAGGTCGCGCCCAGCGAAGCGTCATCTTCGACTAACAACAACTGCTTCACGCGGTGGCCTTTCTCAATTCGCTGGTGACGCTCTCGGTGGCGGCTTCGGGCAGCGTCAACGTTGCCACCAAGCCGCGCGGCGCTCCGGCGGCAAAAGTGAGCGTACCGCCCATGCGCTGCGCTAGTTGCCGCGCGATGAATAGCCCCATTCCGCTGCCGCTGCTCGTCGTATGCCGATAAAAGCGCATTCCCAGCCGTGCGAAATCACCGGCAAAGCCACGTCCGTCATCGGCGACTTGTATTTGTACGCTTCCTGCTTCGTTAGTGACGGTTAAAGTGATTTGCTTCGCGTCGCCGTGCGTGACTGCGTTTTGAATGAGGTTGCTCAAGATGCTTTCGAGCGCACGTATATCGGCCAGCACTGCGTCATCGCCCTGCAAGCGCAACGCGAGTTCCGGCCAGTGAAAGCGCAACGATTCGACGATGCGGCTGAGTTGCAGCGATTCAGACAGCAAGCGGCCTGAACGCAAATTGACAAGAAACAGCGAGTTTTCGAGTTGCAACTGCAAGCGCACGGTGTCTTTCAACAGACGCTCGACCACTGGATTCGGCGGTTCAGAATCTTCGCTCAAACTTTCGGCTTGTAAGCGCAAACTGGCGAGCGCCGTTTTTGCATCGTGGGTGAAGGCGGCAAAAAATTCTTCGTTCTGTCGCTGCCGTTGTCGTTCGCGCCAGATATAGGTGATCAACGTGACGCCGCCGATGAGCAACAGAGCGATCAATACGCCGCCCTCCCAAAACAACATTCGTGAGTGGTGTTGAATTTGTGTGGGCGAAAGCTGATGAAAGCGATCAAGCTGGCGCAAGCCGAAAATCAGCCACCACGTAGCCAACGCGACGGTGAACGCGAGCCATAAACCGGCTAACCCCACTTTGAATCGGTCTGGTTGGAATTTCATTGGTCTAGCGGCTGCCCTGGCGGCTCTAAAAGACGCAAAAAGCCCCGTGTCAGCCGCTGAATGCTCGGCTGACACGGGGCAATTGAAAGGTTAAAACTTCAAGTCAACGGGACTGGTGTAAACCTCATAGCTGCGAATCGCTTCGAAACGCGGCCAGTTGTCACCTTCATCAACCCGCATCTTTTCTTCGACTTCGATGGTTTCGATGGCTTCCTGCCATACGCGTACCATCGGGTCGAGTGGAACGCCTAGTTTTGTGCAAGCCTTGAGATATCGCTTCACCCGAAAAGTGATCTTCTCTTTCATTTCTTCGGGATAGCGGTTCATCACTTGCTGCACATCGCTCATGTCTCTGATTCTCATGCTTCTTCCTCCTCCTACTTTATCAATCGGTACTTGTTAAACGTGTTTACCAGCGGCTTTTATTCCCAGTCTCGCCAACCGAGATTCAGCACGTGGCTATTTACACTGACGAACGAAAAATTGTAATAGGCTCGCAAAATTATTCTTTTTTCATCCGTCATAAGAACTTTGCAAAGGGGCACAAAGTTCCAGGTCGTTGCCGTCTAATCTCTTCTCATTCCTTCTTTTCGCGCCACTGGTGGCAGTGGATTCATCACCTGCTGCCAGAGGCAA
>JAYSVR010000187.1:0-6472 GCA_043718445.1 Acidobacteriota bacterium | reverse complement strand
AACTTATGTCAGCTTTGCCTAAGCACTATTACACGCTGGAAGAATATCTGGAGCTTGATCGCAACTCAGAGGAACGGCTGGAGTATTGGGACGGCGAGATTTTTTCGATGAGTGGCGCGAGCGATCAGCACGATTGCATTGAGACGAATATCACCGCGCATCTGCATACTCGCTTACGTCCTAAAGGCTGCCGCCATTTTTCCGGCAACTTTCGCATCAAGGTTCCGAGCCTGCCGCCTTATCGTTACGGCGACGTATCAGCCCTGTGCGGCAAGCCTGTGTTTGAAAAAATCGGCGGCGTAGACACAGTCACCAACCCGCAACTCATCATCGAAATTCTTTCGCCTTCGACTCAGGCTTACGATCTGGGAACCAAATTCACGAATTACAAATCCATTCCCAGTTTTTGCGAATACCTCGTCATCTCGCAAACCCGACCGCACGTCATTCAATTCATCAAGCAAAGCCAGAACGCCTGGCTGCCAAAAGAATTCACGGCGCTGGCAGACGAACTCGAACTGACTTCTGTCGGCTGCAAGCTGTTGCTGGCCGAGATTTATCAATACGTCATCTTCCCTGCCAGCGAAGACGATGATGACGAATAGCTTCAGTGCGGAACGACGCCCGTGAACACATACGCCTGCGCTAACACGAGCAAGCCGACAAGAATCGCCAACGCTACACTGTGAAAGAATACGTAACGCAAGATCGGGCCTTCGCCGTCGGTTTGTCCCGTAGCCATGCTCGCCACCACGATGGATTGCGCGTCAATCATCTTGCCCATCACGCCGCCTGAACTATTCGAAGCCGCCGCCAGCACGGGCGAGAAGCCCAGCCGTTCCGCCGTGATTTGTTGCAGGTTGCCGAACAGCACGTTCGATGACGTATCGCTGCCGGTCAAAGCTACGCCAAGCCAGCCCAACAACGGTGAGAAGAACGGAAACAAAAACCCAGTACTCGCAAAGGCCAAGCCCATCGTCGCATCCAGCCCGCCGTAGCGCGTCGTGAATCCCAACGCCATCATCGCGGCAATCGTGACCAGTGAAAGCTGTGCGCGTTTGAACGTACCCCAAAAGATTTGCAACAAGCGCGCAGGCGACAAGCCCAACAACAAACCCGACACGATGCCCGTCAACAGCAACGCCGTACCCGTCGCTGACAACCAGTTCAACGTGAAGACTGCGTCTTCGGCTTTCGGTACGGCGACGACCGGCGGGCCGCGCAGCACCAGCTTGTGCAGCGAAGGCACTTCGTAATTGAACACCGACAGTCCGTTGAGCAAGGCTTTGAATTGCGGCAAGCCCCACATAAAAACGAGTACGGAAAGAATGATCCACGGCATCCAGGCTTTGAGCGATTCGTTCAACGGCACGGCGGGCGCGGCCTTTTGCGCGGCGATGTCGGCGGACGTTTCGTGTTCAAAGCGCCAGACGTTGCGCGGCTGCCAGACTTTTAACAGCACGACTAGCGAAAAGATCGAAGCCAGTGCGCCCGCGATGTCTACGACCCACGGGCCGTGATAATTGCTGACGAGAAATTGAACGAGGGCGAAACTCGCGCCCGCTGTCAGACACGCGGGCCAGACTTCGCGCATGCCTTTCCATCCGGCCATCGCCCACACCAGCCAGAACGGAATCAACAACGAAAAGAACGGCAACTGGCGTCCGACCATCGCGCTCAAATCTTCGAGCGGCAGGTTCGTCACTTTCGCCAACGCAATGATCGGCGTACCCAACGCGCCAAACGCCACTGGCGCAGTGTTCCCGATGAGGGCTACGCCAGCGGCGAGCAAGGGGCGAAAGCCGAGTCCGATCAACATCGCGGCGGAAATGGCTACGGGCGTGCCGAAGCCCGCCGCACCTTCGATAAACGCGCCGAAGCTGAACGCGATCAACAGCGCCTGAATGCGACGATCATCGGCGAGCGAGGCAATCGTTTGTTTGACGATCTCGAACTTGCCCGTCGCCACCGTGATGTCATAAACAAAAATCGCTGTGAGTACGATCCAGCCGATCGGGAACAAGCCATACGCCGCGCCGTTCGCAGCGGCAGCGAGCGCGATTTTCGTAGGCATACCAAAAACAACAATGGCGACGAGCAATGACGAAACGAGTCCGGCAATCGCCGCCCAATGCGCTTTGACGTGAAAGAAAGCGAGCAAGCCGAGCAGCACGACTACAGGCAAGGCGGCGAGCAACGCAGACAACCACAGGTTGCCCAGCGGATTATAGATTTGGGTCCAGTTCACAAGGGTTCCTCTTTGTTGATGAGTTTGATTACGGATGGTGAAACGACGCGCGAATGATAGGCGGTCACGGCGATGAGTCAATGGCTGCCCCCTACGACTCGCTTGCTCCCTGAATCGCCTTCTGAGTCTGTGCTATGCTGCGATGCGAAAGGAGCAGTTTTATGAATATCGCAGTGAAAGCAGCAAAGGCCATTACCAAAAGTAACCGTCCACCCGGTTTTGCCTTGCAAAGCAAAGTGTTGGCGAACGATGAAAATATGTTGTGGGGGCAAACGACGTTCAAGGGGACGCGCGTGCTGGCAGCGACTTTGTTTGAGTATCTGGCGAACGGACAAACCATTGACGACTTTTTGGAAGACTTCCCGATGAAGCGCGAACTGGCGGTAGCGTTGTTGCAAGAGATCGGGGCAATGCTCACGCCATGAAAGTTTACTTGGACAACTGCCTGCCTCGTACCTTGAAACGCCATCTGGTCGGCGACGTAGATCACGCCGCCGACCGGCGCTGGGGTCATTTGAGTAACGGAGATTTATTGCGCCGCGTCGAGCGCGAATACGATGTTTTCATCACGGTAGACAAAGCCCAGCGTTCGCAGCAGGAATGGCGCAAGCAATATCAGGATTACGAAATGGGCTTCCTCATCCTGCGCGTATTCGGCAACAGCCTGCCGCCCATCTTGCCCTTCATCGAAGAAATCAACGAAGCTCTCGAATCAATCAATGATGGCAACAACGGCGATGTGGTTTACATCGGCGAACCCAAACTTCTGACCAACCCGTAAACAATGCTTTCACGCCGCACCTTTCTTTATTCACTGCCCGCGCTTGCGCTGGCTTCGTTGCCCACCGCAGCCGCCTATCGCCTCACGCGCGCCAACGAAGAATTTCTCGATGACCTTTGCCGCCGTTCGTTCCGTTTCTTCGTCGAACACAGCGACGCGCAAACCGGACTCACGCTCGACCGCGCACACACCGACGGCAGTGTGCATGACGAAACGCATCGCAATACCGCCAGCATTGCGGCGACGGGCTTCGGCTTGACCGCGCAGTGCATCGCCGCCGAACGCGGCTGGATCAAACGCGATGAAGTCCGCGAACGTGTGTTGAATTGCTTGCGCTTCTTGAACGAACGCGCGCCACGCGAACACGGCTGGTTTTATCACTGGATGGATTGGCGCACCGGCGAGCGCGTGTGGAAAAGCGAAATCAGTTCGATTGATACGGCGTTGTTGATGGGCGGTGTGCTAACGGCGCGGCAGTATTTCGCCAACGACAAAGAGATTCCGCGACTCGCTGCGCAGCTTTATCACGCGATTGATTTCGAGTGGATGCTCAACGGCCACGCGCGCTTGCTCTCGCACGGCTGGTATCCCGAACGCGGCTTTATTCAAAATCGCTGGGACACTTACAGCGAACATCCGCTGCTTTATTTGCTGGCGATTGGTTCGCCTACGCACGGCATCACGCCGCGCGCGTGGTGGTCGTGGCGGCGTTCGTGGATCGAATACAAGCGGCAACGCTATTTGGGATCGAATACGCCGCTCTTCACGCATCAATTTTCGCACGCCTTCGTAGACTTTCGCGGACGCCGCGAGAACCGTTTGCCTTACGTTAATTACTTTCAGAATTCGGTCACGGCGACGCGCGTGCATCGGCAATTTTGCCTGGACTTGGCGAAGGAGTTCCTTGGCTATTCTGAAAACATCTGGGGTGTTACGGCTTCGGATAGCAAGCAAGGTTACGTTGCGTGGAGTGGGCCGCCGCGACATAAGAGCATTGACGGCAGTGTCGTACCAAGTGCGGCAGGCGGTTCGCTGATGTTCGCGCCGGAGCTTTGCCTGCCTGCGTTAAAAGCCATGAAAGAAAAGTTCGGCGAACAGATTTATGGCAAGTATGGTTTCGCCGATGCGTTTCATCCGACGAATGGTTGGATCAATCCCGACGTAATCGGCATTGATTTAGGCATCACGTTGCTCAGTGCGGAAAATTTAAGAAGCGGAAACGTCTGGCGTTGGTTTATGCGCAATGCCGAAGTGACGCGCGCGCTTTCACTGGCGGGCTTGCGACGAGCATAAAATTTCTGCCTCAGCACTTCGCGGTCTTGCGCTTTTTCCCAATCGCCCCGCGCTTTTGAATTTTCTGAAGGTAATCAGCCGCCGCCGGTACTTTGCAGGCCGTGCCGTTCATATCAACCGTCACCGCGCCCGCCTGTTTCGCCGTTTGCATCGCCGCGTCGGTCAGTTCCTTCACGTAACTACCCACCGCAATCACAAAGCCATTCATCGTATAACGCACGCGATTGGGTTGTTGATGAATCGTCTTCGCCGCTCGTTCGAGCAGCTTTTTCAACGCAGCCACATCAAGTTCGGCATCGTCTTTGATGGCCACCAAACTGCTTAACGTAGCCCAACCGGTCGCCGCGATGCTTTCCTGTTTCGACTCGATCCATTCGCGCGCGAGTTCTAGTCCGAAACGGCTTTCCGACGCGACCCACGGCACGGTGTATTCCGCGATACCATCGCAATGCGCCATTTTCGCCCAATGGTGCAAATCCTTTTTGGTCATCTTCATGTCATCGGCAATCAAGCCTGCCAGATACATCGCGTCATAATTGCCCGTGTCGAATAAGTCGAGCGCGAGTTGATAATCTTTTTTGATTTGTTTCTGAAACTTCTTCAACTCTTCGATTTTCACGCCGAAGAAAGGTTCGGGTACGCCGTGGTTGCGCAGCACTTTTTTGTAACTCTCTGCGCCCAATGGTTTGAGTTGTTCGAGAATCTCTTTCGCAGTCATAGCTGGTTCCCTTTCCTGAAACGGAGGTATAGCAACCTTTCCAGGTTGCTGCGGTTTCTCACAAGCAGCCCTGTGCCGAAGACCACAGCAACCTGGAAAGGTTGCTGTGCCTTCCCTATTTGTTACGACTCCTTATAAACCCACGCGCCCGCAATCGAAGCCAGCACGGCTTCGCCCAGTTCCCACAGCGCGCCTTTCACTGACGGAGCCGTCGCAAACAACCCCATCGTCGTCATCAAAAACGTCGCGTAAAAGAACGACAAAAACCATACAGTCACGCCCGCGATGACGGCGGTCTTGACGCCTGCGCCAAAGCGCGGACGTATCGCGGCGTAAATGAATACGGTCACGATTCCGAAGACGAACATCAGCACCGTCATTTTCGCAATAAAGCCGCCGCCCATCTCAGGCAATTGATATTTCTTGCCGAAATCAGCGATGTCCGCCGCAATGATGCTCATGTTCAAGATCGCTTCGCCGACGTTATAAACTACACCCGCCACCAAGCCGCCCAGAATCACTCTTCCCACGTTGATGTTACTCATTGTTTTAGCTCCTGTTTGTTTGTGGATACTGCTGGTGAATGGAAAGGCGCTGAATTGCTGCGCCCAGATTGCGCATATTCAACGCCTGTCTCAGGCAAAGTGCAATGGGTGGCGGCAGATATTTTTCCGCCTATAATCGCTGCGCAGTTCAATCACGAAAGATAAGCAGGAGAAGCAACGCACATGTCACGACCCTTTCAACTCGTTTCTGAATACGCCCCGCAAGGCGATCAACCAGCCGCCATCGAAGCGCTCGTCAATGGCCTCAACGCCGGTGAAAAGCATCAGGTGCTGTTAGGCATTACCGGCAGCGGCAAAACGTTCACCGTCGCCCAAGTCGCCGCGCGCTTAAACCGTCCGATGCTGGTAATGGCGCATAACAAAACGCTGGCCGCGCAGTTGTATCAGGAATTCAAAACCTTTTTCCCGCACAACGCCGTCGAGTATTTCGTGAGTTACTACGATTATTACCAACCTGAGGCTTACGTACCCGCGTCTGACATTTACATCGAAAAAGAAGCGACGGTGAATGAAGAAATTGACCGGCTCAGGTTAAGCGCAACCCGTTCGGTGTTCGAACGCCGTGACGTAATCATCGTGGCTTCAGTCTCGGCCATTTACGGCATCGGTGACCCGAATGCTTATTTCGGCATGATGTTATTCGTCGAACCCGGCCAAAAAATTAAACGCGAAGCCCTCATCAAAAAATTGGTTGAGTTACTTTATGAACGCAACGACATCGAATTCGGACGAGGCACTTTTCGCGTGCGCGGCGACGTAATCGAAATTTATCCGAGTTATCAGGAACAAGCGATTCGCATCGAGTTATTCGGCGACGAAATTGATGCGATCTCGACGATTGATCCGCTGTTGGGCGAAGTGCTGCA
>JAYSVR010000186.1:0-54976 GCA_043718445.1 Acidobacteriota bacterium | reverse complement strand
GAGATTGCGGCGTTGGCGGGTACGAGCGTGCGCGTGATGGCTTATCTGACGCATCGCGCTAAGAGTGCGCGCATTGTGTTGAAAGACGGCACGAAGCTGGACATGCAAGCCGAGAACACCGAAGACGGCGCGTTGATTATGGCGGGCACGATCAACGTGACGAAGGCTTCGAGCTATCACATCGAACTCACCAGCGTGGACGGCGATGTTTATAACGGCTCGAACGAATACGACATCGTCGTGCTCGAAGACCAGCCGCCAGTGGTGACGTTTGAGAAACCGGGACGCGATACGCGCGCGACCAGCGTCGAAGAAATTTTCTCGCAAGCCAAAGCCGAAGACGATTACGGCGTGTCGTCGCTCGAAATGTATATCTCGGTCAACGGCGGCGAAGAGAAGAAAGTCGAATTGCAAAACCTGCAACGCGAAGCCGCCAAATCGTTGAGCGGCGCGCATACGATCTTTTTGGAAGAGTACGGTTTGCAGCCGGGCGATTTCCTTTCTTACTACGCCAAAGCCCGCGACGCGCGGCACGAGACGACGAGCGACATTTACTTCATCGAAATCAAACCGTTCGAGAAAGACTTCAAGCAATCGCAACAGGCCGGTGGCGGAGGCGGCGCGGGCGGCGAACAGCAAAACGCGCTGAGCAAGCAGCAGAAGGAATTGATCGCGGCTACGTTTCGCGTAATTCGTGAAGAAGAGCGTTATAACGAACAGGAGAAGACTGAGAATTACAACACGATCTCTTTGGGGCAAGAGAAATTGCGCGACGCCACCAATCAAGTGATCGAACGCATCAAGCGCCGCATGGGCAACAACCTTGATCCGAACAGCGATTTCGGCAAGTTGATTGAATACATGACGCAAGCCGTCAAAGAGATGGAAGTGGCGATTCCCTTGCTCAAAGGCAAGAACGCCAAAGGTGCGCTGCCCGCCGAACAGCGTGCTTTGCAAAACCTGTTGCGCGCCGATGCGATCTTCCGCGAGATTCAAGTCGCTCAACAAGAAAGCGGGCAAGGACAAGGCAGTCAACGCGCAGAGGAACTCGCGGATCTGTTTGAACTCGAGATGGACAAGAAGAAGAACCAATACGAAACCATCCAGCGCGAACAGAAACAGCAAGGCCAGCAGCAGGAAGACGAGGCCAAGCGCAAGCTCGAAGAACTCGCTCGCCGCCAGCAAAAAGAACTTGAACAACAACAGCAACGTGCGCAACAAGGCCAGCAGCAAAAGGGCGGCGGCGGTGGTGGCGGACGCCAACAGCAACAAATGATTGACGAAGCGAAAAAGCTCGCGCGTGAACTCGAACGTCTTTCGCGCGAACGCCGTCAGCCGGAATTGCAGCAGTTGGCGCAAAAGCTGAATCAAGCGGCGGACGACATGCAAAAGTCGCAAGCCGCTGGGAACAACGCGCAAGAACAAGTCGCCAACAGCATGCGTGCGCTCGAAAAGATCGAAGAAGCGCAACGCCAGATGAACAAGCTGCAATCAGGCCAGAACGGACAATCGGTCAAAGACCTCGCGCAACGCGCGGCGAACGCAGCTTCAAAGCAGCGCGAGATTCAAAAACAAACCGAAGACCTCGCGGGCAAACAGCGTTCAGGCCAGCAAGTCGGGCAAGACACCAAAGCCCAACTCGGCGAAAAGAAAGACGCGCTCGCCAACGACCTTAACAGTCTGGGCAAAGACATAGATCAGGCGGCGCGTTCGACGGGACAGGAACAGCAAGGCGCTTCGAATAAGTTGCGGCAGGCGGCGGGTGAACTGCGCGGCAATCGCGTAGAGGATCGCGTGCGGGCTACGCGAAGCATGGTGCAGCAAAATCAATTCGACATCGCCAATCAGGGCGACAAGATGATTCAGCAAAACCTCGATCAAGTTGCGCAAACTCTGGACGAAGCACAGAAGAACGCGGGCAAGCCGGGCAGCAGCGGCGACAAAAATCAGGATAACCTCGACCGCGCGCGCAAACTCGCTGACAACTTAGAATCACTGACTCGCCGGATGAATAATCAAGGTCAGCAAGGCCAGCAGCAAGGACGAAATCAGCAAGGCCAACCAAACGGACAGAACCAACAAGGCCAGCAAAGTGGGCAGCAGCAGGGTCAACAACAAGGTGGGCGTCAACAAGGACAGCAAAATAAACAGCAGCAAGGACAGGGACAAGGCCAACAACAAGGACAGCAAAATAAACAGCAGCAAGGACAGGGACAAGGCCAACAACAAGGTCAGCAAGGACAGGGACAAGGCCAACAACAAGGTCAGCAAGGACAGGGACAAGGCCAACAACAAGGTCAGCAAGGTCAAGGACAGGGACAACAACAAGGTCAGCAAGGTCGAGGACAAGGGCAAGGACAGCAAGGACAGGGGCAAGGACAACAACAAGGTCAGCAAGGCCGAGGACAGGGACAACAACAAGGTCAACAAGGACAAGGGCAAGGTCAGGGACAAGGTCAACAAGGACAAGGTCAGGGACAAGGGCAACAACAAGGTCAAGGTGGCGGTGGTCAAGCCGGTGGACGCAATCAGGGCGGCGGTCAGGGACAGAATGGTGAACGCCAGCAGGGTTCGCCCAATCAACAAGGGATGCCGATGGTGGGCGGCGGAGGAATGCCGCGCGGTGGTGAACGCGGTGAAGAACGTCGTCAAACCGCAGCCGAGTTGCGCGAACGTTTGCGCGAAGCCGAAGAGTTGCGTCGCAGCATGAGCGGCGACCGCGAAATCACCGGCCAACTCGATCAGGCGATTCAAGGCATGCGCGAAGCCGCTGATGCGATGTTGCGCGATGACATTCGCACGGCGGGCCTGCTCAAGACGCAGGTGATTGATCCGCTGCGCAACATCGAAAACGAACTGAGCAAACGCGTACAAGCCAAGTTGGGCAAGAACAACTTACGTTTAGCCAACGAAGGCGAAGCGCCGGAGCGTTATCGCCAGTTGGTCGGCGAATATTACAAACGGCTATCGAATGGGCTTACCCCTAAGCAATGATGCGTGTGTAATTTTCATAAAGCGGTTGTCGAATGGGTTGAAGGCTACGCCCTAAAACGATACAACTCGCTTTTACCTTTAACCAAGAAGAATTTATGCGTAAGGCGTTTTTCATGGTATACCGCGAACGGTCATAGATTGCGTTTTCAGCCGAGACTTTTTGAGAATACGGAACAGACGGAAATAACAGAACAGACGGAAGTTTCCCGTGTTTCTTTTCCGTTTGTTCCGTTATTTCCGTCTGTTCCGTACTCTCTCTTCCGTATTTAAGGAAAGCTCAACTCTGATGAAACTACCGCGACCTCTTTTGCTTCCAAACCTCGCCTGAATTCGCCCAGCACGAATTCTTCAAACAGTTGCTTGAAATCGGGCTGTTCATACATTCGATTCAACACGCCGTAAAAATCGCTGGCGCTGGCGATTAACGCATCTTCCAAACTGGCGCTGAATTTCTGGCGGCGTAACGATTCGAGATTGTCAGTTTGAAAGGCCGCCTTGAGACCTTCGTCTTTCACCAGTTTGGGAACGACGATCTTTACGACTTTATCGCGGTCTTCAAAATCAAATTGGAAGCGTTCGTTTAATTCCTGCACTACCACTTGCAGTGGCTCGCGCTCAAAAACGTATTTGCCTTTGTGTCCATCGCCTTGCAGATTCTCCAATTCCACGTCGCCGGGATTCAGCAAGATGCTGCCGTTTTCCTGTTCCTGTAACCGGAACTTCTCCATGTCTACCATGTCTATGATTTCTTCGGGCAACACTTCTTTCTTAGGCGGCAGGTATTTCAGCAACAGCTTGGTGAAGAGGTAGAACTTTTCCAACTCGACATCTACGGTGGTGAGAATCTGGCTGATAAAAACGTACTGGCTGACGTAACGGCGCGCGGCATCGCGGAATTGTTCCTGTTCATCGGGCGTGAGCGTAGCGAAGCGGCCTTTGACGATTTTCGTGAACAACGCGCTGATCTTCGGCCCCGACGCTTTTTGCAGGATGAACAGCTTGCCGAACTCGTCCAACTCGGCTTGCGCGAAAACGCCCATCTCTTCGACTTCGTATTTCAGGTTGTAAATCTTTTGCGGATCGGTGCTGCGGTCAAGACTGGTCTTGCCATAAGCCGATCTTGTGAACGGTTTTGCTGAAGAAATGATCAAGCATGATTTTGGCTTTGCTCTCGATGGTGTGCGGATGCTTGCCGACGTGCCGCAACAGCAAGCGGCGGCCTTTTGCCGTTTCGACTTCATAACCCGGCGGAGCCTTTTCGTTTTCGATCAACTCAAAGTAAGTCACATAGGTCGTGTAACTTTGCAGCACGCCGAGAATGTAGCCTTCCTCAATAGCTTGCCGCATGGTGTAAGTGTGATAAGGCTCGCGTTTGCGTGCGAAGACTTCCAGCGTCTTTGGCTTGGGCGTAGCCGTTTTTCAGCGCCCGCATCAACTGTTTCGTATCCTTGTCAATTTTCTGCACGACGCCTGCCGTCTTCTCGAATTGCTTGACGGTCTCTTGCAACTGCTTATCCAGCACTTGCCGGTCGGTGATGATGATGACGCTGTCGAAAATCAGTTCGTTCTTTTCGTTGAACAGGTTTGAGAGTTGATGCGCCAGCCAGCCGATAGTGTTCGACTTGCCTGAACCGGCGCTGTGCTGAATCAAATAGTTTTCGCCCGCGCCGCGTTGGCGCGCTTCAGCCAGCAGCTTTCGCACGGCGTCGAGTTGGTGATAACGCGGAAAGGTCAGTTTCTTTTTCACCTTGCCGGTCGCCTCGTCGCGCACGTCTTCGAGGTGCAAAAAGTTTTGCAGCAAGTCGAGCAAACTGTCGGCTTGCAGAATCTCTTCCCACAAATATGACGAAGCGTCACTTGTCCGCGATGGGCGGATTTTTCAATTCTCAATTGAAAGGGTCGAAGCGCGTCTTGCCGTTTTCCAGCCTCGTGGTCATCGAGACGGTCGTGTTGTCTACGGCAAAATGCACGAGGCAGGCTTTGAGGAAGGCATCATTCGCGCTGCGGTCTTTGCGATACTGTTGCTCGGCGTGTTGCCACGTTGACCCGGTGAATTCGTTTTTGGCTTCGAGCGTGATGAGCGGCAGGCCTTTGAGCAAAATCACCAGATCAAGGCTGTCGTGGGCTTTATCGCGGCTGTAATGAAACTGGCGGATGACGGCGAAACGATTGGCTTTGTAACGCACGCGATGCGCCGGATTGAAACCCGTCGTTCGACGCGCTTCTTGCCCAGATTGCGCCTGAGTAGCGTACGAAAGCGTTCCTGATTGCCGTTGATGAGCATGATGCGGCCTTGCCGGTGTGCTGGCTTGTTGTTACGCACGATCCACAAATAGGTGGCGATGTTCGTGTTGTAAAACATGTCTTCGGGCAAAGCGACGATGGCATCCAGCCAGTCGTTTTCGATGATCCATTTACGAATGTCAGACCAGCCCGACCCCGCATCGCCATTAAACAGCGGCGAACCGTTGAAGACGATGCCGATCACGCTGCCGCCTTTTTCGCGCGGCATCATCTTGTCCATCATATGCAGCAGGAAGAGCAACGAAGCATCGCCTACGTCAGGCAGCCCCGCGCCAAAGCGTCCGTCAAAGCCGCGCTCGGCTTCGCTTTTGATCCTGTCCTGAATCTTTTTCCAGTCAGTGCCGAACTCAGGATTGGCCAGCATGAAATTGAATTGCTGCCCCGGCAGTTGATCGTGTGAAAGCGTGTTGCCTCGCTTGATGCGGCTGGCGTCGTCGCCTTTCATCAACGCATCGGCTTTACAAATTGCGTAGGTTTTCTCGCGCAATTCCTGTCCGTAAAGAAACACGTTGGAAGGCGTCAGCCCCCATTCCTGCGTCAGGTATTCTTTGGCGATCTTCCAGATGAACTCAGCAATCTCTGAATGAGTCGGCATTCGTTTAGTTGATGAAAAATGAGGGGGGAACAGCTTGAGATAGAAAAATGGCCTTCGGCGCGTTTAAGTCAACTCCGAAGGCCATTTGATATTAACCGATATGAAGAACTGACATCAGTTTGAAAAGTCGGGACGGCGAGATTCGAACTCACGGCCTCCTGCACCCCAAGCAGGCGCGCTACCAGGCTGCGCCACGTCCCGTATTTACTGCTGCTTTTTTGAAAGCGAGGTCACTCTAACACATTGGCGTTCAGTGTTGTCAATATGTCCTCAAGTTGGAACTTCAGGCGTTGCAGGCCGTCGCTTGATGCGCGTGTGGCGGCGCGAGTAACAGGAGCAGCGGGTTCGGCTACGGGCTGAAAAGTCGCTGCTTCCGCAATCATCCGGCCACCGTCTTCGTCTTCCATCAACGTTTCAATCGTCGCGTTCGGCGGAACGATCTTAAGACGCGGCGCGTTGGCACGTCCTTCAGTCGAGAGTTTGCGTTTGGCTCCGGCGATCGTGAAGCCTTCGCCGTAAAGCAGGGTCTTGATACGCAGCGCCATCTCTACGTCTTTGCGACGATAGGTGCGCTGACCGGCACGATTTTTTTGCGGTTGAAAGGACGGAAATTCAGATTCCCAATAACGCAGCACGTGGGCCTGTACGGCGACCAGATCGCATACTTCGCCGATCTTGAAAAAGAGTTTGTCGGGGATTTCCGTCTCGGTGAGCGGAGCGAGTTGTGTATTCATAAGGGCAACGGGTTTAGCAAGATTTGAAACGGCGGCAATGGTACGGGCTGACCACAGACTGGTCAATACGTATGTCTATGCCAACATCATCCCAACAAGGAGCGCAAACCTTTCACCAAACGGCCTATGCCTGCGGTGACGGCTTCGGGTTGCAAAGCTCCGTAAGAAACGCGCAGATAGGTCGCATCGCTTACGCCAAAAGCGGAGCCAGGAATGACCGCGACATGATGTTCCCGGACGAGTCGTTGCACCAATTCGAGCGGCGGCGTGAGCGTATTGAGTCGCAGGAAGAAATAAAACGCTCCGTCAGCAGGCGGCACGACGCAAAGGTCGCTGAGGCTCGACAATTCTTTCATGACCGTTTCGCGTACCGCCGCGAGCGAAGCCAGTTTGTCGCGGCGGAAAAGTTCGCCCGCTTGCATTGCTCCGACAGCGGCGAACTGCGAAGCGACAGGTGGACAAATCAAGATCGTGTCTTGCACTTTGTTGACGGCTTCGGCGAGGTGGGCGGGAATCACCATCCAGCCAATGCGCCAACTGGCAAAGCCATACGCCTTTGAAAGCGAATACAACGAGATGGTATGCGCCGCGCTGTCATCAATCGAAGCGGCGGAAAAATGGTGCGCCGGTTCGTAAACGAAATACTCATAGGCTTCGTCGCTGATGTGATAGAGACCGCGTTCACGGCACAGCGCGTTGACGGCGCGCAAGGCGGATTCTGGGTAAACCGCGCCGGTCGGATTGTTCGGCGAAACCGTCACGATGGCCTTGGTCTGGGGCGTAATCGCCGCGCGCAACGCATCAAGGTCGAGTTGGTAGTTCGCATCGGTCGGCACGCATACGGCGCGCGCGCCAATCATCGTCAGCGCCATTTCGTGATTGAAATAATAAGGCACAGGCAGAATGACTTCGTCGCCCGCGTCGCAAATCGCCAGCACGGCATTCATAAAAGCCATGTTGCCGCCCGCTGTCACGACAATGCGATTGGTCGCGTTAATCGCAAAGCCGTTTTCGTTTTCGTGCTTGTGCGCAATGGCCGCGAGCAGTTCAGGAATGCCATGAACGGCTTGGTATTTATTCAACTCAGGCTGTTCAGCCAAACGTGCAACTTGCGCAAAAGCCGCTGGCGGAGGCGGATAGGAAACTACGCCTTGCCCCAGTGAAATCGTGCCGGGGTTTTGGCGGATGAGTTCGGCGACGACGGGGATGATGGGCGATTGCACGGCGGCGACGCGCCTTGATTGAGCAAGTTGGTTCATGGCTTCGCAATGTATTTTCTGCCGCGTCAGTAGGCAAGGCGTAGGCAAGTCTGAAACGATGGTTTATTATCTGGCTTACTTTTTACTCACCTCATCATCTATTTTCTGAAGGCATTTTCTGAAGGAGCATTTTTTTCGTGGCTATTGTTAAACCTTTTCGCGCGTTGCGGCCCTTACCGGAGCGCGCCGCTGAAGTTTCCGCCGTACCTTATGACGTAGTGAATTCCGCCGAAGCGGCGCAACTTGCCGAGGGCAACGCGCTCAGTTTTTTGCGCGTATCGCGTCCTGAAATCGAATTGCCTGCGGGCACAGATGTTTATAGCGAAGCTGTTTACGCGCAGGCGGCGGCGAATTTCGACCGGCTGATGCAAACAGCGCCTTTGATCATCGAAGACGAGCCGAGCTTTTATCTTTACCGTTTGCAGATGGGCGAACAGATACAAACCGGACTGGTCACGTGTTGTTCGGTGGATGAATACGACAACGATGTGATTCTCAAACACGAACGCACGACGCAATACAAAGAGGATGACCGCACGCGCCACATGCTGAGTTTGCGTGCGCAAACCGGCCCGGTCTTTCTGGCTTATCGCGGAACCGATGCGATCAACGTGCTGGTCAACGAACACACCGCCAACGCGCCGCTCTTTGATTTCACGGCAGCGGATGGCGTGCGGCATACGATCTGGCACGTCACGCCTGCGGCCAATGCGGCCTTTGCCGAAGCCTTTGGCAGCGTGGCGAATTTTTATATCGCCGACGGACACCATCGCGCCAAAAGCGCCAGCCGTTCGCGCGAAACCTTGCGTGCCGCGAATGCCGAACATAGCGGCGCAGAGGAATACAACTTCTTTCAGGGCGTATTGTTTCCCGCCGAACAGTTAAGGATTCTGGCTTACAACCGCGCGGTGACTGACTTGAACGGACATACGCCTGCTGATTTTCTCACGATGATTCAAAGCGATTTCGATGTGACCGAAAACGCCGCGCCTGCGCCCGATCAACCGCATCGGTTTGCGATGTATCTCGAAGGTCGCTGGTATGGCTTAAAGCTGCGCAGCGACGTGACGCAAAGGCTGCGTGCCCCAGAGCGAACAGCCGACCGTTTGGACGTGAGCGTATTGCAAGACCATTTGCTCGCGCCCGTGTTGGGTATTCAAGACCCGCGCACTGATCGCCGCATTCAATTCGTCGGAGGCATTCGCGGTACGGCGGAACTCGAGAAGCTCGTCAACGCAGGCCAGGCCGCCGTCGCCTTTTCGCTTTACGCGACGACGCTCGACGACCTGATGAACGTATCCGACGCAGGCGAAATCATGCCGCCGAAATCTACGTGGTTTGAACCTAAGCTGCGTGACGGTTTGTTGAGCCACCTAATTTAACGGACAAAGGAATCAGTGCAGAGGAATGAGTGTTGAGGTTAGCGGTAGGTTCTGTTTCTCTGTGGCAGTTCTGTTGTCTAATTGCTTTTAATCGAATCAATTCGGCGGACAAAGGAATCAGTGCAGAGGAATAAGCGTTGAGGTTGGCGGTAGGTTCCGTTTCTCTGTTGCTGTTCTCTTGTCCAATAAACCATCCAACAATCGAACCAATTCGGAAGAAGGCGAGCATTTACCAACCAAAGCCTCATTCCTCTGCATTGATTCCTTTGTTTTGAGGAGACCCAATGAAACAAGACTTTTTGCAGGACGATCAAATCAAGAGCCTCTACCCGACTGAAGGTGAAATCGGGCGACGTGGCTTTATGAAAACTTCGTTGAGCGCAGGCTTTGCGCTCGCGGTGTCGCCGATTCAGGAAGCGACAACGATTACCACCGACAGCGCCGGACTCATCGCGGGCGAAGTCAAAATCGCGGTAACGGGCGGCGAGATTCCGGCTTATCGTGCGTTGCCCGAAAAGAAAAAGAATTGCCCGACCATATTGGTCGTGCAGGAAATTTTTGGCGTACACGAACACATCAAAGACATTTGCCGCCGCTTCGCCAAGCTGGGTTACCTAGCGATTGCGCCGGAACTTTATGCACGGCAAGGCGACGTGTCGAAGCTCAAAGATGTCAACGAGATCAGAAAGATCACGGCGCAAGTACCTGACGCGCAGGTGATGGCTGACCTCGACGCGACGGCAGCGTGGGCGTTGAAAAACGGCGGCAGCAACAAACTCGCCCTTACTGGCTTTTGCTGGGGCGGACGCATTACGTGGTTGTATGCGGCGCACAATCCCAAGCTGAAAGCAGGCGTCGCGTGGTACGGGCGTTTGGCCGTACCCGCACAAGTGAGTCCGCTGCAACCCAAACATCCGGTTGAATTGGTGAACGATCTCAAAGCGCCAGTGCTTGGTCTTTATGGCGGCAAAGACACGGGCATCCCGGTCGCCGACGTAGACAAGATGAAAGAAGCGCTCAAAGCCGCGAAGAAGCCTTCTGACATTATTGTTTACCCAACTGCGCTGCACGGCTTCCACGCTGACTATCGGCCTAGTTACAACAAAGCGGACGCGCAAGACGGCTGGCAAAAGCTGCTGGCTTGGTTCAAGAAAAACGGAGTTGCCTAATAGTGGTGAGTGGCTGGTGATTAGTGGCTAATTTTTAGCCGCTTACCGCTAGCCACTAGCTACCAGTTACTAATCCTATGTCTTACCTTCAAAAACTCACGGGCAAAGCGCCCATCAAATTAAGCGCCTTCGATCCTGAATACGACGCAGGATTGACCAAAGACGAAGGCGAAGAGCGTCTGAAAGCGTTGAGCAAGCGAATGACCGACTTGCAGGAATTGCTTTATGCGGCGAGCGATCATTCGTTGTTGATCGTGCTGCAAGGGCGTGACACGAGTGGCAAGGACGGTACGATCAAAGCCGTGATGGGGCCGCTCAACTCGCTAGGTTGCAACGTCGCCTCGTTCAAAGTGCCGACCGAAAAAGAAAGAGCGCACGACTTTTTGTGGCGCGTACATCAACAGACGCCGGGCAAGGGCGAGATTACGATTTTCAACCGGTCGCATTACGAAGACGTGCTGGTCGTGCGCGTACACGAACTCGCGCCCAAGCCCGTGTGGCAAGCGCGTTACGATCACATCAATGCGTTTGAAAAACTCGTAGCTGATAGCAATACGATCATCCTCAAGTTTTATTTGCACATCAGCAAAGCCGAACAGGAACAGCGCCTCATCGAACGCGAACAAGACACCACCAAAGCCTGGAAGCTCTCTGTCGGTGACTGGAAAGAGCGCGAACATTGGAACGCTTATACGCGGGCTTATGAAGACGCGGTGAATCGTTGCGCTACGCCGCACGCGCCGTGGTTTGTCGTGCCTGCGAATAAAAAATGGTTCCGCAATCTGGCAGTTGCTGAGGCCATCGTGAACGCCCTTAAGCCTTACGAAAAGTCATGGCGTCAGCGGCTCGATGAAATCGGACAAAAAGAATTGGCGAGCATTCAAGCCTGGCGGTCAACCAAAGTTCAGTAGTCAAAGTTCAGCAGTCGCAGCACTCCCAAGGCTTCGGCAACAACAGGAGAAACCATGAACCGTAAAATATATTCAATCATCGCGCTCTGTGCCGCCCTCGCATTTCTGCCCTCTGCTCGTGCGCAGCAAAAGCTGACCAAAGCCGACATTGATCGAATGATGACGCAGCTTTCTAACTGGGGACGTTGGGGCAAAGACGATCAACTCGGCACGCTCAATCTGATTACGCCCACCAAACGCAAAGAGGCTGCGGCGCTGGTCAAAGAGGGCTTCGCCGTTTCGCTGGCGCACGACACCAATGGCGCGGTTGAAGCTGATAATCCCGATCCCTTTGAGCATACAATGAAACTGACCGGCGCTGACCCGACCGGACAATGGAGCGTGGATACGTTGTCGGTACTCTTTCATGGATACCAGCACACGCATATGGACGCGCTCTGCCACATCTTTTATCAGGGCAAGATGTATAACGGATTCTCGCAACAGGAAGTCACCGCCAAGGGTGCGCAAAAGCTGGCGATTACCAATTTGAAACAAGGCATCTTCACGCGCGGCGTGCTGATGGATATGGCTGCGCTCAAAGGCGTGCCTTATCTCGATGGCAACGTAGCGATTTATCCGGCGGATTTGGACGCGTGGGAAAAGCGCGCCGGAATCAAGGTCGGCGCGGGCGATGCGTTGTTTATCAATACCGGACGCTGGGCGCGGCGCGCCGCCAAAGGCGCGTGGGATGCTGAGAAAGGCACGGCGGGCTTGCACGCTTCGTGCGCGAAGTGGCTGAGAGATCGTGACATCGCCATCCTCGGCAGCGATGCCGCCAGCGACGTGTTGCCTTCGGGCATCGAAGGCGTCTCGCATCCGGTGCATCTGCTGACGCTGAATGCGATGGGCGTACACATCTTTGATAACTGCGATTTGGGCGCGCTCGCCACTGCCACCGCGCAACGCAAACGCTGGACGTTTTTGCTGACTGCCGCGCCGCTGCCGATCACGGGCGGAACGGGTTCGCCGTTGAATCCGATTGCAACGTTTTGAATCACCACCGGGGTTTAATAACTGAAGCGTACAGAAATTCGCAGCGCGATAATCTCTATGAACCATGAAGCCTTGTTGCAACGAACTGCCGCGCTCGCGCTCGATTACCTCGCGCGCTTGCACGAGCGTCCGGTAGCCGCGCCGGTTGAGTTCTCTGCTCTGCTCGAAAGCCTGGGCGGCGGCTTGCCAGCCGATGGAACGGATGCGCGCGAAGTGATCGAACAAATGGTGGCGGCTGTCGAGCCAGGTTTGGTAGCTACGCCGGGGCCGCGCTATTTCGGATTCGTCACCGGCGGCGCGTTGCCTGCCAGCGTAGCGGCAGACTGGCTGGCTTCGGTGTGGGATCAGAACGCTTTTTCGTTTGTGCTGTCACCGGCTGCGGCGGCGGTCGAAGAAGTCGTCAGAACGTGGTTGCTCGAACTGTTGGGCTTGTCGAACGAGATGAGCATGGGGTTGGTGACAGGCGGCACGATGGCGAATTTCACCGGACTGGCGGCGGCGCGGCATGCATTGCTGAAAAGCGTAGGGTGGGATGTCGAAGCGCAAGGCTTATTCGATGCACCTGCCATCACGGTCGTGACCAGTGACGAATCGCACATCTCGGTTTTTGCGTCCCTGCAAATGCTCGGCCTCGGACGTGAGCGCGTTACACGCGTAGCCACCGACACGCAAGGACGGATGCGAGCTGATGCGCTTGAAGCTGCACTCACGCGCATCAATACGCCAGTACTGGTTTGCGCGCAGGCGGGCAACGTCAACACGGGCGCATTCGATCCGCTGTCAGAGATCGTTCCGCTGGTTCGTAACAAGCAGGGCTGGTTGCACGTTGACGGCGCGTTCGGCGGCTGGGTAGCGGCGTCAGCGCAATATCGTCAGTTGGTTGCGCAACTTGAGCAGGCCGATTCATTTTCGGTGGATTGCCACAAATGGTTGAACGTGCCTTACGATTCCGGCTTAGTGTTCGTACGTGACCGCGCCGCGCATTACGCCGCGATGACGTTGAACGCGGCGTATTACGTGCCGAGTCCAGAGGCCGCGCGCGACAATCACAATTGGGTGCCAGAGGCTTCGCGGCGGGCGCGTTGCTTTGCGATTTACGCCGCGTTGCGGGCTTTGGGCAGCAATGGCGTAGCGAGTATCGTCGAGCGTTGCTGTCACTTGGCGCGACGCTTCGCGGAACGTTTGGCGACTGATGACCAAGTGCAAATTCTGAATGACGTGGTCATCAATCAAGTGTTGGTGCGGTTTGAGAACGGTGAAGATGATGATGCCTTCACGGCTGAAATAATTCGGCGCGTGCAGGAAGACGGAACCTGTTGGGCGGGCGGCACTACGTGGCAAGGCAAGCACGCGCTGCGCATCTCGGTTTCAAATTGGTCTACCACAGAAAGCGACATTGATCGCTCGGCAGCGGCGATTCTCGCTTGTCTGCACGATAGAAAATGAAGAGGACGACATGTTTATGAAACTACCATTACGCATTTCTCTTTTGTTGCTATGTTGTTTAGTCAGTTGGTTCGCCAGCCGTTCGTTCACGACTCACGCGAGTATGCAAGGTGGCGTTTACACCGAAGCACAAGCTCTGCGCGGGCAAACGCTTTATGCCGCGCACTGTGCCAAGTGCCACGGACAACAACTCGAAGGTGGTTCAGCAGCGGCGCTAACAGGCAGTCGCTTTATGGCAAAATGGGGCGGCAAGTCGGTCGAAGAATTGTTTTACATCACGCGTACGCAAATGCCTTATGGCGCAGCCGGTACGCTGACGCGGCAGCAATACATTGACATCGTCGCGGCACAGTTGCGCGCGAACGGATACAGCGCAGGCGCGCGCGAATTGCCGCCGGATGACGCGGCGCTCAAAGCCATCAAGATTCAACCGCAAGTGGCAACCACCCAAGGCTTGCTGCATTCCGCAACAGAAGATGCCAAGCCTCAAACCACCAGCGACCTCAAGCTGGCGACGTATCCCACGCAACAAGAACTGAATGCAGCGGCAACGAATTCGACCGACTGGCTGATGCCCAATCACGATTACGGCGGACAGCGTTACGTTGACCTCAAACAAATCACACCCAACAACGCCGCGACGTTGCGCCCGGTTTGTATGTATCAGGCGGGCGATACGAAATCGTTTCACGCCAATCCGCTGGTTTATCGGAGCGTGATGTATTTCACGACGGCGGGCGCAACCATTGCGATTGATGCGACGAACTGTCGTTTGAAATGGCGCTTTGATCGCAAGGCCAAATCCATCGAAGTGCATCCGCCCAATCGCGGCGTAGCCATCGCGCAAGGCCGCGTCGTGCGCGCTACGTCAGATGGCTATTTGTATGCACTCGAAATCGAATCGGGCAAGTTGCTGTGGGAACGCAAAATCGTGGACGCCGCCAAAAACGAAGGCGCGTTCAATATGGCTCCGCTCGTTTTTGAAGACCTCATCCTGCTCGGCCTCGGCATCAGCGAACAAGGCGTAAAAGGCTGGATGGGCGCATTCAAATTGGCTGACGGCGAACCGGTGTGGCGCTTTAATACGATTCCCAATGATGGCGAGCCGGGCGCTGAAACGTGGAGCAAAGCCGAATCAAAACTGCACGGCGGCGGCGCGGTGTGGTCGGCAATTTCGCTCGACCAGCAAGCGGGCTTGCTTTACATCCCGGTCGCCAACCCCGCGCCGGATTTATTCAACGACGACCGCGCAGGCGCAAATCTTTATACGAATTGCATGGTTGTGTTGAACGTACGCACCGGCAAAATGCAGTGGTTTTATCAGACGATGCCGAACGATACGCACGACTGGGATTTGACGCAGGTCAGTCCGCTCTTTACCGCCAACGTCGGCGGCAAGACGCGCAAGCTCGTTTCGGTCGTAGGCAAAGATGGCTTGCTGCACGTACTCGACCGCGAGACCAAAGAGCATTTGTATGAAGTCGCTGTTACGACGCGGCTCAATGCCGACAAGCCCGTCACGCGCGAAGGCATACGCGCTTGCCCCGGTGTGATGGGCGCGGTGTTGTGGAACGGCCCGGCTTATAACGCACGCACCAATATGCTTTATGTGCCTGCCGTGGATTGGTGCGGCTTCTTCCGCAAGGCCGCTGAGTCGCGCTTCATCATGGGGCAGATTTATATGGGCGGAATGGTGCAAAGCGCTCCGCCTGACCAGATGAAAGGCTGGCTCACGGCAATTGATGCGAGTACGGGCAAAGTCGCTTGGCAATATCCGGCGGCGAAACCGATGCTCGCGGCAGTGACAACGACCTCGGCTGGCGTAATTTTCACCGGCGAATTGTCAGGCGACTTTCTTACGCTCGATGCCAAAACCGGCAAGGTGCTTTACCGTTTCAACACAGGCGGGCCGCTGAATGGCGGCGTGCTGAGTTACGCAATCAATAACAAACAATACGTCGCGGTGGCTTCGGGCAGTACGTCGGGCTTTTGGCATGCGCCGCTGGGTTCTTCGACGATAGTGATTTTTGCACTTCCGTAATGCCGGACTAGAATGCGTCCGTTTCTTCGAGCAGTTCAAACTGGAGGTAAAGTTTATGACAGCGAGTACGCAAGTTGCATACGAAGACGACCTTGATTACGAAATCGTAAACGGCCACAAGGAGGTCAAAATGGCAGGGGCAAGACACGGCAGAATTGGGGTGGAGCTAATTACTGAACTCAACCTCTATCTCAGAAAAAGTAGGGCCGGGCACATCTATACGCCCGATACAACATTTCAGGTAGGTGCGGTTGAGCGATTGCCGGACATCGGATTTGTGTCTGCGGCACGCATCCCGGCGGAAGGCGAGCCGATGAGCAAATGGGAGATTGCGCCCGACCTTGCCATTGAAATCATTTCGCCCACCGACATTTATTCAAAAGTGATGAACAAGGTACGCGAATACTTTGCGGCAGGCGTGCAGCAAGTCTGGCTGGTTACTATCGAAGATCAACAAGTGACCATTTACGACTCGCTTACGAAAATCAGTGTTGTCACTGCCAACAAAGACTTGACGAGCGAAACACTCTTGCCCGGCTTCAAATGCCGCGTCAGTGATTTGTTCACCACTTAAACCAATTTGAAAAACAAGCCACTCGAAACCTCAGGCCGCTTGATTGAGTTCGCTGTAAAGCCACGCGCGCGCAAAATTCCATTCGCGTTGCACAGTGCGTAACGAGAGTTTCATCACTTCAGCGATTTCAGTTTCATTGAGTCCGGCAAAAAATTTCAATTCAACGACCTGGCACTTGCGCTGATCAAAAGCCGAAAGCGCCGTGAGAGCGTCGTCCAGCGCCAACAGTTCAGGGTCTTTGTTCAGCGGTTCGTTCTCAATCGCGCTCATCGAAATACGAATTGCCTCGCCGCCATGTTTCTCGGCCTGTCGGCGGCGCGCGTGGTCAACGAGAATGCGGCGCATCAGTTGTGCTGCCACTCCAAAAAAGTGCGCGCGGTTTTCCCACTGCGCCGTCTTCCAATCAATCAAGCGCACATAAGCCTCATTGACGAGATCAGAAGGCATCAGCGAATGCGCCGCCTGGTCGCGCGCTAGTGAGCGCCGCGCCAGTCGGCGTAATTCTCTTTCGACCAGCGGCGCTAGTTCGGCGAGCGCCGCTTCATCGCCGCCGCTCCAAGCGTGCAGCAATTGGGTGACTTCGTGTGATGTAGGAGTTGTCATTTTTGGTGAAATCAGCGGGAACGAGCGGGAATTTAACACAGCCCATTTGCCCTAGCTATCAGTCTGTTTTCTTTTCGCATCATCTCTTTTAGTCTTGCCTCACAATCAAATCCGATTCACCTTTAGAAAGGAAACTTAAATGAGACAAAGTTTTTTGGCGCTCGCACTCTGGCTCTGCCTCGGTTGCGTGACCGCTTTCGCGCAAGGCGAACAACGGTTCGTCGAACTCGGCGCATTCAAAACGATAGGCGGTGCGACGATTCAAAATTGCAAGCTGGGCTATCGCACATACGGCACACTCAACGCTGACAAGACGAACGCCGTGCTGTTTCCTACGTGGTTCAACGGCAAGAGCGAACAATTGGCATTTGCGGTAGGCAAAGAGTCACTCGTTGATCCCGCGCGCTACTTCGTCATTCTCGTAGACGCGCTCGGCAACGGCGTTTCGAGTTCGCCCAGCAACGTTGCCAACGAGCCAGCGGGCTTCCCTGCCATCACGATCAGAGACATGGTGAATGCCGAATACGAACTCGTAACGAAGACCTTCGGCATCAAGAAACTTTACGCCGTGATGGGCATCTCGATGGGCGGCATGCAAACTTTTGAATGGCTGGTGGCCTATCCTGAAATGATGGAACGCGCCGTGCCAATTGTGGGTACGCCGCAACAATCCTCTTACGACAAGTTGCTGTGGACGACGCAACTCAAAGCCATCGAAGACGCGCGCCGCCTCACCGGCAACGGCGACAATGCGGGCGCAATGGTCGCGCGCTTGCACGCGCTGGCGCTGTCTTCGCCGACCTTTCGCAATCAACAAACGCCGACGGCTGAGTTCGACAAGTTCATTCAAACCGAAGAAACGAATTACCAAACCTTTCGCTCTGACAACTGGGCTGCGCAACTGAAAGCCATGATCGCGCACGACGTAGCTCGTGACAGTGGCTCACTCGCGCAAGCCGCGTGGCGCGTCAAAGCCAAATTGCTGGTTGTCGTCGAACGGCAAGACCACATGGTCAACCCCGACGCGGCTCTCGCATTCGCCCGCTACGCCAAAGCTGAAGCGCTCGAAGTCACCGGCAGTTGCGGACATCTTTACGCTTCGTGCGATAACGCGACGGTGGTTGCCGCCGTGCAAAAATTTCTAAATCAATAATCATGAATCACACCGCTCAACCCTTTGACGCCGCCGCCGTCGTGCTGTTGCGTCGCCCTGACAATCCGCAAGTGTTTTGGGTTAAGCGTTCACACGCGCTCAAATTTCTCGGCGGCTTTCACGCCTTTCCCGGCGGACGTTTGGACGAAGCTGATTATCATCTGCCTAACGATCAAGCTGCCGCCTTGCGCACCTGCGCTATCCGTGAGGTATTCGAGGAAACCGGCTTGTTATTGGCTGGAGGAGCAGGCTCGTTATCAGCCGCTCATCGCCGCTCCTTACGAATCGCTTTGCTCAACGATGAAATCAGCTTTGCCGACTTGTTAGCGCAAAACCAATTGACGCTCGATTTCGCACGTTTCACCGAACTGCCCACGTGGTGTACGCCTGCGCCCGCGCCGCGTCGTTTCAATACGCGGTTCTTTGCCGTGTGGCTTTCCGAAAAAGGCGATGACGAACAGGAAGTCGAAATCATCACAGGCGAACTCGCCGAAGGTGAATGGCTCGCACCGCAAGAGGCACTGCAACGATGGACAGAGGGCGAGACGCTCATCGTGACGCCGATTCTCACTGCGATGCAGGCGTTGACAGAGGGCGCGAGTGATTTCGCTGAACGGCTGCACGCCACGACGCAGGCTACGCGCGAGTTTTGGGAACAGCGCGTCGAGTTGCGCGAAGGCTTTTTCATTGCGCCGCTGCGTACGCCTACGATTCCGCCTGCGACGCATACGAACTGCTATCTCATCGGCTGCGAAGAAATGGTCATCGTTGATCCGGGTTCGCCTTATCCCGATGAACAGGCGCGCTTCGATTTAATTGTCGAAAGCTTTCTCGCTGAAGGCCGACGGTTCAAAGAAATCATCATTACGCACCTGCATCCCGATCACATCGGCGGCGTAATGCACTTGGCCGAACGCTTCGGCATTCCTGTCGCCGCGCATCGGCTGACCGCCAGTGAAATCAACGGCGAAGTCAGCGTAGATCGTTTGATCGAAGACGATGAGTTGATCGTCTTGCGCAATCAAAGCAATTCACTCGAATGGCGTTTGCGCGCGTTGTGGACGCCCGGCCACGCGCGCGGCCATCTCAGCTTGCACGAAGAACGCACCGGTACGCTCGTCACGGGCGATTGTGTCGTAGGCTTAGGAACCGTCGTCATCGCTCCGCCCGAAGGCAATATGACGGATTACTTCGCTTCGTTGCGACGTTATCTGGCGTTGCCCAAACTCACCGCGTTGCTGCCCGGTCACGGCCCAGTGATTGCGGACGCACGCGCGAAGATTGAGGAATACATCACGCACCGTTTAACCCGCGAAGCCAAAATCGTTGACGCCTTACGCGACGAACCGCTAACGATTCCCGCCATCGTGCAAGCCGTTTACACCAACGTAGCGCCCGCGATGCATCAACTCGCAGAGCTTTCGGTACGCGCGCACTTAGACAAGTTGACGGATGAAGGCCGCGTACTTGCACAACAAAACGTTTATGCGCTTGTCTAAAAACGCGCGGCTGTTTATCCTCTCGCTTACCTCATAGACAGGCCAGCATTGATTCATCACGCCCCACACGCCTTTACATCAGGCGTCATTGACCGATTCAGCTTGCCGATAAATTACCTAGTTGACTGAAACCCCGATGTTGAAGCTGTTGAAGATGTTGAACCTGAGCAAGCAAGAGAAACAACCGGCTTTTATCCACCAATCTGGCATGCACGAATCCGCCAACCCACTTTCATTGTCACCACCGGATAAAACCGAAACGGCGATCATTTCATTGCAGCAAGGGTCGTTGCAGCAAGGGCATTTACAACAAGGTTCATTGACGACCGCCGACCATCAGGCTGAAGCAACTGAACCGACACGCCTTGCGCGCGCGATTGATTTTCTCGTTCGTTATCCGAAACTCTCGGTGGTGTTTACGGCTTGCGCAATTGCGACGCTCTCGCTCGGCACGTGGTTAGGCGCGCTCTATTTCGAGAACAAGGTACTCAAGCATCGCCTCACGCAACAACAACAAGTCGCCAAAACCGAAACCGCCGAAGACATCAAGTCGCGCATTGACGAAGCCAAGACCCAGATCAACCAGTTGCAAAACCAGATGGAACAGCAACAAACCGATGCCATCCTGACCGAACAGGCTTCGCTCGCGGGCGAAAACGCGCGGCTGTTGCAAGACTTGAATCAACTTTCGAAACCGCAATTCGGCGCTCCGCTTGTCACGCTCGACGCGGCGTCAGTCAAGCTCGCCGCTGATCCATCTGCCAAAACCGACCCGGCGAAAAAAGACCAAGCCACGACGATTGACGTACCGCACAACTACGCCTTGTTCACCGTGGTCATGCAATCTACGACGGCGCTTCAGGAAAAAGGCTTTCAGAGCTATTTCGTCGAACTGCTCAACCCCAAAGGCAAAGGCGTTGCGTGGAGCGAGAAGTTGCTCAAATCCACTTCGCCGAGCATTCCATTAACCTTCGCGCGCCGCGCGATTACGGCGGGCAAATACCAACTCAAACTTTACGGACTGGTCGGCAAGAAAAAAGAGTTCGCCGAAAGCTATGACTTGCAGGTGAATTACCTGCCTGACCCCGCGCTCAAGCCTGCGAAAAAAACGGCGAAGAAAAAGTGAGCCTTGCCGCATCGCTGAGAGATTCATAGAATGACTTTGCTCACAAACATCAACTCGAAAGGAAAGCCGTTATGGATCAGGAAACGCAGGAACGACTGAAACAGCTTGAAGCAATCATGCTGAAGCTCGCCGCCAATGATTTAACCCAAGCCACAGAAAACCGCGCAGTGGAACTCAGGCACAACCAACTTATTGAAGAAATGCGGGTCGAACACAAAACCAGACTGGAACATTACGACATTCTTTTAGACCAAGCTCTGAAGTCACAATTGCGTCTCGAAGAGTTGGCAGAGTTGGCCTTCAAGATGTTACGCAATCATGAAAACCGTATCGGCGTCCTAGAATCGCGTTAGGCGATGACGCATTACAAAAACAGAAAGGAGATAACCAACTATGGGCAGAGGCGATAAACGTACGAAAAAAGGCAAGATTTCAGTGAGTAGCTACGGCAAGTCACGCAAGAACCCGAAGCAGATACGCAAAGCCGCGAAAGCAAAAGCGATGGCGAAAGCAAAAGCCTAACGATTTTTTTGTAAGGCAAAAAAAGAATGGGCTAAACAACTTCTTCGCGTAGTTGTTTAGCCCATTCTTTTTTGGGGATGGATTGCTTCAGACACGCGCCTTCAGTTCCGCCAGCACATCTATCAACGCATCAACACCCGTCGGCGCATTGCCGCCGCCTTGTGCGAAATCGGGCTTGCCGCCGCCGCGCCCTTGCAGCCGTTCACACGCGACTTTCATCAACGCATTCATATCCAAAGAAGCATTTGGCAACTCATCGCTCGAACGCGCGAAGACCAGTCGCGCCGCGCCGTTTTCAATCGTCGCCAGCAAGGCTACTGTTTGCGAATGTTCGACTAAACGATGCGCGATGAGTTTAGCTTCTTCAAAATCGCGGTCAGTGAAAATGTGCGTCACAACGCGGCGTCCGTCGTGTTCGTCAGCCGCTTCCCACAACGCCGCCGCTTCGACTTGCGCGGCGATTGTCGCTAACGCACGCGCACGACGTTGCCAGTGCTTGCTTTCGTCCTGCACGCGCGCGACGGCTGCTTGAATTTCACTGCGCCCAACGGTGAAGCTCCGCGCCAACTCGCGCGTGATCTGATTGGCTTCGCGGTAATCGCGCAACGCACGCACGCCGCAAACGAACTCGACACGCACCATCTGTTTGGCGCGTTCCCAGTTGCGCACGGCGATCAATCCAACCTCGCCCGTGCGCTGCGCATGCGTTCCGCCACACGGCGACCAATCGAAATCTTCGATCTCGACAATGCGTACGCAATCCGTGATGAAACTCTCTTTGCGCAACGGCAGTTTCGCGGCTTCGTCGGGCGTTAGTTCGTGAGTACGAATAGCGCGATTCTCGAATACGATTTGATTAGCGAGGTCTTCGGCTCGGCGCAAGGCATCGGGTACGACGGCATTATCGGCTTCGAGCGTCAGGTCAATTTGCGTGACTTCATCCGTGATGCGAAAGCCTTTGGTCTCTGCGCCGAAAAGTTGAAAGGCGGCTTGCGACAAGATGTGTTGGCCGGTGTGTTGCTGGGTCATTTCAAGCCGCCGCGCGGCATCAACAACGCCACTGACTTCCATTCCCACCTTGAATTCGTGCAAACCATCCAGCTCGTGTCTGATGCTGTCGTTTTCGGCTATCGTTACGGCGGTAACCGGTACGCCGTTCAGCTTGCCCAGATCGCCGGGCTGCCCGCCGCCTTCCGGGTAAAACGCCGTGCGATTCAACACGAGCGACGTAAGCGCATCGCCCTCCGACACGGCTGAAACTACCGCAGAAAAATTGAGCAGGGACGAATTCCCCCAATAAAGTTTTTCAGTCATAGCAAAAATTCATCCCCAGAAAATCTGGGTTCTTGTTGGGCTAATCGTGGTGTTGTCAGAAACAATGACTCTTTCAACGCGGTTTTTTGCAAAAAAACGCCGCGCGGCGCTTGCGTCAACACCGTACTATCGCGGACACTGCCCTATCAGCGTAGTTAATCCGTTGCCACAATTGGAGTCATGAATGAACACGAATGCACTGTATCAACCTTTAGACGCTTACATCAAAAGCGTCCGCCCCGAGTTTGAAGAGAAGCTCGCCCAACTCGTAGAAATCCCCAGCGTCAGCAGCGAACCAGAGCGTCGCGCTGACATCGTCAAGTGCGGCGAGACGGCGGCGCAATACCTGCGCGCAATGGGAGCGCAAGCCGAATGTGTGCGCACGCCGGGCAATCCGGTTTGTTTCGGTTCGATCACGACGGGGCGCGGTTATCCGACGGTGGCGATCTATAACCACCTCGACGTGCAGCCCGCCGACCCGTCGGAATGGCACAAAGCGCCGTTCACCTTTCACAAAACCGGCGACCGTTATGAAGGGCGCGGCACGACCGACGACAAAGGCCCGGCGCTGACGGCGATGCTCGCGGTGCGTTATGCGGTTCAGCAAGGCATCCCGCTCAATTACAAATTCGTCTGGGAACTTGAAGAAGAAATCGGCAGCCCGAACTTTGAATACTTCGTCAAACGTAACAAAGCCCATCTGAGAACCGATTCGGTGCTGGTGTCGGACACGATCTGGATTTCGCGGAAACAGCCCGCCGTGCCTTATGGATTGCGCGGTTTGCAGGCGTTTTTGTTTAAGCTCGAAACCCACGGCAAAGACGTTCACTCAGGTTTGGTGGGCGGCGCGGCGCGCAATCCGATTGGCGAACTCGCGCAAGTTATCAGCCAGTGTTACGACGCGAAAACCGGCAAGGTAAAAATCCCCGGCTTTTATGACGATGTGCAGCAACCGACCAAAGCCGAAGTACAAAATTTCGTTGATTCCGGCTTCACCACGAAGGGCTATCAAAAAGCGCACGAACTCAAAACGCTGCGCGCGAACATGCTGACTGAAGCCGATGTGTTGAAAGCTGTGATGGCAATGCCTACGTTTGAGGTACACGGCATTTCGGGCGGATATAACGGCCCCGGCGTCAAGACCATCGTGCCTTATCGCGCCGAAGCTAAAATCAGTTGCCGCCTGGTCAACAAACAACGTCCCGATAAAATTGCCAAACTGGTCAAAGATTTCGTAGCGAACATCAACCCCGACGTAAAAGTCGAAGCGATTCAAAAACTCGAACCCTTCCTCGGCACTTCCACCGGTCCTTATGCCGAAGCCGCCAGCGATGCGATGAAATACGCTTTCAAAGCGACGCCAGCGTTCACACGCGAAGGCGGTTCGATTGGTGCGATTGTCACGATGGAAAAACACCTGCGCGCGCCGTTCACGTTCTTAGGCTTGAGCCTGCCCGAACACGGCTACCACGCAAAGAACGAAAATTACGATTGGGGACAAACTGCTGGCGGCATCAAGATGTTCGTCAAATACTTCGAGTCCATCAGCCGCATCTGAGCGCCGAGACTTTCGGCAAGGATAGACGTCACTGAGAACTAAAAAAGGGGAGCGTGAGAGATAAAATCTCACGCTCCCCCTTTTTCTTTTCACTTGACCGTCTGCCACGGAAGCGTCACTTCCTGACTTCGTATACTTTGCCCTTCCACACCACGATGACTTGGCCCAGTTGGAAGAACTGTTCAAGTGTAGGGTTCTCGATCAACAGGTTTTGATAGCGTTCGGTGCCCCGCGTGAGTTTCACCAGTGGCATCGTCGTGTCTGAGCGATAGTTTTCATCAATCCAATAACTGCGCTCGAAATAGAAGGTGTGCCCATTGACGCGCTTCACCATCGGTTTGGCGAGCGGTTCATCAGTAGCGGCCTTTTCAGCTTCTTTGGTGCGCGCTTCTGCGCCTTTGCCCGCGACGAAACCCAAAGCAGAACGTTGTCCGGTCAAGGCATTGATAATCGCCCGCGTACGACTCTGTTCCGCTTTGCTTGCTTTGGCGTTGTTCTTATCGGCCTCTTCGCGAGCCAGTGTGTTTGAGTTCGAGTCATTGGCTCCCAAATCTGCCACACGCGACTGGCGCTCTAATTGGTCTTTCACTACGTTAAGCGAACCCACCGTCGGCTGTAACTCAGAACCCATCCGCAAGCCTCCGTTATGGCCCAACGACACGGGCATAACTTGCCCACCACCATTTGACGTAAAGTTGCCGCCAAAAAAATTGCGGCTCGACGTGAGCGGAAAGGTCGGCGCAGTGATCGTCCCGCTGTTGAACGCAACTACGTCATCGGGAATATCAATCACGCGCATCGGCGCAGGCGCGCTCGACGCAAATCCATTCGGAGTAAGTTGCGGACGCGCTTCGCCCAAGTTGGGCAAGGTCGGCGGCGTAGGCACAACGCTCACGGCTCTCTCCGCTAACAGCGAAGTCGCTGCGGAAGCATTGCCAGCCGCAAGGGTATTGGCCTGCATCAGAGGCGCAGCCGCGTTATCAGCAAATACATTTTCAGTAGGAGAGGCTTCAACCGAGCGAAACTCAGATGACGGAGCGGGAGCATTCGAAACCTGCGCGACATCAGCCGAAGTCGCGGGGGCAGTACGACCATTCCATTGATAAACCGTGAAGGTCACCAGCAACGCTGCCAGCGCCGCGCCAGCGCTGGCGAGTCCCCAGTTCAAATCAAATGACTCGCGCCACTCGTTGTATTGCTTCGTCCAACGCGACCATAGCGAAGGCTGCGCCACCACGCGCGGCGCTGGCTCGGCGATTGGCGCGGGAGCCAGTTGCGCGTTGAGCATCATCAGCGCCGTCACGTGGCGGCGGCATCCGGTGCAATCGGCGAGGTGCGCTTCAAAGGTTTGTTGGGCGGTCGAGAACAAGGCGCGTTCGAGATAGGCGTTGGCCGTGTCGGCATCGAAAGTCGCGCAGAGTGCGCCGTTGCTTTTGGACAAAGCAGCTTCGCCCGCGCCGCGCAATTGGCGACTCAGCACCACGTCGAAAGGCGTTTGCTCAGAAAACTTTTGGGAGTTGTTCGTTTGATCTGCCACGGTGATAACTCAGTGAGAATAACAAGGGGATTACTCTTCGGCGTGTGTCGTAGGTCAGAACGACCGACCAGCCGCTGCTTGCAATAACGAAGTCTTATTCTCAGGGTACTGGTTGGGCGGCGGCTTTCGTCGCTTCGCCTAACAACTTGCGCACATCAATTTCAGAACGCGCGGCGAGCGCCATGCATTCAGCGATTTCAGCGCGACGCAAGCCATAGAGCTTCTGCAAAAAGTCTTCGGTCTTTTTCTTTACCTGCTTTTGCGTCTTGGCGAGCCAGCGACTGATCGTCGCTTCGTGTACGTTCATCAGCAGACCGATTTCGCGCAACGTCATCTCATCGAAATAGTAATAGTTCAGCATCAACCGGTCTTTGGCCTCGAGCGCGGCAAAAGCCTTGCGCATCGCTTCTTCTGAAGCCTGCCGCAAGCGCGTGTCTTCGATGTCATCGGGTTGAACGATGGGCGAATGCAGCGATACGTGATGTCCGTTGAGGCCGTTGAGAACTTCGTGGCTGTTAGCGGCGAGGCGGTCGAAATCTGCGACTTCTTCGACTTGCTCAAAGCGCGCCGTTTGGCGCTTGCGGTCAATGAACGCCTGATAAATCACGGCGCGCAACCAACCGCCTAACGAACCGCGCCCCGAATAATGCAGCAACTTGCTGATGCGCCGGTCGCCGTCGAAGCGCAAGCCGTAAAGCTCGCCGTATACAAATTGGGTCAGGTCTTCGGCTTCGGCGTCGTCTTTGGTGAGCGCGCGCGCAGCGGCCTGCATACCGTGTTTATATTCGCGCTCGAAATGCAGCCACGCGGTGTTCTCGCCTTTCTCACAGGCGACCGCGATACAGAGCTCGTCGGCGCGCAGGCTGTTGAATAATTCGGTGCAATCAGTGTTGGTGTTTTCTTTGCCGAGGGTACGCGTGACCACGTGTTCGACGCGCTGTCGGAATTCGGCTTCGGTCACGCCGTAACGCTGCGCGACGCCTTGCCACAACGTCGCCAACTGACGCGCAAAACGCGACGTGAATTCGTCTGCTTTTGTTTCTGCTTTTTTTTCTGGCACAGCCCGCGCCGCAACAGTCGTCACCATTGATTCCTCGTAGGTTGACTCGTAGACCGGCATTGTCGCGCCTAAGTTAATAGGTGACATTGCAGGAGCCAACGCGGCGGATTCTAGCACGAGTTGCGGTAACTGCCATTCGATGCCAGCGGCAGTGATAGAAGCGGTCATGAGATTTTTCACGGCGCTCAACGTCACGCCATTATTTGCTTCAGCTTTTGCACTAGTGGGGCCAGCACTGCGCCGTGCAACGAGTGCCCGGCGCGTGCGGCTTGCCCTACGTGAATCGCTGAAAGTGTTCGCCTGATTTGCGGTTCTCGGCATAAAGTTTCGATCCATTCAGCCGTCACGCCCCCGCCGACTAAGACTTTAATTTCCGGCGCGGCCGCGACAGCCAGTTCAGCTAGCCCTTCAATTCTGTCCGTCCACGGTGGAGGCCAGTCACTTATACGATTGGCAGGCCTGATGCCGTGGCTCGTCAGCAAATAATCAATCTGTGGATAACGTTTCAATTCGGCGATGGCGGTTCGCTGGTTCGTCACGGCTTCAAACGCCCGATGAAAGGTACAGCGTGTTTGGGGCGCAGCCGCCAGCACAGCTTCTAACATCTCGTGTGCTACTTTAATTTCACTGTCTTGCTGTGTGAGAAAGCCTAGAACCAAGCCGTCTACCGATAAATCAGCGTATGAACGCGCGACCTCGCATAACCTTTCCAACTTTTTTTGCCCGGACGCAAAAAAATCTTCTTCTTCGCGCACCATCACCCGCAACGGCAGCCGGACTGCGGCTTGCATCGCTTTCACCAACGCCAGCGCAGGCGTCAATCCGCCGAGTTCGAGATGACTGACGATTTCGAGCCGGTCAGCTCCGCCCTGTTCAGCGGCGATGGCATCTTCAACGGTGCAGGCAATGACTTCGAGCAAAGGAGCCGCCAGGTCAGCGCACATTGCGGGCTTCTCCCCTCAACTCGACTCGCTCCAAACGCTGTTTTGCCTGAGTGCCTTCGCCTCTGAGCTCAATTTCAAGTTGTGCTTTATGTTCACCGCTGTCCTGCGGCGCGTAGGTGATCTCAATACGGCAGCTACTGCCAGCCAGCAGCCTGCGGTTCAGGCAGCCGTTTTCAGTGCGGAAAAATTTAGGATTCCCGCCTAAAACGATAAGCTTACGGGTCTTGAGTTCGATTTGAGTGATGATGACTGTCGCCGTCCCATTATTTTGCACGTTGACAGAATTCGACTGGCTGCCGCCCTGGCTTACGACCCGAAAGTTCAGGCTGCTGGGCGTAATCGTTACGTTGCCGGGCGTAGGCGTGGCAACACTGCTGCGACTGGCGACGACTTGCTGACGATTATCTCCGTAGGTAATGACCAACTGCGCGGCTCCCGCTTTGCCGGAAGGCTGGTAAGCGATATTCGCCTGACAGCTTTGACCGGGCGACAGCATACGATTACGGCAGCCGTCTTCCAGCGTGAACTCACCGGTATTGCTGTTGAAGCTCACGTCACGCACTTCTACTTGAGCGGTATTACGGTTCGTAAAAGTAATCGTCCTCGTCCCTGCCGCGTTGAATCGCACGTCTTTCGGCGTGATCGTCAACCGTACCACTGGAGCGGGCGCAGGTCTGGGCGTCGCCACTACGGTGGGTTTGGGCAGGGGAGTAGGTCTGGGCGTTGCGGCAATGGTGGGTTTGGGCGCAGGCGTCGTAACGGGCTTCGCTGTTGCCGGTGACTTGCTCGCGGACGGCACTGGCGTCGCGCGCGTTATGACTGGCGTTTCAGTCTCTTTCGCTACGTCACTGGGAAAAGGTGTTGGCAGTCCCGAGGCAAGCGGCGTGAACTCTGGCGACGGTTTCGCCCTCGCTATATCAATAGTGGGCGAAGGCGAAGACTGGCTGATAGCTACACTTTCAGGGCCGCTTGGGCCAGAACGTTGATAGGCCAATAGCAACAGCAACAAAGGCACGAAAATAAAGAAAAGCATACGGGCGAAAGCTCGTAAGCCGACCGGGATAAGCCGTCTCAGAATGCCCTCATTCGTCTTCCCTGACAGGCGATAGCCTTGAGCCGCGAGGCGGTTGCGCCACTCTGGGCTGACATCGGCGGCATCCTTGATGGCACTGATAAGTGCGAGCGCATCTTCGCGGGGAATTTCACCGCGTTCAATTTTCCCAAACAGCGGAGGCAGAAATTCACCGAACAGCCAGGCGCGCAAATCTCGCTTGACTTGTTTTTGCAAATCCGCCGCATCAGCAAAGGGTTTGCTGCCAGCGGGCGGATTGGCGAGCGAGGGAGCCGCGTAAGCAAAACAAGGCAACTGGCGCGCTGGCGCGTATTGCTGTTCAGCCTGTACCAATACATCCCCGGCGCTTCCGTCAACTACCGCGACCACGGCTTGCGCGATTTTGATGTCCGCCAGCAAAGGGTTTTCGGTTGGCACGCCCCGCCGTCCGAGTTCGCCAAACCCTGAGTAACATTGCGTAGATAATTCATTCAGCGCTGTGGCTACGGCCTGATATAACGCGGGGCTCGAAGCAGCGATAAAAATCTGGTTGCGGTGAATATACATTTTATGCCTCGTCTTATGGTGACCCAATGCGCAAAGCCCGCGTGCGAAAACCCTCACGCCTCACAAAGTAGGCAACTGCGCTAGATTCTTTTTTACTTCCGCGATGTAAGGATGATCGGCCTCGACCAAATCCCGCAAAAGCCGTAATGCCCTTTCATAAAGGACGCGCGCTTGCGCGAAATCCCCCCGCCGGTGATGTGCTTTGCCCAAATTATTTACGGTAATCGGGATAACAGTAGGGTCAAGGGACGAGCCAGTTTGGGCATCATCCAATGCCAACGCGCGCTCATAATAATTTTGGGCTTCCGCAAAATGGCCTTGATCAAAGGCGATATTGCCCAAGTTATTCAGCGTACTCGCCCAGTTGGGACTCAATTCATCGGCGTGTTCCTGATAAATTTGCAACGCCCGTTCGCCATATTCACGAGCTTGCGCAAAAGCCGCCTGCTCGCGCGAAACGGCAGAAAGGCTTTGCAGGCATAAAGCTACTTTGGGATGGTTGCCGCCGTATACCTGCTCGTTTATCTGCCACGCTTCTTTGAAATGCTGGCCGGCGGTTTGAAAATCTTCCAGATGAAAAGCGCATTCCCCTAATTCATAAAGGCATTCCGCTACGTCAGCATGCGGGCCGGGATGTTTGGCGCGAAAGTTTCGCAAGGCGGCCTCAAAGGCGCGTTGCGCTTCGTCGTAATCTCCCATGTCCTTGAAATGCACACCTTGTTTGAAAAACACCAGCGGCGGTTTGCGATTTACCAACTGGGCACCGCGTTCGGTCACGACCTGGCGCAAGCCTTTGATCACATCAAGAAATGCTTCATCCTGATCTTCCCAGCGTGTCACCGGTTTCCCGCCCGTCGGCAAGGCCTGTAACTGCCCCAGCGGAGACGCCTGCCAATCTGAAGGGCGCAAGATGATCGGAATCACACAGGCAACCTCGGCGGCGTGCCGCGTCAGCGCCTCTTTCATTTCAATTTCGTAGCAGTAATCAGAGGCTAGAAAATCTGCACTGATTAACAGCAGAATCAAGTGGGCCGCACTCAGATTTTCGTCTATGGCCCGCTTCCATTCTTCTCCGGCAGAAATGTCACGATCCGTCCAGGCATCTATCACCTTTTGCCTTTGCAAAACCGTCAGGTGGGTAACCAAAGTTCGCAACAACGCCGCATCCTGATGTGAATAAGAGATAAAAACTTGCAGCGGTTCGTCTAACACAAAAGTCGGCACAGAAGTCGGCAAGGACATAACTAGGCTCCGTAAGTAGTTGATCGGCTGACCGGGAAAAAATTTAGGTTGACTCACTCATCCATAAACCGCTGCCAGAATAGAACAGAGCAGGCAAAGAGAAAACCTCTTTACCTGCTCTAAGAAAAAATCGAAACGGCTTTCTAACCACCCGGCGGTTACCGCTTCAGCAAATCGCGGATTTCGCCCAACAGCGTTTCGCTGGCTGAGGGGCCTGGTGGCGGTTCAGCAGCGCGCAGCTTGTTGAAAAACTTCACGATCATAAAGATCACGAAAGCTAAAATCAGAAAGTCTACGATGGCCTGAATGAAGCTGCCATACTTGAGCAAGTTGGCTACTACTTCATTTTTTTCATTGGTCTTCGTTCCTAACGTAAACGCCAAATCTGCGAACTTCGACCCGCCAAAAATCATTCCGACCACTGGCATTAATACGTCGTCAACCAATGAACCAACAATTTTGCCGAAGGCTGCGCCGATGATTACACCGACGGCCAAATCCAGCACATTTCCTTTACTAACGAACTCCTTAAACTCTTTCCACATACGGTGAAACTCCTGGGGGGAAAATAGTTAATCTTCCGAATCCCGCTCATCAACCATCAGGGTTATAGAGGCCGATTGACGAGACTCACGACTTACGCAAAAAACTATGGGGTAAGGGGGAAAGAAGCTGATAAAACCCTCTGATCAGTAGCTAGTGGATACCGTTTCAGAGTCCTGACTGTGGGGATTCCGCAAAGGGGGAAAGCCCGAAACCGTTTACTACGTTTGAAATTGGGTTGAGGCATAGTCGAACGGCCTTCCTGTTTCTGTCAAGCCGAACGCAGCAAAGCGACTAATGATGATTGGCCTTTGTTTATTGACCTACGACCACGCTGCGCCTTTCCAGCACCACCGTATCGCGCCATACGCCGTGCAGTTGCGCAAAGCGTTCGCGCCGCCCGACCTCACGAAAGCCGTGGCGCAGGTGCAAACGTACGCTTGCCTCGTTTTCAGGGAATATGCTCGACCACAACGTCCAGATGCCGTGCGCTTCTGAAGATTCGACCAGCGCGCGGAAGCCGCGACGTATACGCTGACTTTACGCCGGCATAACACGGACGCGATGAACCTAAACTCAACGCAGCTCACCCAATCACGCTCTCGCCGCGTCGCGCGACCAAACGGCAAGCTGGCAAGTGGCCTGCGTCCCATGCTTCCCACAATTGCACGCCAAACTAAATGCAACCTAGTTTCTAGTTTTCCCACTCTGCCGAATCCTTTGTAATTCAGCCGCCATGCTTTTGACTCGGTCAGGATTCTTATCGGCGAGGTTGGTTACTTCCCCCAAGTCTTTCGATAAATCATAAAGCTGCGGCACGCTGTCATTCCCGGTTTCGGTATTCGTCGCACGCGCAAGCTTCTGCCCATTGCTGGGTTCGATATATTTCCAACTTCCCTGCCGCAAAGCGAGCGAGCCAGCTTGCTCGACTAACGTGGCGCGACCAATTTTACCTTTCCCCAATAAGGCTGGCATCACATCGAAACTATCTGGCGCGTCTTTTTCAGCCAGCGGTTGCTTTAAGAAACTGGCAAAGGAAGACAGAAAATCTATCTGGCAAACCAACGCGTTCGAAGTACCGCGAGTTACTTGTTTCGGCCAGCGCAGGATAAACGGCACGCGCGTACCCGCTTCAAAATTGCTGTATTTGCCGCCGCGCAAAGGGCCAGCCGGTTTATGTGAGCCTAGTTTGGCAACTGCTTCGTCTTTATACCCGTCGTCTACCACCGGGCCGTTGTCGCTCGAAAAAATAACTATCGTATTTTGAGTTAGTCGCAATCGTTCGAGCGCGTCGAGTACCGCACCGACACACCAGTCGGCCTGAATGATCGCATCGCCACGCGCGCCCATCGTCGTTTTGCCGACAAAGCGCGGATGCGGCAGGCGCGGAACGTGCGGGTCGTGCAAGGCGAAATACAAAAAGAACGGTTGCGCTTGGTTGGTTTCGATAAACTTGATCGCTTGTGAGGTAAACACGTCTGCCATGTCTTCATCTTTCCAGAGCGCAGCCTTGCCGCCAGTCATATAGCCAATGCGCGATACGCCGTTGACGATTGCCATGTCGTGGCCGTGGCTGGGCTGCATTTTTAGTAACTCAGGGTTTTTCTTGCCCGTAACTTCGTTACCAATTGGCTTATCGTAAGCTACCTTAATCGGATCAACCGGATCGAGTCCGACGATGCGACGATTTTCTACATATACGGTAGGTACGCGATCACCGGTCGCAGCCATAATAAATGAGTGCCCGAAACCAATTTCGTTTGGGCTTGGTTTAATTTCACCATTCCAATCGGGGCCGCCTGACGGGCCGAGTCCTAAATGCCATTTGCCTACGACGCCGGTTTGGTAGCCTGCACGTTGAAAGATCACAGGTAACGTAGTTCGTCCGGGCTCAATAATCAGCGACGCATCGCCGGGCAATACGCCAGTTCCCTTTTTGCGAAAGGCGTATTCGCCCGTCAGCAAAGCATAACGCGACGGCGTGCAAGTCGCGGCGGCGGCGTGTGCGTCAGTGAAACGCAATCCGGCTTTTGCCAACCGATCTATGTTAGGCGTTTTCAAAGCAGTCGCGCCGTAACTGGAAACATCGCCGTAACCAATATCGTCTGCGTAAATAAACACAACGTTGGGGCGTGGCTGGGCGTAGCTTGTAACGCAAGTGAGTAGCAAGATAAGCAGGAAATGTTTGGTCATAGCGGGAATCCCTATGGCAACCTGTCAGGTTGCCGAGTAACTCATATTGAACAACTTGAAACAACGCAAAGGCTTGGCAACCTAACAGGTTGCCATACCCAAACGATGTTAGGCGCGCGGGTGAAACTTCTTATAGCTTTCAGTTAAACGGTCGTCGGTTATGTGCGTATAGATTTGTGTTGTACCTAAATCGCTATGCCCCAGCAACATTTGCACAGAGCGCAGGTCAGCACCGTTTCTAAGCAACACCGTGGCAAAAGTGTGGCGAATCATATGCGGCGTGACGTGTCCGACTTTCGCCATTTCGCCGTAACGTTTAATCAGCTTCCAGAATTTCTGGCGAGTTAGTTTGCTGCCGCGCTTTTCGATAAATAACTCGTCGCGGTCGGGGTTATCGCCTAACAGCTTGCTGCGCACGACGACGTACTTGCGCAAATAAGCCAGCGATGACTGGCCTAACGGTACGCGACGTGATTTAGAGCCTTTGCCAAAACAGGTTAATACGCCGGGTTCCCATTCGATGTCGGCTAACTTGAGATTGACTAACTCCGAGACGCGCAAGCCTGCGGCGTAAAGTACCTCAAGCATTGCGCGATCACGCAATCCGGTTGGCTCTGCGATATTCGGTTGCTCGAGTAATAAATCAACTTCGTCTGGCGTCAGGTAACGCGGCAGAGTTTGCCACGACTTGCGGCTTTCGAGGTAGGAAGTCGGATCGTGTTTGATTATTTTTTCAGCAATCAGGAAGCGATAAAGCCCTTTAACGGCAGAAAGAAAACGCGCAATCGAGTTATCGCTGAGGTTCTCTTCGTCTTTTAGAAAAACCAGTAAGTCAGTTAAGTCGCGGCGTTCGATGGTTAAGATGTCACGTTGCTGTTTCGTAACAAAGGTTGTCAGCTTGGTGAGGTCGTTGCGATAGGCTTCGAGCGAATTGATTGATAGACCCTTCTCTACTTTCAGATAGGTCAGATAATTTTTTACGTAATCGGTTCGCATCTCAATTCCTCCGCGCTGCTGGGTATTGTTTACTTCGTAAGACGTTTGTTGCGTTGGCGAAATTATTATACTTGTTATCAGACGAGTGTAAACCCTAATTTTACGTGGGGCTTGAACAAAGCAGATGCCGCACCTAAGATGCCGAACCGTATCGCCAGTTGAGTGGGAGACTCCTTTTTCACCTATGCAAATTAGTGTACTTGCCGCGCAGTTAGGCTGTCAGTTCGTGGGTGATGCTGCGACTGAAATCACTGACGTAGCTCCGATTGGTTCGGCTACGGCGGGTCAATTGACGTTTTTGAGCAACGTCAAATATACGCGCCAGGTGGCGACGACTGAGGCGTCGGCGATCATCTTGCAAGACGCTGCGCAATTGCCTGCGGGTAAGGCCGGATTGATTTCGGCGAACCCTTATCTGACGTTTGCGCAGGCGCTGAACATCTTTAACCCAACGCGCAGCTATCCGCCCGGCATACATCCGACGGCCTGCATTTCCCCGCTGGCGCGGCTGGGACAAAACCTAAGCATCGGCGCTTATGTCGTGGTCGAGGCCGACGCTGACATTGCCGACGAGGTGGTCATTCATTCGCATTGCGTAATTTATGCGAACGCGAAAATCGGCAAGGGCAGCCTGCTCTATTCACATTGCGTCGTGCGTGAAGCCTGTGAGTTGGGCGAGCGCGTTATTTTGCAAAACCACGTGACGATTGGCAGCGACGGCTTCGGCTTTGCTCAACAAAGTGACAAAACCTGGTACAAGATCAATCAGACGGGCAACGTCTTGATCGAAGATGACGTAGAAATTGGCGCGGGTTCGACCATTGATCGTGCGACGTTGGGAACCACGGTTATCGGACGCGGGGTCAAGCTCGACAACCTGGTGCAGGTCGGACACGGTTGCACGGTCGGCGAACGCACGATGCTTTGTTCGCAGGTCGGATTGTCGGGCAGCACGCAAGTTGGCAAAGACGTAATTCTGGCGGGGCAAGTCGGCGTCGCCGGACATTTAACGATTGGCGATGGCGTTTTCGCTACGGCGCAAACCGGTATTCCCAGCTCGGTCGAAGCCGGTCAATCAATTGCCGGTTCGCCCGCGATGAGCAAACGCGACTGGTTGCATACGTCAGCGGCTTTCCCGAAATTGCCGCCGTTATTGAAAGAAGTGCGCGCTTTGCAAGAGCGCGTCAAAGCACTGGAATCTGAGAGTGAATCATAAAAGCAAGTTGGGAAATTGAATATCCGCTTTGGCTTGAAAGAGATTTCGCCACGAAGAAGCACAGAACCCACAAAAGGAAAGAAAGAGTTTGTGTCTCTTGTGCTTTTTTGTGGCGAAATCCCCGTCAAGTAGAAGGCAGATATTCATTTTCAAAACAAGCTCTTAGCGGAGTTATTTTGAATGAGTATTAAGGTTGAGAATCAGTCTACACAAAAGTTGCCCAAAGACATTGAGCAAGTCGTAGAAAACATTTTGAGCATCATCCCCGGCGAACATAAGCGCGGCCTCGCACGGCTGGTTTTTGTGGACACCATCAAACTCGATTCGCGGTTGTCGGGTTATGCCGAACAGGCGCAAGCCCTGCCCGCGCTTTATCATCCGAAACAAGGCGGCGCGCAACCGTGGCTCGAAGTCGCAGCGGGCATCCTGTTGATGTCGAACGAAAAATGGGTGAAACGCTACGCGGCCAAAGCGGCGTTCAAGGCGAATCTGGCGTCTTCGATTTATTCGCTGATCGCGCAGCATTACCACTTCACGCTGTCGCACGGCATCAAGAAAAATCAGTACGAAGGCAAGATTCGCACGTACGTCGAGAAATACCATTTGACGTGGCGCGAGAGCCAAAACGATTGGCGCGCAAAGTTTTTCAAACCGATGCGGCCTTACATCGAACGCATCGCCAAGTGGTTGAATAAACGCGTGCAGGCCGAACAAAAGAAAGCAAGCTGATGGCAAATCTCTTACGCAGTTTGGCGCGGGCGGGTGGCATGCGCATCGTGAAAAAAATCGGCAAAGCCTTGCCCGTCGTCGGCGTAGCCGTGACCGTGGGAATGGTTGGCTATGAAGTGAAGAAAAAGGGCTTGCTGCGCGGCATCGTGAATACGGCGCTGGATGCGACGCCGCTGATTGGCACTGCCAAAAATGTGATCGAAGTTTTTACCGGTGATTGGCTGCCCGACAAAGTGCCTGCCGCAACGCAGTCAGCATCGCCATCCATTCAAACCACCAAAACCATCAAGCCCAAAGTATCGGCTGAGTTGCCGCCGACCTGAAGACGTAAAAGAAAGGCAGGGAGAGGTAACGCGGGCTCCCAACCAGTCAGCAATTCCCGGTTTGAAGTCGCCAGACAATGGCGCCCCCTCAAACCTGAAGGGCATTCGCCACAAAAAAGCACAGAAACCACAAAAGCTGCCGGTTGATTCTTTTTGTGTCTTTTGTGCTTTCTTGTGGCTAAAGCTAAACCGGGAATTGCTGCCAACCAGCGCTACCTTCCTGCCACCCGATGCCCCTACGGTCTGGAGGTTTAATTTTTAACGCCCCTTACTTTACCGGAGCCGTTGCCTGCGCTGCGGCTGCATTTAGCCGTTGATGAATTTCCTGTTCGCGCTTCGCCAGCGCCTTTTGTCCGGTGCGTTGATAAACCTGCATCAAGCGGTAATGCGCTTTGGCGTGTTCAGGCTTTAACGTGATGGCTCGGCGCAACGCAGCGATGGCGGGCTGATATCGTTGTTGTTCGGCATAAAGCACGCCGAGTTCAAAGTGTGCTTCGGTTAGTTTCGGATCAAGTCGCACGGCGGTCAGCAGCGACTTTTCGATTTGGTCGAGCGCCTCTACGGCCTCGCCGTTGCGGCGTCCACGCCAGCGATTGATCGCGTAGTAATAATGCGCCTGCGCGTTTTGCGGATGCCGTTCGACGAACTCAGCCATGCGCTTAGTTATGTCATCAGCAAGCGCAGGCGCGACGCCATACATCTCGCCTAAAAACAAAAAGGGACGATGATCGCTGGGGTCAAGGTCGGCGGCTTCGCACAAGGTTTTGACGGCCTGCTCATATTTGCCCTGTGAGTATTCGGTGATGCCCAGCCCGACTTTGAGTTGGGCCGAGCGTGGGTATTTTTGCAGCCCGTAAGAAAAGTACTGAAGCGCCTCAACGTAATTGCTAGAGCGAATTAACAGGTTGCCGAGACTGAGCAAATGCTTTTCGCTGGGTTCAAGTTCAGCGGCGCGATGATAGGCCGTGGCGGCAGCGGCGACGTCACCGGCTTGCTCTTCGACTTCGCCCAGCAGGGCGTGCAATTCAGCCGCGTCGCGCAATTGCAACGTCGCTTTGAGCTGCGTGCGGGCTTTCGCGGCAGCGCCTGTCAACACATAAGCCAACGCGAGATCGTGGCGGCATTCGTAATGTTGCGCGTCGAGCGTTTGCGCTCTTTCGAGATAAGGAATCGCTACGGCCAATCGCTTTTGCTGCAAATAAAATTCACCCAACTGGTAATTGGCGGCGAAACTTTCAGGTTCAGCTTTTAAGGCTTGCTTTAGTTTGATTTCGAGCGAGGCAGGGTTGGGCGCAACAGCTTTTTGCGCAAAGGCAGGCAAGGAACATAGCAAAAAACAAATGGTCAGGTTCGCCGCTGCGATAAAACTCATATCACCTGAAAATGAAAAAGGCCTGTAGCCACGCCAGAAGGCGTGACTACAGGCCGGTCATAGTTTTTAGAAATACAGCTTCAGCGCCAGTTGCACCTGACGCGGATTGTTCCGCTGGAATTCGAGACGTCCGAAATTGGCCGCCTGGAAGTTCGAGGTCGGAAGGTTGAACGTCGGCGTATTCGTTAGGTTGAACATCTCCGCGCGGAATTCCGAGCGGATGCGTTCGGTGATCTGGAAGCTCTTGAACACCGAAAAATCAATGCCGAATTGCGAAGGGCCGCTGAGTTGATTGCGGCCTCCGCCCAACGGAGAAAGATCGGTTTGTCCAATCGCCGTGGCGCGCGGCGGATTGGTGAACGCCGCCGGATTCCAAATCACTTTGTAACCCTGCGCGTCACGCGTGTCCTGATAAGGATTCGCGCCTGAGATTTTCAGCGAGTTGCAGCCCAGCCCTTCGGTCGTCGCAATTGTGCAACCGATGACTTGCGGCTGGCCGGTGTAATACGAATAAATAAAGTTCGTACTCCATCCGCCCAACACTAAGTTGCCGACGCTGTTCATGCTGTTCAGGAACTGTTTGCCCTTGCCGAACGGCAAATCGTAATTGCCGCTCACAATTAGCCCGTGTCGCACATCGAAACTCGCGCGCGCCATTTCGGGCGAAATGCCCAGAATGCCTACGGCTCGATAACCGCCTGCGCCGCCGTTGCTCAACAGGTCACCCGCGTTGGTGAGCGTCTTGCTGTAAGTGTAAGACACGAGCATATCCAAGCCCTTAGCCATGCGCCGTTGGAACTTCGATTGCAGCGCGTGGTAATGACTGTTGCCCGCCGTCGCCGCGTAAGACGAACCGCGCGCGAAGGTCTTGAACGGTACGTGATCCTGCGGATTCAAGCCTTGTCCCGGCGGCAGAATTTTGTTCTGCAAATTCGTGCCGATGAAGGCTTCGAGATGGCGACCGAGCGAGGCAACGTAGCCGACTTCGAGCGAGTTACCCGTGCCGAGTTCGTATTGCACCATCAGGTTATAGCCTTGCGTGTAAGGCGTCTTGTAACGGAACTCGATGCCGCGCAAGTTCAAGTTAGTGGCGTTGACCCGCGTCGGATCAAGCGGCACACCGAGCAAACCGCGTTCGAGCGAAGCCGGTGAACCGTCAGGATAAATCAGCGGCGCTGCGTCGCTGGGCGCCTGGAAGTTGAAATCGAATTGGAAGGGATAGTTGTATCCGAGATTCGGGAATCCGCCGCGATTTTCAAACGCGCCGTAATAGATGCCGTAGCCGCCGCGCGCCACCAGCTTGGAATTGAACTGATAGGCGAAGCCGAAACGCGGCCCGAAGTTTTTCTTTTGCGTGATGCCTATGCCAGAACCGAACTCGTCAGAATAAACGAGATCAATGCCGTTGCTTGCCAAACCGTCGAGGAAGCTCTGCGACACTTTAGGATTGTCGCGGCGACTCGCCGGAATGATGTATTGCGGTTTGCCGGGGCCAGGCACGAAATTGGCCTGCACCGAATCGCGCGCTTTCGTCAGACTGAAATGTTCCCAACGCAAACCGATATTGAGCGTCAGCTTGGAATTGAACTTCCAGTCATCCTGAAAATAAGCGCCGCCGTAGCTGCGATAGTTCGGAATGCGTCCGAACGGCGAAGCCTGCAACTGATTGATGCCGCCGACGAGATCAACGCCGCCGGGTACGGTAGAGCGAATCGGCGTCAACAGGAACTGCGCGCGCCCCGTGCTGCCATCACCGAGTCCGGGCGATGACGTGTAGTTGCCATTGAATACGAAGTTGCCACGCGCGAAGGGCGGGCCGGCCCACGGGAAATCAATGTATTGATATTGAAAGCCGCCTTTGAACGTGTGGTTTTTATAAGTTTTCGTCAGGTTGTCGGTGAGTTGCGTCGTGTTGCTGAGACGGTCGGCAACCAGCCAGTTAGAGGCACCCAGACGAGTCAGACCGCCAACGTTCAGTGTCGGCAGACCGCCGTTGCCCTCGACCTGGGGAATGCCCGGAATGCCGAACGATCCCGGAATGTTGCTGGTGTCGTTGCCTAGCGGAGGCAAACGATTGGAACTTTCGCGGCTGAAACCGAAGCGCACTTCATTCAACAACGTCGGTGAGAACGTGTGCGTATGACTCACCGCGAGTCCGTTCGTGCGGACCGTTTCATCGCCGTCGCCATAAGCGCCACCATCGGCTGCGCCCTCGAACGGGCCGGGACGGAAGCGCACAATGTCAGCCCAGCTATAGCGTCCGAAGACGTGATCTTTCTCGCTGAAGTGATGGTCGAGCCGCACATCGAATGAATTGCCGTTATCAGTCAACGTGCGCACCGTGTTGTAGTTGTTACCCGCCGTACCCGCCTGAATGACGTTTTCGTTCGGGTACAAATTCATCAGCTTGATCGCGTTGGCGCTCAAGCGTCCCGCCGGAATGCGATTGTTCGGGAAAGGATCGCGTACGAATGCGGTGCGAGTCGCGGTGAGTCCCGAGACCGGATCAACCGTTCCCGAAGTCACGCGCCGTGTCGTCGCCGGATCGAAAATCGTGCCTTGAAAAATCGAACGGCCCAGCGCGTCAGGAGAGGCGAGCGTGCGGTTGCCTTGCCGCGTAATCAAATCAGAAAAATCGGTGTAGCCGCTGGAACGTTGCAACGCCGACGGTACGTTAGCCACGATGGAGCGGCCTTGTTTAATGCGCGTCCCTTCAAAGTCGCCGAAGAAAAACGTTTTGCCTTTTATAATCGGGCCGCCCACCGCGCCGCCGAACTGGTGCTGGCGATATTTCGGTTTTCTGACGCCCTCGAATGTGCCGTCGGTTTGTTTGATTTGGGTTAGGTTGTTGCGAAAGCTGTTCGCATCGAGTGATTCGTTGCGCAAAAACTCCCACAGCGTACCGCGATAGTTATTCGTGCCCGATTTCATCGAAGCGTTCAACACCGCGCCGCCTGCGCGACCGTATTCGGCGCTGAACGAATAGCGGGTAGTTGCTGAAATGGTTTTCCTGGATAGCAATTGACATGAAGCAAAATCAGAGCAACCAAGATTGGTACGAAAGAAATTGGACAGGATTGACAGGATTTTCAGGATTCACAGGATTCAGCAATAGACACAGGCATTGCAACGTTTCCTTCATCCTGTGAATCCTGAAAATCTTGTCAATCCTGTCCAATTCTTTTGTACTTCGATTTAGAGCAGTTCGTTCAGCGGTTTGCCGCGCGCCATCTTGGCATCGAAGCCAAGCATGGCACCGAGCGTTGGTACGACATCCAAGGGCGCGACCGGACGATCCACTACACGATTGGCGTGAATGCCCGGCCCCAGCGCCAACATCCAGGTCGTGCGCGACAGCGCGTCTCCCGTGCGGTGGTGCTGGAATCCGTTGCCGCCAATGCTGTCATCCGAATCGCGGCCAAAATCCGGCAAGATGAATAATGCTGTTTTACCGGCATACTCCGGCTCGCTTTGAATCGTTCGCCAAATCTCGCGGCACAGGCGATCGGTGCGTTGAATGCCTTCGACATACAGCGAATAGCAGCCAGCGTGCGCGACATCCATATCGTGCAGCGTGATCCAGAGCAGACTTGGAGCATAGCGGCGCATGAGCCGCTTCGCTACGTAAAGCGAAAGCTCGTCCGCACTCGAAAGCGTGAGCGCCTGCGTGACAAAATCCTTGACCGAAAGGTTGAGCAACTCCGCGAATTCGTCGAGCGAGAGCTTGCTATCAGCGACCTGCGGACTGAACAGCGGCGTCTCGTAATTGTCCTGCAACAGACGCGCGTAATCGCCCGCCGTACCAGATGCCAGCGCCTGTTTGAGAAAGCGTTTGGGCAGAACCACCTGAGCGCCATAGCCCGGCCCGAAAGAGCGCACGTCGCTGCTGCCGATGCGATTGAATCCATTGCTGGGCGCGACGACCCAGGCATCGTGCAAAGGACGTTTCAAATCCTTGCGAAAGTATTCGAAGACCGTCGGGGATTGCGGCGGAACCGAGGCGAAATTATCAAAGGTTTCATAGACGCCGGTGGTCAGACTGGCCGTGGCGACGTAATGGCCCAGAATGCCGCGATTCTCAACATGCGTGAAGAAGGTGCCTTGCGGAAGCAGTTCACCGAGAAGATAAGGAACGTTTTGCTGACCTTGCGGCGTGAGCGTTTCTTCATCGCGGCAGCCTCCGCCGAATGTCACAACGATGGCCCGTTGCGCGGGGCGTTGCAGGCCGAGTGCAGATGGCCGCGCGGAAGCACTACCAGAAAAACTTAAAGACGGCCGATAGCAGGCAGCGCCGGTGAGCGACCGCAGGAATTCCCGGCGGCTCCGTGAAACCGATGCGCTGATTTCGCCTGCTTTCACCGTCCAGAGATTCGCCATACGATCTGTTTGCCAGAATGCTTGACCGCTTTTTAGACAACTAAAGATTGAAAGATTATGTGATGACCAGCTTATTGCACGGGCAGCGTTGTATGCGCTTCACTATGGGCTGTCAAGGATTCAAAGGCCGACTGGGTTTACATCATTGCTTAAACACCGCGCCGCCTTTCATCACGAACTTCACCCGTTCCAACGTAGTCACGTCTTTGGTCGGATCGCCTTCGACCGCAATCAGATCAGCCAGCTTGCCGACTTCGACTGCGCCGAGGCGATCATCCTGACCTATAAGTTTTGAAGCATGCACCGTCGCCGTTTGAATGGCTTGCAGCGGCGTCAATCCCATCCGCACCAGCACGGCGAATTCGCGCGCGTTGAGTCCGTGCGGATAGACAGCGGCGTCAGTGCCGAAGGCGACCGGAACGCCCTGTTGAATGGCGTGCGTGAGATTCTTTTTCATCGCGGGCATGACCTCTTTGGCTTTGGCGATGATTTGCGCAGGCAGGCCGAGCTTCTCGTAATTTTCCATAAACCATTCAGTCAGGTAAATCGTCGGTACGAGATAAGTGCCTTTCTCTTTCATCAATCGAATGCCTTCGTCGTCAATGTAAGTGCCGTGTTCGATAGAATCCACGCCTGCCAGCACGGCCTGTTTGAGGCCTTCGCCGCCGTGGGCGTGCGCGGCGACTTTGCGTCCGAGGCGATGCGCTTCGCTGACGATGGTCTTCATTTCTTCGAACGTGAACTCAGCCGCCTTTGGGTCATCGCCCAATGACAGCACGCCGCCCGTCGAACAAATCTTGATGACGTTCGCGCCGTATTTAATGACTTCGCGCGTTTTCGCCATCACGTTTTCAACGCCGTCCGCTACGCCATCGGCCTTGTGGTGAAACTCCCACGGAAGATAGTTGTCGTCGCAATGTCCGCCGGTGATGCCGAGCGAAGGGCCTGACGCAATGATGCGCGGGCCGGGCACGTCTCCCGCATTGATCGCATCGCGCAAAGCTATGTCTGAATACCCGCTTGCGCCCACGTTGCGCACGGTGGTGAAGCCTGCCTGCAAGGTGATGCGCGCGTTCTTCGCGCCGATCAAGGCTTGGCGCGGGATAGATTGCGTAAGGCCTGATACGCCGCCGACGCCCGGCGCAAACGTGAGATGCGTGTGACAATCAATCAAGCCGGGCAGCACGGTCATCGTCTTGAGATCAATGACTTCGGCATTGGCAGGCACAGTCACATTCGCGCCGACGGCGGTGATGCGTTCGCCTTCGATCAAGATCGTAGCGTTCGCAATCATCTGGCCGGTGCGCACATCGAGTACGCGCGCGGCTTTGATCGCAGTGACTTTGGGCGTTTGGGCCAACGAGACGAAGGCGAGCAAACAAAGAAGCGGCAGCGATGCCGCAAAGATGGGTTTCATTTTGGGGTCTCCTGAAAGTTGGGTTGTGAAAAAAAGTGTGCGGCGAGGGTAAGTCAACTTCGTGAATTTGTCGCGCGAGTTTACCGAGTCATAAGATTTGTTCCAGCGGAAAACATTTAGGGATTTGCTTTGCGCGCCTACCGTTGCCCCAAACCATTTTTTGATGACCGGCATTGCCCCTTATCCATTTTCAGTTCACTCCGCGCTTCAAAAAGCGAAGTTTCAGGCAATCACCTCCTCAGAATACTATTTCGCCTAGCAGCCTGTGGGAGAATGAAATTCACTCCGCCATAACCCGGTGTGCGTGCGTGCTGATTTTTATTTCGTACGACGCCCAATTGCCGAAGGGATACGATTCAATTAAACCTACGTTACGCAAATTTGCCGAGGCGCTATAAAAGCGTAACGCATCTTGCAAGGTCTGCAATGGGCTTTACACCTTAGCCAGCCCTGGGTTCTTTGCGGTCAAAATGCCTGCCAATAAGCGAGATTCTCGGGCTGCCACCATATGAGTTTTTTTCGGATAGCGAACTGATGCATTTTATAGTAGGGCAAGTTAAATACTTGCCCTACTTTTTTAGCGGAAGTTGAGTGTGACCGTATTGGAAGTCAGCCCTTCGAGCGTAACGTTGATGCTGACATCGCCACGTCCGCGTAATGAAGCGGGGATGCGTACGTTAAGTTGATCAAGTCCGACGAAGCCGCCTTGTGGGCCAGCGTAAAGCAGCGGCGCTTCGGTTCCGCCAAAGGTGGCGACCGCGTTACTCAACGACGTACGATTGCGGAAGCCCGTGCCGTAAAGCAGCAGGAAGACTTGTTCGCTCGTGTTGCTCAGGTCAATCGGAATGGCGACGAACTGTCCGCGCGTGTTGTCGTAACGCACGGCGGATTCATAAGTCTGGCGACCATTCGCGGCGACGCGCAATACGATAGCCGAAGGCAAGCCTTTGCCACTGGCGTCAGCGGTGAAAAGGCCGGGGGCGATGGCGTCAATCCGAATCGTCGAGACGAGTTCCTGCTGCCCATAACGCACCGTCACTTTGTAAGCGCCAGGCGCGAGTCCGCTGGGCGTGAGCAAGTTGATTTGACTGGGCGAGACGAAAAACAACTTGGCGGAATAAACCGTTTGGTTGGCGTCGGTGAAAGTGACGCTGACGTTCGCCAGCGATTCAGGCAGAATCGCCGTGGTCGCCACTTGTACGGTAGCAGCGAGCGACGCGCCGAAGATCGTGATGATCGCATCAGACGAAATCGCGGCGTCGTAACTGGCGGCAGAGACTACGGCCAAGCGTCGCCGCGCCTGAAAGTTGAATTGCTGGTCTTTAGTTAAATAAGTGTTCTCGTTGCGCGACGGATTGAAATCGAACTCGTTGCTTTCAGTCGCTACGACATAACCGAAGCGCGCGGGCAGGCTGTTGAATTCGTAGTAACCGCCTACGTCGGTCGTCGCGGTCGCAGTCTTGTTGCCGGTGAGATTGAGCTTCACGTTAGCGACGCCGCGCTGTGAGCCGCTCTCGACGATGCGTCCGTAAATCATCAGCAAGGGATGACCGCAGGTGTTCGCATAAAGCAGCAACTGGTTGGCGAACTGGCCTTGTCCCAACGCGAATAGATCAAGACTGTTGTCGCGCGTGAAGCGTCCGGCAACGAAGCTACGTGACTCAAAGGGCAACTCGATACCAATGGGCGGAGCCAAACGTCCAGCGCCGTCGCCTGCGATAAAGAGGCGCGTGGCGGCATTGATAAACAGCATCACATCCATCCGCGCGTCGCTGTTGAAATCGTCCACGATGAATTGATAAGTGCCGTTGCCCAGCGTCTGCCCCAGGTTGGTCGCAATTGGCAAATCGAACTTTCCGCTGGCAGTGACGGGCAAAACTGACAACGTGTTATCGAGCAAGCGATCTTTTCCGATCAGCAAATCGGCGCGATTGTCGCCGGTGAAATCAGCGGCGGCATAAACCGTCGGCGCGAATTCCAACTGCGTAACGATGGGCGGCTTGGCTCCGATAAATCCGCCGAGATGCAAGCGCAGTTGCGCGCCGTTGCCGGTGAGCAGGTCTACGTCACCGTCGCCGGTGAAATCTGCCAGCGCCAGCAAACTATCGCTGCCGAGATTCATATCCGCCGGAGCCAGCATGCGACCGTCTGCGCGATTGTCTGCTTGCGCGAGCGTGATGAAAGCCAAGCTGCCTCCGCCATTCAACACGATGTCGGCGCGTCCGTCGCGATTGAGGTCGGGGGTATAAATTTGCTGCACGCTTAACGGCCTCAGCGAAAGCGGAAAGCGATCAGGCAAGTCCCAGCCGCCGCGTCCATTGCCCAGATAAAGCTGTCCCGTGGCATTTGCCCCTGCGCCTGAACTCACCAGCAACAAGTCCATAAACCCATCGCCGTTGAAATCAGCCGCCGCCGGAGTCAATGCGCCAAGCGGCGCGCGCAGTTCGCTCCAGAGCCGCCAACCGTTGGTGTTTTCTTCGAGCGTATAAATCGCTATCGGACGTTCACTGGCAGTAGGCGGACGAAAGACCAGCAACTCTGACAATCCGTCTTTGTTGAAATCAGCCGCGAAAGGCTGGCTGTCGGGCGTAATGTCGCGCGTCAGCATGGTTGCGGGACGAAAGACCGGTACCGGGCAACTGCCTGCGACTTGATAAACCGCAACTTCCTGCCCGGCGACCCCATTACCAGCAATGACGATGCGTCCGGTGCGCGCTTCGGCGGTCGAGGCAACCGAAATTTGCAGTTGACCGTTGCCGATATTGCCCGTGCCAGCAGTGGTGATCGTAATCCACGGTGACTGGCTCGTTGCCGTCCACGGACAGCGCGCTGTCGTCGTGACCGCCACCGAAGCGTTGCCGCCTCCGCTGGGAATATTCAACGTCGTAGGGCTGACGCTGTATTGACAGGTAATCGCTACAAAGTTTGCAGTTTGATCGGTGCTGAATTCAGGATAAATGCGCGAAGCCGGATCGAACCAATAGCCGACGCTCGCGGGCGTTACGGTGTAATTGCCGCCGCTCGCCAATTCGTCAAACAGATAATTGCCTTGCGCGTCAGTCGTACGCGAACTCGAAGCCGAGCCGGTGACGTTGATGGTGACGTTCGAGAGCGCCTGACCCTGCGAGTCAGTCACACGTCCCGCAATCGTCGCCTTGTTACTGACCAGCGTATTGACCCTGATTTGATTATTAGCGGTTTGCGGATCGGTTTGTTCGCTGGCGACGCTCGCGTTATAGGCCAACGTCGTGCCGAGCGTTGCGCGGTCGTTGATGAACACGCCAACTAAAATCGAAGCGGGTTCGTTGACCGCGATGGTTCCCAGATTGCAGGTGATGGCTCCGGCGCTGTTGAAACAAGAGCCTTGCGTAGGATTGGCGACGATGTAACTCATCGCGCCTGGCAATTGTGAAGTGAACTTTACGCCGGTGGCAGGTGCAGGCCCAAGGTTGTTGACCGTAAGCGAATAGGCGTAGTTATTGCCTTTTTGCACGACGTTACGTTCGACCTGTACCGATAGATGCAGATCGGCTTCAGCCTTCGGCGCTTTCGGACGAGCCGGAGCTTGCGCCGATACAGACCGGACTCTTGAGTTAATTTGAGATTGCCGTGAGACCTCGCCTTGCACAGTACGCGTCGTCCATTGGGCTAACACACACGCACCGCAAACCGACACCATTAGGCAGGCAAAACGCGCCAGCCGAATTCGCATAACCCGGGTTACTCCTATTGCACGGTAATGAAGGAAACGAAAAACCGAACGAACTAATCCGCCCTGCTTAGTTACAAGCAATGTGGCTTACCTATGTCTTTCAGGGCGATTGAATATCAGGTTTTGGTTGAAGGGGATGGCAGCCAGTCAGTACGACCAACGCGGGGCACATGCATTGGTCGCTGACGAACAAAAACCTGAAAAAACTCTTCCGACGTTGACAGGCGTTTATTGTTTTTACGCCTTGCCGTTCTCTGCTTTAACGATGTTTAACTACTAATCGTTTATGTGTTGTTGACGACCAGATGAGGTGGTCAGTTAGGGTGAACGCAATGTAAACCACTCGCAGCGTTTTGAAAATCCCTAATGGCCTAAAATGCCAAATTAAAATTTAAGGGCGGGCAACTTGGTAAAAATTACCGAGCTGCCCGCCCTTAGCTGTTTCAGGTTGACGCTAAATTATCACCAAATGATCACCAAATGATCAAAAGATGCCGCATCTTCCGTTGACTTGCGCCCAGACGAGTGCGAGTGCGTCGAAATCCTGTGAGCGGTTGTCACGGATCGCGTCAATGGTTTCGTTTTGCAACGTATCCAGCAAGCTATCCGGCGACAGCACCGTTCCGTTGCTTAACGTCACTGGCGCGAATTGCGCTTGCGAGCAACGCAACGGGCTCCAGAACACATTGAATACGACGGGCGAACCGGGTCCGCCTGCCATCAACATACTCATTTGCGCCGTCACGAATTCGCGGTTCATACGCTGACCAGCCGACATACCGCCATTCAGTATGTTGCGGATCGCGTTGACATTGCCCAGCACCGAAACCGGATTGTTGAAGTTATACCCCATCGCAATCACAGTTCCGTTCGGCCAGGTGCGCTCGTTCTTCAGCAGGTAAGAAGTTGCGCGCCAGCACACCGTATCGCATTTGCCTGTGTTCGGTGTGGGCGTAGGTGTAGGTGTTGGTGTTGGAGTCGGCGTCGGCGTAGAGGTTGTGCAGATTTCACCGAAGTTGTAGTTCTCGCCCTTGCCCAGCGCGGGCAGCGGGATATTTGAGAACATATCGTTCGTCACCGTGCCGCCCAATGTGCCCAGCGTATCAAGCCCATCAGTCACGCCTGCGGGTTGAGATTCAGTGATCTTGTAAACACCGGGCATCAGGTTCGGGAAGGTATAGAACCCAGCGGCGTTCGTGGTAGTGAACTTGTTGACCGCGCCGTTGATGTCTACGCCGGTAAGCGTGACGGTGACGTTAGCGATGCCGACTTCGCTGCCGTCCTGACGAAGGCCGTCATTGTTGTTATCGCAATAAACGTAACCTGACAGGCTGCCGGGCAACGGTTGCACCGGAGGAGGAGGAAGACAGCCATCGCACGAAACGGCGCACGGTAAGCCGGTCGGAAACCAACCCGGTGCGCCAGTGTCGAGGTCGCCCGCGTCGCTGAAACGGTCACCGCCTTGTTCCATGCGTTTGACGACCGCCGCGATGTGAATGACCGAAGTAGTTCCCGCGCCGCCCGCACGTTTGATTTCAGTGAAATACTGCAAGCAACCGTTCAGCCGCGTGGAGTTCATGTTGAAAGCCAGAATGAACGTACCCGTACGCAGGGCGGTTCCGATGTTCGCCAGCGACAAGACCTGGCCTTCGCGCAAAGCAGACCCTGAAGACAACTGCACATCTGGATGAATTTGCGTGACCACGACTGAGCCTTGCTGAAACGTGAACATCGCCAACACCTGCACACCACTGCCATCGGGGTTTTGTACGGCGAGGGTAACCATATCGCCACTGGTCGCGCCGGAGGTTTCGAGTTGCACAAACAAATCCCACAGGCTCTCACCGCACGTCGAAGCCCGCACCACGCTATTGGGCGTGGTGCTGCTGAACTTCATCAGGTCTCGATGTGACAACCCGTTATAGGGCGTCCAAACATACTCGGCGGTCGTCGGGCTGACGGATACGCCCGCCGGAATCGGCCTTTGTACGTTGAGAACGAAGGGCGAAGGCAGCCGAAAAACGCTTTCGTCTCCATCGCTGTAATTCGGGCCGTATTTCGTGCCATGCACGAGAGCAGGAACCAGTATCGGCAAAGTGCCCGGCGCAAACGATACCGTGCTGCTGCCGGCCACCCGGCCTATGTCGTTATAAACCGGCGACAGACAAACGTTGAGGCCGGGGATAATCAAATGCTGGCCGTTGATGGGTTCCCACGGCTGCAACAGCAACCGGCTGCCGCCGATGCTGACGGATTGATTCGGCTTCCATTCCGACACAATGCCGCACACTGTCGTTTTGACTCCTGCGTTCGGCGTAACGCCGCCGATGACATTCGTCACGAGTCCATTGGGGCCGAAACAGAACGTCGCGCAAACGTTCGCGCCGACGGCAAAGCCTCCGACCGACGAGCCTGCCGCGAGAATCAGCCGTACGCCACCAATGGTGAGTACGCCGTTGCTGTTCGCCGTGGCGGCTTGAAATTCCGTCACCGGGCCGCAGACCGAAGTAATCGGTATCGGAGAGTTGTCAGCCATGGCGGCCTGACTCACCAGCGGCGCAACGGCTGACGTCGTGACGTTCGGTCGCCAACGCGCTACGGCCAGCAGGCCCAAAGCCAGCGACAGCGCCAATAACACTCGGGTAGTTTGTGATTTCATAAGTTGTTCCTCTTCGGATTGATTTGGTTCTATGCCAAAAAAACAGCGCGCCTCACATTCACGAAGTGCGCCGTTTCACTGCGTTAACATTTCGTATTCAAAACCGCGAGCAGGTCGGCGAGCGCCTGCATATCAACGATGCGATTTTCACGGATCGTGGCCTGTGTTTGCAGCACCAGATCATTGAGCAATGTGTCAGGCGTAATGATGTAGCCATTGCTCAACGTCACCGGCGCGAAGTTCAACCCCGTGCAACGCAACGGACTCCAGTAAGTGTTGAACACCACCGGCGAACCCAAACCGCCCGCCCGCGCGTGGCTCAATTGCATGGCGATGAATTCACGATTGAGAGCTTGCATACCAGTCGCTCCCAGCCGCATCGCTCTTTCAAGCAAATCAATGTTCCGTTGAATACTAATCGGATTGTTGAAGTTGATGCCGCCCACGATGATCGCGCCGTTGGGATAGCGTCCGCGCAAAATCCATTCGCGCGGCGTGATATAGCAAATCGTATCGCACTTGGTTGGCATACAGGCTTCGCCGAAATTGTAATCGGTGCCAATGTTACTGTTGACGACAATACTAGCGAACATATCGTTCGTGGCGATGCCGCCTAACGTGCCCACCATATCTTTGCCGTCCACATTACCCGGCGGTTGCAACTCCGTGATTTTATACGTACCCGGCAACAGGTTCGGGAAGCTGTAAAAACCGAACAGGTTCGTCGTCGTCAGCCGAGTGATCGGGCCGTTCGCGTCTGTGCCCGCGAGCATCACCGTGACAGCCGCGATGCCGTTTTCGGTCGTTTGCCGAATGCCGTCATCGTTGAAATCGCAGTAAACCGAGCCGTTCAAGCCACCCGGACAGGCTTCGCCAAAGGCGTAATTGACGCCGTCCGTATTGGTCAAAACGATATTCGTGAACGTGTCATTGCCCAGCGTACCGCCCAACGAACCCAACGTATCCTTGCCGTCGCCGAAACCAATCGGCTGCGTTTCGGTAATCGCGTAAGTTCCGGGCGACAGGTTGGCGAAACTGTAATTGCCGCTGTTATCAGTTGTCGTGACGCGACTCGCCGCGCCTGATAGCGTAATCGTCACGCCCGGCACGCCGCCTTCTGCCGGTTGGCGAACCCCATCGTTATTCGTGTCGCAATAAACATAGCCCGATAGATTGCCGCCGCAGCGTTCGCCAAAGGCGTAATCAATCCCGTCGGCATTGACCACCACGATGCTCGAAATTACGTCATTGCCCACCGTGCCGCCCAACGTACCCGCCGTGTCTTTTCCGTCACCATAACCATTGGGTTGCGTTTCGGTGAGCGTATAAGTGCCGGGCTGCAAATTGGTGAAACCATAATTGCCGTTGCCATCCGTTGCGGCTACCAGATTGACAGCGCCTTGCGCCGTCGTACCCGTCAACGTAACTGTGACATTCACAATGCCCGGTTCGCCCGCCTGACGCACGCCGTCATTGTTGCCGTCGCAATAGACAAAGCCGCGCAAGCCGCGATTACAACCTTCGCCGAAGTTGTAACCCTGTCCCTGATTGTTATTCACCGCAATGCCCGAAATCACATCGTTGGCGACGGTTCCACCCAGCGAACCGGCTTTATCCAATCCGTCGCCGTAACCGGCAGGTTGCGTTTCGGTCAACGTATAAGTACCCGGCGCGAGATTGTTAAACCCGTAAGAGCCATCGGCTCCGGTTTGCAGCGTAAGATTGACCGCTCCCATCACGCTCGTGCCAGTCAGCGTAATCGTCACGCCCGACAAGCCACCTTCGCCCGCGTCTTTCATGCCGTTGTTGTTGCTGTCGCAATAAACAAAGCCTGCCAAAGCGCCGGTGCAAATTTCGCCGAAGTTGTAATTCGCGCCGCTGGTCGTGCTGACCTGAATGTTTGCGATCACGTCGTTGCCCAGCGTGCCGCCAATCGAACCCACCGTATCAACTCCATCAAGCGCGATGTTGGGTTGCGTTTCAGTAATCGTGTAAGTGCCCGGTCGCAAATTGTTGAAGCTATAAGCACCATTGGCATCAGTGGTCGTAGGGATATTCACCGGCCCTGTGATGCTCGTCCCGGTCAATGTCACGGTCACGTTCGCTAAAGCGGGTTCGGTGCTTTGCTTAAGGCCGTCGTTGTTGAGATCGCAATAAACAAAGCCTGACAGGCTGGTCGGCGGCGGCTGATCGTTGCACGGTTGGCAAACCGTTTGGCAGGGCTTGGCCGTCGGGAATGTGCCCTGAGAACCGTTGTCGAGATTCGGGCCTTCGCCCACCGTGTCATCCATGCGTTTGACGATGGATTGCAGCGGCACGAACGCCAGCATGCCGTTGCCGCCTGCACGTTTAAGCTCAACGGCAAATTGAAAACATCCGTTGAAGGGCGAGCGCGAGTCCGGCGCAAAGACCATCACGAAAGGCGTGGTGTATTGAAACCCGCCCGGCCCCGGCGAGACGACCGGGAAAAAACGTCCGACTGAAACCGAGTTGGAACTACCGTTCGCGCGCAACGAAAGCCACGGGCTAACGGAGTTCAAAACCAGTCCGCCATTTTGCACGGTAAACATCGCCAGCAACTGTCCGTTCTGGCTGCCGGGGCTTTGCAAAGTGAGTTTAATCATATCGCCTTCGACCATGCCTTTAGTGCCGAGGCTGAAAATGAAATCCCAAAAGCTGTCAGTACACGAAACCGCTTTCACCACCGAGTTCGGTGACGAAGCCGCTAGTCCCGCGATGTTGCGCGCGTCGTATCCGGGGAAACCGCCATTGACTGAAAAGTTCATCGCGCCACCCGCTTGCGATGAAGAAACGGTAAAGACTGTCAGGTTCGGCAAGGCATAAAGGTCTTGATTGAATTCGCCGAAACCATGCACCAGGGTCGGCACGGTGAATTGCGGGCATTCCTGCACCGCGCCTTGCAAGCTGGAACCGTTAGCGACGCGACCATTGGCGATCACTAAATTCAGGCAAACACTTGCCCCAATTTGTGCTTCGCCGATCCTAACGCTGTCGCCAATCGGCAACAAGTTATGGCCGAGGCGAATAAATCCTTCGCGGCCAGTAAGCGCAGCTTGAAAATCAGTCACGACACCGCAAATTTGCGTAGCGCCACTCGCATTCGCCCCTGCCGAACTCGGCGTGATAATGCGTCCAAAACCATCGGTGAAAGCACTCAGGCATTGGTTGCTACCCACTGTTAAACCCGAAATCATCGCGCCGGGGGCCACCGTGAACGCCATACCCGCCACGTTCAACCCGCCTGCTACGGTAGCGGTTGCGGGCACGTAAGCATTCACCACGCCGCACAGTGTCAACGAAGGCGTGAGGTTCGCCGCAATTAAACTCGGACGCGTGAGTTGCCCGCTGCCGTTCAGCACGCCGGTCAAACACATATTCGCGCCGTTGGCGATTTGACCGTTCCCTTCCAACGCGAAACCGGTCGCAATCGGATAGGCCGTGCCGTTGATCGTAATGGTTCCAAGTGTGATGAAGGTCGAAGCCCGGTAATTCTCTACCGCGCCGCAAACACTGACGAGCGATCCCGCCACTGCCGAACCGAAAGAGATGTCGCCGTTATTATTCAGCACGGCTTCAATGCAAATGTTTTGCCCGCCGGAAAGCAGCGCCTGCCCGCCGATCACTACGCCGGGTGCGATGCGGTAAGTCGTCGCACTGTTGAGCTGCACGAATCCGCTGCCCAGCGTCGAAGCCGGTTGAAACTGCGTAAGCTGTCCGCAAATTTGCGCAGTAACTTCGCGTTTTTTGAACCAGCCTTTGCCTGAGGCAAATGACTGCGGCACCAATTGCCAACACAAGGCGAGCATGCTCAAGCCTAACAACAGTACGAGGCTGCGTGAGAAGGGCGAACGACGAAACTGCCGCGAGGCCAGAGCGGTGATACTGCTATACATCGAGTAAATCTCCTTAAAACTTCTAGTAAAAACTCTTAGTGCCGCATTGCCAGTCGCAACATCGGTTGCCTTAGGCTGGCTTGAGAGGGGTTACGCACGCCGCATCACGTGCGGGTCGCATTCGTGCGAAACCTTTGCTTGTGTGTCGGCGGATGCTGCAATTCGTCTATGACGTTGCCCTTCGCTCACATTAGTTTTCTGCGCAGCCCTTCAAGCTGTCCCAAATGAAGACAAACCGAAGGCGGCAGCAAATCGCCAGACCAAAAAGAGTTTTTGAAATAACCACTGGTGTGAAGGAACTCTGCGGGGCTGAGAATTCACACAATCGAAAGACGACCCAATACGTGAGGCCGCAGGGGGTCTCGCTATCCCAAAGAGACCGGCACCGGAAAATCTTCAGTGACCATCTCAAATCATATTTTGTGAATCGGGTAGCGAACGCGGCGGAGTTTACGAGTTTGACGCAAGGGCGTCTACGGTCTGAAACCGAAAGGGGCGGATTTTAATGTTAAAAAAGGCGTGGCGATTCATTTCACGCGCCCGCCTGAGCGCCAATCTGGAGGTCTAGTTTCGTGGCGATATTCAAACAACGGCACTACCGGATTGTGTGTTGAAGGATTACGGACAGAGCATTGCCAATTGATAGGCCGAAAAACCTCTTTCTTTGCTTATCTCAATTGGCAATGCGTAATTGGTAATGCTCTGTGCGTGAAAATGTACCGCCATTCGAGTTCCGTCATACCGTCGCAGTGGAAGCCGACTCTCCGTAGTCTCGCGTCACGGTAAGGCAAAAGGATGACAACGACTACGGCGCGAAATAACCTGAGAGGTCTACGACAAAGTTGGTTTGCGCCACCGTGAAGGCTCTGAATTGACCGTCAGCCCCCAGCCTGATCGTGAAGCCG
>JAYSVR010000185.1:0-6478 GCA_043718445.1 Acidobacteriota bacterium | reverse complement strand
GAGATTGACATAGTTTTGCTCCTTTGTCTTTGAGACGGCAATGCCGTAACTCTCTGATAAATCAACAGTTATGTCAAAAAGGTTCTCGGATAGCCTCTCAGATGCAGATAGTTTGCGAGGTTTCATCTCTACCTTCTTCTCTGAATCAACAGCCCAGAGAAACTGCGCTTCATCACGGCGTTCATCATAATAGGCAATGTAAAATAATTTAAGCTCAGAAATTTGACTGGCGAGACGCTCACATATTTCTCTCGCCACTTCCTCTGGAGCCAGACTCTTGGTCGTTGCCTTACTAATACTGAGAATATTTTGCAACCAGTCGCGCTCCAATGCTGCGTCCCGCAATCTCCCGCGATCTGCGGCTGACTTTATATAAAAAGCCAGCCCTTTGTCGTTGAGCGGCTTAAACACGTAATAACAAGCGCCTGCTTCCATTGCCTGCAAACCCTCGCTAACATCGCCGTAACCAGTAAAGATAATTGCTTCGATGCGGGGGTAAGTTCGGCGAATTTGCTCCATGACGGTAATACCATCCAGCCCTGGCTCTAACCGTCGGTCTAACAACACTACGTCATAATTGCCCTGCTCTGCTTTTACTTTGGCGATCGCGTCTTGACCATTGTCTACGCAATCAATTTGGTATTGGTAATCACGCCGCAATTTTTGCGCCAGCCATTCGCGGGTGACGACTTCATTGTCTACAAATAGAACCCTGATTGTTTCAGTCATTTGCTCCTCCGTCTAAAAAAGGGACGATCAAGGGTAACTCAATCAAAAATGTCGAGCCGACCATCATCACGCTCTCTTCGATGCTGACGCTTCCGCCCATTGATTCGATGAGTCCGCGCGTGATGAAAAGGCCGAAGCCGCCGCCATCGTGCCGAGTGGTAAACCCCAAATCAAAGATACGTTCCTGTAGCTGCGTGTGAATGCCGTGGCCGTTGTCGGTAAAACGCAATTGCAAGGGAAGCTCAACCTGTTGCCCCGCGAAGTGGCTGCGTAGTAATAGATCGCCGCTGCCCTTGGTTAAATGCAAATGCTGAATGGCGTTCAATGCGATGTTGATAAAAGCCTGTTCCAGCCTGACGGCGACGGCGTGTGTTTCGGGAAGATTCGGTTCTAACTCAGTTATGATTTTGACGCCGTAGCCTTCCGCTACGGGGGTTAGCAAGCTGACGACACGTTGGATGACATTGTTGAGGCTGACGGGCGCGCGCAGTTCGGGGCCGGTTAATCCCAGATAAAGTTGGGTGATCTTTTGCATGGCCTTGGCATTTTTTTGCAATTCGCCGACGTAAGACTGCAATTGCTTAAAGCGATGCGGGGAAGCCGTCAGTTCAGCCAGTATGCGTTCAGAAAAGAAAGATTCTGTGCCGAGGCCGAGTTGCGCGGTGGGGTCGTCAAGGCCTACGTCAGAGGCGAGCATTTCGGCGTTAATCAGAACGCTGCTGAGTTGGTTGTTAATTTCATGCACCAAATGCGAGCCGAGTTGCCCGGCAAAAGCAGAAGGCTGCATTTGTTGAATGGCCCGTTCGGCTTCTTTGCGGGTGAAAAGCGAGCCGATAAAGCGCGCCGCAACAGCGGATTGCTGCATGTGTTCGTTGGTGAAATGTTCGGATTGAGCGTGAAATAGAAAAAGGGCGTGTTCGCACGCGCCGAAGCCTCTGACCGGCAAGCCGACGCAGGCGGCGTAAGAAAGAATATCGAGATGTTGAAACTTTTGCCGGTGGTGTGCGACGTTCGGTTCGTGAATGGATTCGCCGGACTGAATCACGTCGAAGACCGGCGAGGCTTGCAACATATACTTTGCTTTGTCATAGCCAATAAGTGGTGCGCCTTGATGGGCGAACGCGGTGACTTGGCGTGTGGCCGGGTGCAGATGGAAAAGCACGCAGGCGTCAGCTTGGGTGGTGAGCAACAGATTGCGCAATTCTTCGTTGAGCGCATAGCGCAAATCTTCTTGCGACAGTGTGGCTGGTTCGGAGGTATGTGCATCTGGCATTGGCGCATTGCTGAAGTTTGCGTCGGCCCATTCTTCGCGGCCATCGGCAATGGCGGTCAAGGCGCTTTGCAGCCTGCCGAAATCAAGCGGCTTTACCAGCAAGCCGTGCGCTCCGGCGTGGCGCGCTTGTTGGCTGAGTTGGCGTTGGTGCGCCAACCAACTCACACCTGTAATCAAGATGATAGGCAAGTCAGGGTGTTCTTTAGTCAACCGTTCTGTAGTTTTTATGCCATCGAGTTTGCCGTGCTGGAATTCGTAGTCTAGCAAGACCAATTCAAATTCTTTTTCTCCGCAAAGCTCTATGGCACGTTCTGCATTGTCACACGATTCGACTTGATGGCCTGCGCGCGTGAGTACGCGTTGCAACGCCAGACGGAAGCTGGCGTCGTTGTCGGCGATTAAAATACGCGGCAAACGTTGGGCGAGCGACGGGGCGGTTTCTTCGCTGTCGCGAGCGGGCTGAGGCAGGTGTTGTTCAGCGAAGAAGCGAAGCAGGGCAATCCGGTCTTCAGAACTGATCAAGTCGCGCATCGGTACACTCAAGGCGCGATTTGAAGTGACGACGTATTCACGTTGCAGCGCTTGTTCGCGTTGGCGTTCCAATTGGATGAGTCGCTGTCTAAGGCTGAGACCGATTTGGCGTTCGGGGTAATCAACGCGCGTAATCACGGCATCAACAGTGTCACCTATCCAAAGCGCCTGTTCGATTTCTTCTGGCGGATTAGGGCTGATTTCATGCAAAGGCAAAAAGCCATTGATGGCCGGTTCTAATTCGACGAAAGCTCCGATGCGGATGAGGCCGGTCACTTTGCGGCGGAGAATCTGGCCTACGTAATAAGGCTGACTAAAGGGTTTCCATGGGTCGCGTTCGGCTTGGCGTAAGCTCAATTCCAGGCGCGGCGGTTGATGATGGTCGTCTACGTCTAACACCAATACGCGGACGGTTTGTCTTTCTGATAGCAGTTGCTTCGGGTCTTCAATGTCTTGCTCCCATGATAATTCGCGCGAACGCACAATGCCCGGAGTCCCGTCGGCAAGCGTCAGCAGCGCGCCAAAGGGCGTTAGTGCCCTGACACGGGCAGTCACCAGCGTCCCCTTGGGGTAGCGTTGCAACAAGTTCTTTCTCGCAATCTGATCCGAGTTCATAACAGAGTCCGCAGTGGAGGGGCTTACAGGTACATCCGATAAGGCACGCGATCATAGCCGCAGGCAAAGACTGTTGTCTGACAATCAGGCAACTTTATGCCAACGATTCAAAGGTAAAGACAAGACGATTGGCAGAGAGGCTCACTTCATCAATAAATCCTCGACCGAAGCGCGCATCTTTTCCTGCGAGCGTTCGCCGAGGTTGGGAAGGCAATCCAGTCCGCCACCTGCGATGAACTTGGCGAAGTCTTCCAAGTTGGTGAGTTGAAACTGGCGATAGAGCGTTTGCGCGGTTTTCATGCCTACGCCTTCGACACGCAACAGGTCGAGCGTGCTGAGGGGAATCTCTTGCTGAATTTCTTCATAAGCCTTGAAAGTGCCCGTCGTCAGCAAGTCGGCGATCTTCTGGCTGATAGCCGACCCGATGCCGGGCAGCGTTTGCAAAGCCGCGACGCCGCCCGCTGAATGCAATTCAACGAGCGGCGTCGGATGGTCTTCGATCACATCGGCGGCGTTGCGGTACGCGCGAATTTTGAAGCCGTTGTCGCCGCGCAAATCTTTCAAATCGGCCAAATCGGCGAGGCGGCGAAAGACGGCAGCAATGTCGGCATTCGTGCTGGGCGTCATCGCATTACCCAAACATCGCACCGGCAGCCGAAGCGATCAGCGCGTAAACCACATACAACGCAATCAGGTAAGTCGCCGCCGTGCCGGTTTTCATACGATGCGACACCGCCGCGTAACCAATCGAAAGCAGCGCGATGATCCAGATCGAAAACACATCAATGCGCGAGAGCAAGCCCATCACGAATTTCGGCAAAGCGTTTTCGCCTGCGACCAGCGCCACCCACGCTCCGGCATTGGACGCGACGACATTGCCCATGTTTTTAAACGTAATCTCGCTGGGGTCTTTGAGATAAAGCAAAATCAAAAACACCGCAGTCGAAATCAACGTGACAGCGATAAAGGCATACAAAGTCACCGCCAACAATGAAGAGTATGTATTTTCGTGTCCCATCATCATCGAGATAAGTTTGAAAAGTCCCGCAATCACCAGCGCGCCGATAAGCGTGCCGACTGCGCCACCGCCGACAAATTGCGCCGTCGCAAACTTGCTAACCATTTTGGCTTGCACGTCGGCGTCTTCGGCTTTCATTTTGCCGTCGGCCACCGCCTGGTCGAATTGCTCGCGCATCATTCGCCCCATGTCCAATCGTTGCGACATAGCGAATCCAGTGAGCGCACCGAAGACAATTGAAAAGATGATCGGCAATAACAGATTGGGCGAATGCTTCATCTCAGCAAAGGTTTCGCCGGGCGAAAACCACGTGCCGATAATGCGGGCGATGAAATTTTTCGGCGGCGTGGTCGGGACATCCTGCGCACGGGAATAAGTCGGCTCAGAAGCGTAACTCTGTCCATTTTCCATTGGGTTCCTCCTTGCGGGAAACAGGGCGAATTGTTTTTGAATGGCTTCGCGCGCACGCTCCAAAATTGCAAGCGCGGCGCGAAGCGGAATGTCATACGGCTTCAAGTACGCCGTAAGTCTTGGCTGGGTTCGTGGAGAAAGCAAGCCGTCCAGTGATTGGACGAAATTTGGACGAACGGCGGCTCTTCGCGTTGGCAGCGCTCCATCGCCTGCGGGCAGCGCGTATGAAAGCGACAACCTGAAGGTGGCGCGAGCGGGCTTGGTACGTCACCACCCAAACGCGGCTTATCCATACTATGCATTGGTCGTCGCATCGTCGGGTCGGGTTGCGGAATCGCCGCCAGCAAAGCCTGGGTGTAAGGATGCAAGGGCCGGGCATATATCTCGCGCGCCGGGGCGAGTTCGACCAGCTTGCCGAGATACATCACGCCGACGCGCGTCGAGATGTGTTCGACGACGGCCAGGCCGTGCGAAATGAAAAGATAGGTAAGGCCGAATTGCGCTTGCAAGTCTTGCAACAAGTTGACGATTTGCGCCTGCACCGAAACATCGAGCGCCGAAACCGGCTCGTCAGCCACGATGAAATCGGGCTGCAACGCCAACGCGCGCGCGATGCCGATGCGCTGGCGCTGTCCGCCGCTGAACTGATGCGGGTAGCGCCCGGCGTAATCAGCGTCGAGACCGACGACGCGCAACAACTCGGCGACGCGGTCGCGCTGTTCAACCTTGCTGCCGATGCCGTGAATCACGAGCGGTTCGCCGATGATGTCACCGATCTTCATACGCGGATTGAGCGAAGCATAAGGGTCTTGAAAAACAATCTGCATCCGCCGCCGCAACCCGCGCAAGTCGCTGCTGTTCAACGCGCGAACGTCCTGCCCGTCAAAGTAAACTTCGCCGCTGGTCGGTTCAATCAACCGCAACAGGCAACGGCCTACGGTGGTTTTGCCGCAACCCGATTCGCCGACGAGGCCCAACGTCTCGCCGCGTTCGATAGTGAAGCTAACGCCGTCCAACGCATAAACGGTCTGTTTGTTGGCAGCGGGAAAATGTTTTTTGAGGTTGGTGATTTGAACGAGGGGTTGCGTCATCCGTGATATGCCTTTCTCTCCGCCAACGACAACTCTTCCGCACGCACGCAACGTGACTGATGTGCGGCATTTAACGCAGCCAATTCAACCTTGCCAACTTCACACGCCGTTTGCCGATATTCGCAACGCGGCGCGAAACGGCAGCCCGGCGGCAGTTCGGTCGGCTTGGGCACGACGCCTTCGATGGTTTGCAAGCGCGCTTGACGTCCGCCGAGACGCGGGACGGCGCGCAGCAATCCGGCGGTGTAAGGATGGCGCGGTTGCGCGAACAACTCGCGCACCGGAGCCTGTTCGACGATTTGGCCGGCGTACATCACTGCGACGCGGTCGGCGATTTCGGCGACAACGCCGAGGTCGTGCGTAATCAACAACAGCGCGAGATTGCGTTTCGTTTTGAGTTCGTTGAGCAAGTCTAAAATCTGCGCCTGAATCGTCACGTCCAACGCCGTCGTAGGTTCATCGGCAATCAACAGCTTCGGGTCGCAGGCCAATGCCATCGCGATCATTACGCGCTGACGCATGCCGCCTGACATTTCGTGCGGATAGTTTTTGGCGCGCAATGCGGGGGCGGGAATGGCTACGTCACGCATGCCTTCGATGGCTTGCTGCCAGGCTTCTTTTTTCGATGCGCCGCGATGCAAGCGAATGGCTTCGGCAATCTGTTCGCCGATGGTGAAAACCGGATTGAGCGACGTCAGCGGGTCTTGAAAGATCATCCCCAAATCATCGCCGCGCAACTTGCGCATCTCGGCTTCGCTGAGTCGCGTGAGGTCGCGTCCGTTAAATAGAATTTCGCCGTTGGTGATGCGT
>JAYSVR010000184.1:0-6488 GCA_043718445.1 Acidobacteriota bacterium | reverse complement strand
AAATCATTCAATGCGGCGGGCAGTGTTGGACGCCATTGCTGCGGCGGGGCAGGAGTTTGCAACGTGATCGCGTGCAAATATCCCACCATCGTTTCAGCCTTGAACGGATGCCGCCCCGTCGCCAGTTCATACAACACAATGCCGAGCGCAAAAATATCTGACGGATGACTGACCGTTTCACCGCGCGCCTGTTCGGGCGACATATAGGCAACCGTACCCATAATCGTGCCGGGCGTCGTTTGTTGCGCCAGCGTAGCGGCTTCGGAATCATTGGCATTCGCCGTCAACAAGCGCGCGAGGCCGAAATCCAGCACCTTCACGTAACCATCATCGCGCACCATGATGTTATCGGGCTTGATGTCACGATGCGTAATGCCTGCGGCATGCGCGGCGCTCAAAGCCTTCGCCATCTGCTGGCCGAGCGACACTACGGTCGCAACGGAATTGTCGGTCGCCGCCACCTCGCGCAACGTTTTTCCCGCGACCAGTTCCATCACGATGAAACGGCCTTCGTCGCTTTCGCCAATGTCGAAAACGCTGATGATGTTCGGATGATTGAGCGCCGAAGCCGCTTTGGCTTCCTGCATAAAACGACGCACGCGCTCAGCGTCCTGCGTGAATTCAGCAGGTAATAATTTGAGCGCGACCTGGCGCTCCAGCCGCGTATCTTCGGCTAAATACACCTCGCCCATGCCGCCCGCTCCGATTTTGGAGACGAGGCGGTAATGTGACAGATTTGTTTTGGGTGACAGTTCCTGATTCATTGATCCTCAATTTGCTTGCGACGGACGCCAAATGGATTGGAGTTTTCAGGATAGTGTATCTTCAGCAACCACGCGAGACTGGAACACGTTCTAAATCGCTTTTTGGAGTGCGGTCGGCTGGCTGCCGCTTTGGCTTTCGCGATTGAACGATTCGGGTTAAGCGAGTGTCTCGCGCTACGAACGGAAAGCGGCGTCGAGCCGACCGCACTCCATACTTTGCTTCCGAACGCGGCATCACGAGATGCCGTGTTCGATTGGAATAGGTGACATCTCGCCTGCTGGCATCACCATCAGTTGTTCCACCGGAACGCCGCTGCGGTACTGCGCGAGCAATGCATCAGGGTCAATCGTCACGCCGATGGGATTTGCGGCAAACGCTTCGCTGCGCATGTATTCGTTGCAGGCATCTACCTGAAATTCCATGCGGTTGCCGTCTGGGTCTTGGTAATACAACGAAAGCGTAATGCCGTGATGAATCGGCCAATACGGCGCGATGCCCGCTTGCTTGAGGCGTTCGTAAGTGTCGAGCAAATCGCCCAGATTGGCGTAAGTGTACGCCGTGTGATTGACGCCGACATCGCTGCGCACTCCGGTGTCAGAAACATCAGGCTTGAACGCCGTCATATTGATAAACGCGAAACGATGGTGCTCTTCATCGTAAGTGAGAAAAGCGAGCGCGGGATTTTGATAGACTACGGTTGCCTCGAAGACTTTCTGATACCAGTCAACCATTTCTGCAAAGCGTCGAGTTTGATAGACGATGTGCGCAAATTTAGTTGGTCGAATGGGCGACATATTTTCCTCCGGTTTGATTTTCGTTCGTAAGCAATTTGCGCTCGGCGTAGGCAGTGCGCAGCATTATCGCTGCCGTGTAAACGATGACGATGACTACGAGCCAGCGCAGCACATCGAGCGGAAGCGATTTGACCACAAAGGCCGCGAGCAGCACGCCGGGGATTCCGCCCAGTGTCAATCCCAACGCCGCCCGCAGATCGTAACGTCGCAAATCAAGCACTCTGATCCCCGCCGTGAGGCCGGTGAAGGCAGCAGCACCCGCCATAATCGGAAACGCCGCGTGCGGATCCATTCCGAGCAGGCTGAACAGCACCAGACTCGGCGCGTAATGCCCGATGCCTAACGTCACCAACCCGCCGAGCAGGAAATATACGACCACCGCAATGCACATCCGTGCAAAAGGCAAACTGGTCGCCGCCCCGCCCGCTGGAAACAGCCCGAACTGGCTCATCAGCATGGATGCCGCCGCCAGCAACAACGCGCTGCCCATGCCAACTTGAATCACCCGTCGTGGCAGACGCGCGACTACTCCCGCGCCGATCCAGCCACCGAGCATCATCGCCGCAATCATCAGCACCAGCAGCCCCAGATCAACTTTGACGACGGTCATAAAAATGAACGCCTGCGCCAGACTCGGCAGCGTGAGACCTGCGATCAAGGTTCCCGGAATATATTCGTCGCGCACCATGCGTAGCAGTTTGAAGACCGTTGTCGTCGTCGCAAACGACCCGATGCCCAGCGTGTCGAAAAAGTTCGTGACGAAACCGAGCGCTGCCTGCAAAAGCGAGGGCAGCTTGCTTTCAAGCGATGACGGTTCTGCCTTGCGATCATGGCGCACGTTGCGCACCCAGCGAAAAATGTAGACCACGCTGAGGATGCCCAGTGCGATAAGCAACGTGAGTTTCAAGGCGTTCGCTCTGTCCATGTTTTCTCCTTTACGCAGCCGTGTAGCCGCCGTCAATCATGTGAATTCCACCGGAGCAATAGGACGATTCATCGCTCGCTAAAAAGAGCGCGAGGTTCGCCACTTCTTCGCTTGTGCCGTAGCGTTTCATTGGAACTTGCGCGATGAGGCCGTCGCGCATTGCGGCGGGATTCTCCGGCGCGAATTGCGTTTCAAGCCGATGAATCATCTGGTTATCAATAAAACCCGGAGCAATGGCATTAACGCGAATTCCCGCTGCGCTTAATTCCAGCGCTGCTGATTTGACCAATCCGTTCACCGCATGTTTGCTGGCAATATACGGTGCGCCACCCGCGAAACCGACTACGCCCGCGATGGAAGCCGTAACCATCATCGAACCGCCGCCCCGTTGTTTCATCGGCTCGACGCAATACTTCATCGCCAGCCACACGCCGATGACGTTCGTGCGCAGCACTTCTTCAAAATCTGCCCGGTTGATGGCTTCAATGGGATTGACCTTTCCTTCCGTGCCGGCGTTGGCGAACAGAATGTCTACGCCGCCAAAGGCTGCGATGGTTGCCGCGACTGCTGCTGCCGTAGCTTCTTCGTCGGCAGCGTCGGCAACAAAATGCGCGAGTCCCGTATCTACGGCCAAGCGGTCGCGGGTTTCTTTTAGTTTGTCTGCCGAACGACCTATCAGCATGACGCTCGCGCCCTCTTGCAGAAACAGCTTGGCGGTTGCTTCGCCTATGCCGCCGGTGGCACCAGTGATGATGGCGACTTTGCCTGCCAGTCTTTTTGTTTCGTGATTCATCGTGTGTTCCTTTTAGTTAGAGCGGTTTTTGTTTGTGTCAGCAGGCGCGCGCGTAAGCAAGGGCTGCCTCGGTGGGGTTACCCTGCGGCCTCAAGCGGCGTTCGGTCAGGGCAGCCCTTGCTTACGCGCGCGCTTTCTTTTTGGAGTGCGGTCGGCTTGCCGCCGCTTTTCGTTCGCGTGTGAGCTATTCGGGTCTAAGCGAATATCTCGCGCTGCGAACGAAAAGCGATGGTTCGGGTTTCAACGGGAGGCTCGCGCTACGAACGGAAAGCTGCGTCAAGCCGCAGCACTCCAAATTAGTTCACGGTGAACTCCTGCGACTTGGCATCTTTTTGCTCGCCTTCTTCATTGAGCATCAAGGCTTCGAACTTATACTTCCCGTGCGGCCAACCGTTGTTCGGTTGCGTAAAGTTAAAGCTGGCCGTGCCTCCGCCTTCGACAGTGGCAGTCGTTTCAGTCGCAGGTATCGGCCCAGGTTTTTGCCCTTCGATCTCTACGATATGCAGCATGGCTTTGACCTTTACCGTGCCCGGATTACTCGCAATCGTTACGACTGAATAAATCTTATCAGTTGCTTCAAAGGCGGTGGTTTGCTGGCTCATCTCTTTGTCTTTGCCTAATTTCAGCCCGCCGATATTCGCCGTCGAAACGTTAAACGAACACGCCGCAGCCAAAGTGATCAGCCCCAATAAAGCCATCATCGAAAATTTTCTCGTAAGGTTCATAGAATTATTTCCTCTACTTCATCTTGAAGTTTTTGTTGGTTGGTTGAATTGCCGCTTTGCGGCTTGATAGAAAACAGGCCAAGACGCCTGTCAGTTTTTCATGTGCGGAGCCAATAGTGTGCCCCAGGCTTTTTCGATCCGTTGGTATTCAGACGGACAGCGCTGGGCGCGCGCTTGCGGCAAGACTTCTTCGTTCACCATCTCTTTATGTGCTTTCGGGTCTTGTCCGTAAAGCAGGCAGATGGTGTTATAAAACCGCTGAAGACCCATTGAATGCTCACCCCAGAAAGCCGATTCGCTTATTTCACCATCATCGAGAACAGTGAACGCCAAAGCTCCGTTAAAGACTGACGCGGCGCCTGCTTCACTGCCATCAGCGACGATCAGAGTTGCGAGTTGATCTACGGCGTCTTCTTCTCGGCCCGTCACCGGCAGATCGTAAATATCAATCAAGGCGTGACCGAGTTCGTGAAAGAAGACAAACATTGTCGAGTCGTCTACCGCTTCGGCGGCTTCGTTTTTGTCCTCGAATTCTTTGGCAAAGCCTTGCTCAAATAACGTGACCAACTCTTTGCACATAATGATTTCTTTGGTGTCTGGACTGTAGTAAGCATTTGCGACGCCGCATTGATTCACCGAAAGATAAAGGTCCTGCGGCAAGATGAAGACTTTGTTCAGGTCATTGGCAACCGCTTGCAGGTCTTGACGATCTTCGGCGCTCATACTGGCTTTGATATTTTTATCTCGACGTGAGGGCGAAGCGCCAACTTTGAAAATGCCTTTGCCCGCAGGTTTGCCTTGCGCGCTGGCGACCTTTCCGACCAGGGGCGTGACCAAAGACCCGGCCCAAGGCGACGTATAAATCCCCAGCATGCCGACGATCATGAAGCTGGCAATCATTAAGGCCGCCGTACGTGTGATGAAATTAAAATAATGATTCATAGCTAATTCCTCCGTTTTGTTTTTAAGACGGAATGCAGGGCGGGTTACTTAACCGCCTTGCCCCCGCGTGTTGTCTTGCCTTAGCTCTTGCCGCTCGCGCCGCCGCTTTGCATCGAGAAACTGCCCCAGATTTGATCTATGATTTTTTCGTTGGCCTGGTATTGCGGTTCTTCGACTTCGACCAACATCACATAGTTGTCGGTGACATCAGTTGCCACGAGCACTTTGCCTTTGACTGGTTTGCCGTCCTCATTGAGCGCGGTATAGGTCGCCAGACTGTGATCAGCGCTTAATTCGGTCAGGCTCCCGATTTTCACGTTCTTGGCACCGAGTTCAGTTAACGTGCCAGAGGCGACTTTGACCAGATCGTCTTTCGTCAGACTGGGGTCTTTGAAAGCCATCACCATGACGCCGACCTCACTTGGTTTCGGTAAGCCAGCGATGAACACATCCACGCCGTTGGATCGCTCGTTGTGATGTTCGGTTCCCTCTGGCACCTCAAAGGAATAGCCCTTTTGGCCGTCTTCCATGGTGATCCAGTTGGCCGGTACCGGCACGATCTTGGCGGCGGGTACGGTTTTGGCCGCCGCAGGTGAGGCCGCGGGAGAAGCCTTGGCGACTGGGGTCGCGCTTCCCGTGTTCAAACTCCCGCTGGTTTCTACCTTACAAGCGGTCGAAATCGTTGCCAGTATGGTCAGGCAAATTAAAGCTGCTTTTAGATTTTTCATTGCGTTGTCTCCTGTTTATGGTTGAAGGCGGTCACCGCCCAATTTGTTCTTGCCGCTTGAACGAGCATTTTGCATCGAGAAACAGCTAAACTCAGTTCACGGTGAATTCGTGCGATTGAACGTCTACTTGTTCACCTTTTTCATTGAGTACCTCGGCTTCAAACTTATATTTTCCCAGCGGCCACCCCTTGGTCGGTTTGGTGTAGTTGAAGTTGGCAGTGTTATCGCCTTTGACAGTTAAGGTCAGTTCAGTCGCCGGTATCGGCCCCGGTTTTTGTCCTGCAATCTCGACCACGTGCAGCATGCTTTTGACCGTGACGGTCCCTTCATTTTTTGAGATTTTGACTGCCGCATAGATCGTTTCTGTGTTGGCGAATTCTTCGGTTGGTTGGCGCATCGCTTTGTCTTTGCCCAAGGTCAGCTCGCTGATGTGCGCGCCCGCAGGAGGAATAGAAAAGCTACCCCAGATTTCATCCATTACTTCTTCAGTTGCTTTGAATTTGGACTCTTCGGTTAAAACCAGCATCACGTAACTGTTCTTGGCACCCGTCACCACCAACACTTTGCCTCTGTGAGCGCCCTCAGGATGCACTTCTTTGAAATCTGCCACGTTGTAATCCTTGTCCGCTTCGACCAGTTCGCCGGTGGTCACGGTCTTTGCGCCCAGGCTTTTCTCGGTCTCCATCGCAAGTTTCAGCAAGATGTCTTTGGTGTATTGCTTGCCTCTATAGAACCTGTTTGCAGTTAGGCAAGCCTGCGCAAGATGAGCCGAATCGCGCAAAGCCGAATCTTTGCCTCGCTGGTTCTCAGCACCCC
>JAYSVR010000183.1:0-21994 GCA_043718445.1 Acidobacteriota bacterium | reverse complement strand
CCACACCTGCCTTTTGTAGTATCCTCGTCGTCGAAGCAGTCAAAACACCATCATTCAATCGTTTTGGAAAAACACTTCCGACAATTTTACGCGCGGCTCGCTTTGCGTGCGGTGGGCGCTGACGACGCGCTGCATTTGTTGAATGCGGCGGAGCGCGCCGCCTTGTCGCGCTATCAACGTCGCTTGATGGGCGTGGCGGCGTTGCTGTCGGTGTGCGGCTTTCTGGCTTATTACCTGCCGATTTATTTTTGGCCTGCGTGGTTTCCGGCGCTGGCGTTGAACGTGTTCGGCTTTGCTTTCAAGTTGCCGTGGGCTGAATCGCTGTGGTGCATCGGCTTGAGCGTCATCGAAATGTATCTGCTGACCTTGCTCAATCTCACCGGCGTGCATGCCGTCGCCGTGGCTACGGGCTTTCACCAAACGAATCGTCACGCTGACACACTGGTTCCCATCGGATTGGAAAGCAAAAACGCCGCCGTCAAACAGTTCGGCATTGATCCGTTTCAGGGCTTGAATCGCTGGTTGCTCTTTGCGTTCAACTTCGCCTTGCGGTTGAAAGGCTGGCTGGCGAATCTCTTGGTGCGCTTTGTGACGCGCTTGCTGTTGGGCCGTTACGCCCCGCGCGTATTGCTCGATTTCATCGGGATGCCGATTTATATGGCGCTCAATGCGTGGTCGGTTTACGCCGTGATGCGCGAGGCGCGTGTCGTCGTGATGGGCGAAGCGCTCATCGCCAACCTGATGGGCGAACTGCCCGCTCGCGCGTTGCCGCCTGATGAGCAGGAATTGCTTTACGACACCTTGCAATTCATTGCGGTGAGCAAGCGCGACTTTCATCCGAATCATTATTTGCTCACAAGCGAGCTGCTGCGGCGCTTTCAGATTCCCGCGCACGAAGCACATCCGTTGCCGCCTGATTACTTGCCACGCTTGCATGAAGCTGCGCCTGGCATTCAATCGCTTTGCCGCCTTGTCATCCTGCTTGGCTTCATGCTCGACGGACATTTCTCGTGGCGCGAACGCAGCCGCTTACGTGCGTTGCAAGCCGCCGGTCTTTTCACTGAAAGCACTGGCACGGTTGCGCGTTACACCCAAGACTTTCTCAACGGCGCAGGCATCGCCGCGTGGAGCGCGCCTTACCTGCAAGCCTGATAACAATCTTGAAGGAGATTCTCTGATGAACGTTCGCAGCTTTTTACAAACCATGATTACGCTGGCGTCGGCTTCGCTGGGACTGGTCGCGGCGCTGGCCTGGAACGAAGCTATCAAGACGACGCTGAAACAATGGCTCGGCGGCGACGACAGTTTGGCGGCGTTGTATACCTACGCGATACTCGCTACGGTGATCGCCATCGTCGTCGTCGCGGCACTCTCGCGCCTCGCCGATAAAGTCGGCGGCGATGCCGTCATCAAACGCGAAGCCGAAGGTTAGTGATTAGTGGCTAGTATTTAGCCATCAGCCACTAGCCACTAGCCACTAATCACTATGCTCAAAGACTTCATTCACCGCCTGCCCAAAGTCGAGTTGCACGTGCATCTCGAAGGCTCGATTCAACCTGCGACCTTGCTCGAACTCGCGCGCCGCAACGCCGTCACGCTGCCCGCCGATGACGTAGCGGGTTTGCAGCGTTGGTATCAGTTCACCGATTTCAATCACTTCATCAAAACTTACCTGACGATTTCGTCGTGCATTTGTACGCCGGAAGACATTGAGTTGATCGCACGCGATTTCATGCGCGGGCAAGCCGAGCAGAACATCGTTTATAGCGAAATCACGTTCACGCCTTACACGCATTTCAGCACGAACCGCTGCATTCCGTTTGATGAACAACTCGACGCACTCACGCGGGCGCGCGCATGGGCGGCGCGCGAACTTAACATCAATTGCGGTTGGGTATTCGACCTCGCGCGTAACGTCCGCCCTATCGAACACAGCCAGACCGTTGCCGAGTGGGCTGTGCAAGGCATGCCGCACGGTGTCGTAGGCTTCGGACTCGGTGGCATCGAAGCAGGCAATCCGCCCGAATGGTTCGCTGAGGCGTTTGCTTATGCGCGCGCCCACGGACTCGCCGCCGTGCCGCACGCCGGAGAAATCGCCGGAGCAGAAAGTGTGAGAGGCGCGATAGAAGTGTTAGGCGCGCATCGCATCGGTCACGGCGTGCGTTGTTTGGAAGACCCGGCGCTGGTTGAGTATTTGCGCGTTCATCAAATCCCGCTCGAAGTTTGCCCTACGAGCAACGTCTGTTTAGGCGTAGCCGCTTCGTTCGCCGAACATCCGCTGCCGCGATTGTTAGCCGAGGGTTTATACGTAACGCTGAATTCCGACGATCCGCCGATGTTCAATACGACACTGACGAATGAATATGTGAAAGCGGCAGCAGCCTTTGCTTGGGGCGAAGAAGAGTTAAGAAAGCTGGCGCTGAATGCGGTGCATGCGAGTTTGCTGGCTGATGCAGAAAAAGAACGGTTGGTAATTCAAGTTATGGCTGCGTGAGTTGTTCAAGCTGAACCAGATATTGCATCGCTTCGGCATCGCTCTCGCCGCACATCTCACGGCTGGGCAGCAAGCTCACGCAAAACGCCGGACGTTCAGGCAAGCCGAACAAACGGCAACGATTGTCTTCGGTCAATTGCACACAACGCACGCCAGCCGGCTTGCCTTGCGGCATTCCGGGAATCGGCGAATTGATCGAAGGCGCAACGCAACACGCGCCACAACCGATGCGACAATCCATAACCTTCAGGCCAGTCGAGCGAAGTGATCAAAATTATTCTCAAGGCAAAGGAATGGTGGAAAAGGAATGGCAGTGCTGTTCAAAGCTCTTTATTCCTTTGCGTTGATTCCCTTGCCTGTGGCTTTGGCGCTTGAATGGATGCGGCTTGTTCAGCCAAAGCAATCGCGCCCAACACGCCCGCGCGGTCGCCCAAGCCGGGCAGCACGATGTAATCATAAATGGCTGCGTTTAACTGAGGAATCTGCAAATAGCCGTTGACCATTCGTTGCACTTCAGCACGTACGAGTCGCAGCATTTGCGGCTGATGCATCACGCCGCCGCCGAGGATGAAGCGTTGCGGCGAAAGCGCGTAAGTCAGGTTCACCAAACCTTGCGCAATATAGTGCGCTTCGAGCGCCCACGCCGCGTGATTGTCCGGCAAGGTTTCAGCGCGTACGCCCCAACGTTTTTCCATCGAGGAACCAGCCGCCAAACCTTCCCAACAATCGCCGTGAAAAGGGCAACCGCCCGCGAACGGATCGCGTTCAACATCGCGCCGCATCAGCATATGCCCCATCTCAGGATGCAACGCGCCGTGCAATAACTCGCCGTTGACCAACGCGCCGCCGCCGATGCCCGTACCGATGGTTAGATAGACAACCGTATCCAACCCTTGCGCCGCGCCCCAACGCCCTTCGCCCAACGCCGCCGCATTCACGTCAGTGTCGAAACCAACCGGTATGCCGAACGCCGCGCGCAACGGCGCTACGACATCCGCGTTCTGCCAGCCCGGCTTGGGCGTAGTCGTAATAAAGCCATAGGTCGGCGAACCCGCGTGCAAATCAATCGGGCCGAAAGAGCCTACGCCAATCGCGCGCAATCCGCTGAACTGACGCAAGAACGCGATGGCGCGTTCGATGGTCTCAGCGGGCGTCGTCGTAGCGAAACGTTCAAGCGCAACAATACTATCGGGGTTATCGGGCGAATCACCGACTGCCACGACCCATTTCGTCCCGCCTGCCTCTATGCCTGCAAACATGGAATTCCCCTGCTTCACTTACGCCGCCAGCCGTTGCGCAATCACTTCATACACTGCCGGGCTGAAGGCCAAACCGACGTGCGTACCTTTGACTTCAAAGTTCGTCGCCGCGTCTTCATTCACGCAAACCTGCCAATCAACTACGCCGTCGGTTTTGGTATAGATCGCCGTCGGGCGAATGCTGGCGGGCAGCGGCGCTTGCATCGCTTGCACAGCCTCGCACGTACAAAATCCCGTATAACAATCCGGCCATTCTTCGCGGCGTTTGCGCAGCAGGTAATTGCGTACGTCGTCAGCGCGCGCCAGCACCATCGGATGCGACCGCACGCCGCGAAAAGGCGAACCCAACGTAATCACCGACGCCACCTGTTCGGGCTTCCGCGCCGCCGTCGAACGCGCCAGTACGCCGCCCAGACTGTGCCCAATCACATGCACCTTGCGCCCCGTCGCGGCATAAGCCTTATCAATCGTCGCCGCCAGCCGTTCGGTCAACAGATGCAAACAGTCTGCGTTCCAACCAATGCGCGACATATACGGTTTATATCCCGTACGCCGCAGCCACAGATTCATTTCCCATAAATAATTGTCGGTGCCTAAAAAACCTGGTACGACAATCACTGCCGACTTGTCGCCGCGCGGCACCCCCAAGCCGTAATAGACCGGCGACGCATGCAACGCCATCCAGTCCAACCCGACGAAAGCCTCGCGCCACAACGGTACGTTGACGGCGCGGCGATCTTTTTCAAAGGTTTGTGTTGCGGTCATCATCACTCCTTACCCGTTATCGGTTGTCGCTGCGTATTACTCCAAATAGTTTTTCGGCTTACTCGCGTAAGGCTGCCATTTTGGATTCGGTCAAGTCCGTGAGTTCCGCAATGTCACTCAACGGCAGATTTTTCTTTGATCACCATAGCCGAATTATAGCGCCAAATCTTTATTGCTCTTGCTTCCCGCGCCCGCATCCTTGCCTGTCGCCACTTTCAACTCGTCGTATCAACCCGGTGCAACGAATCACGGAGTCAAAGACGCAGGCTTACTTAATTACGATACGTAAGGGATTCGCCGCCTTACCGTCGGCAGTGAGTGCGAATTCGACTTCGCCGCGTCCGATCAAGGTACGCGGCAGGCGCAGGTTGATTTGATCCAGTCCGACGAACGTGCCGCTGGTGCCGACGTAAAGCACGGACGCGTCAAATCCGCCAATCGTGGACGTGACAGCGTTGAGCGCCGAACGATTGCGCAAGCCCGTACCGAACGCTACGAGAAAGACTTGATCGCTTTCGACGCCGAGATCAATCGGCACTGCGACGAACTGATTTTGCGCGGCGTCCCATTGCGCGATGGGTTCGTAAAGCTGCGCGCCGTCGGCTTTGATGCGCAACACCAGCGCGGCGGCAATGCCGCGTCCGTTGGCGTTGGCGGCAAACAGCGCGGGCACGAGCGGCGCAATCGTGACCGCGCCGCTGGCGAGCTTACCGGCAGCGTTGGTGACGATGACCGTGGCGGGGCCAGCGGCTACGCCCGCAGGCATGTGGTAATTGATTTGCGACGCCGAAACGAAAAACAGCGGCGCAAAAAATTCCCTATTCGCGCTGTCACGAATCGTCACCGTCGTGCCATTCAAATTGATCGGCAACGGCGTAGCATTTGCCACTTGCGTCGTCGCCGCCAAGTCATTGCCGAAAGCCGCCACAATTGAATCTGTCGCAAGCGCATCGCTCGCATAACTGGCCGCCGATACGCTTGCCAACGCGGTGGGAGCCGCCAGCAAATCTCTCACGCCCGTACGCAAACTCGCCAACAACGGATAAAGCGCATTGCCAGGGCATTCTGTCGCGCCAGGGCCGTCGCGGTGGCCGCTGATATTGTTTATCTCTAAACCCGAAGCCGCGTGGCGCGACTTGCCCGCCGCGTCAATGCTGCGCTGATCGGCTTTCCACGCGAGGATGCGGCGCAAACTGTTCAGAGCTTTATCATTCGGCGTGACATCGGTGAACGTGCCCAGCATGCATACGCCCATCGTATTGCCGTTGACGCCGCTGAAATGCGCGCCTTGCACATTGTCGCCGCCTGAACGCCCTTCATAAATCACGCCGTTGGGGTCAACGAGATAGTTATAACCAACGTCAGACCAACCGTTCGTGAACATGTGAAAGTTCCAGATGCTGCGGACTACGGCAGGCCAGTCGTTGTTGGCGACGGTGTTACCGGTCGCCGAGTGATGCACGATCAAATGCGTCACCGTCGTATAACTCAACGGCGGACGCGACGTAGTTTGTCCGTCAGGGCAGCCCCATTCGGTGCGCGAGATGACAGGCGGTTTAGGATATTTCGGATTGCTCTGGCTCATAACGGTTGATGTACGTTCGCGCATAGCGGTCAGGGTTTCGTTGGTCGTCGCGCCCGGACTGATGAAATGCAGCCGCAAGTCACGGGCTTCGCTCAAGCGGTATTCGATAAAGCGCGTCGCCGCATCGAGCAATACCAAACTGCTCGTATGTTTGCCCGGCTCGCCATCGTGATCGTGTGCGAGCGTCTGCCACTCGCTCCACGCGAGGCCGTCAAGCGAAGTACGAATTTGCAGCGGTTCGTCGCCAGCGGCTTGCCATTGCGCACCGAGCGCGAGAAAGGGTTCGGCGCGTTCGAGCGGTACGGCGACCACGCGCGTCTTGCCCAGATCGTTGCCGCCAGTTTCAGGTTGAACGATGGCGTGCCTGAGTTGAGCGAAAGCTGATCCGCTCAACCACAAGCACGCCATCAGAAACCCATAAACAAAAGTCTTTAGGTTTTTAGTCATACAGGTTTTCTTTACTTGATCTCAATCTGCACCGTGTTAGAGGGTGAATTGTTGCCATTGAGAAAGATGACGTTAAGCAAGCCAGCCCTAGCCAGCGCAGGCGAAAGCAATGCGTTGATTTGATCTAGTCCAGCAAAACTGCCTTGCCGCCCCACATATCTCAACGGCAAAGACGTACCGCCCGCCGTTAAACTCATACCGGTGAAAAAACATTGCCCGTTCGACAAACAGGCGGCTTGCGGTAAGCCGGTGCCGTAAAGCACCAAATAAACCTCTTCGTCCGTACGGCTCACGTCTATCGGCACGGGTACGAAACGGTTGAGCGCGGTGCTGAAGCTCGCAACGTTTTCGTAAGTTTGCGTCGTGCCTTTGACGCGTAACACCTGAGCCGCCGCGACATCTCGTCCGTTACCGTTCGCCGCAAAGAGGCCAGCCGATGTGTCTGCCAACGTTATATCCCCAAACGAGACTTCGTTATTGGCGTGCAGCACTTTGACCGTAGCGTTCACACCCGAAAAATACCGAATTTTATCGGGAACGATAAAATTGATTTGCGTAGGCGAAACGAAAAGCAGACGGGCGAATGATTGCACGCCGTCTCGTTGGACCAGCACGGCGGTTCCGGCAAGTTCATAAGGCAAAGGGACGGTACGCGCCACCGTAGTGACTGACGCGAGATTGGCTCCGAAGATCGAGGCAATCGAACCGTGCGCCATCGTGGTGGTATAGCTGGCTGCCGAGGTTGCGGCGAGCCGCTTTTGCGGTACGGGCGTGCAACGGCTCAGATGAATGCCTAAACCGGAAACTAGATCAGCACGACCGTCACGATTGACATCGCCCGCGACGGTCAGCGCCGGGGCGTAAACTTTACGAACAAAGTTAGGATAGTTATTCAGCAAAACCGCCGTGCCACCGAGATAGTCCTCAGATCGTAGCGCGTCAATTTTCTGATCGCCGTTGAAATCACCAAGGCTGAATGAACCTTCGCCGTAGTTAAAGTTGTGTCCCAAACTGCCTCTGAGATTCTCAGGGAAATTGCCGCTGCCATCGTTGATGTAATAAGGCGTATTGCCTTGATCGTTACGCGAGTGAAAAACCACATCCATCGCGCCGTCATTATTGAAGTCAGCCACCGCCACCTTATCAATCGGCGGAAAATCTGCCATTCGTTGAGCATAGGTGAATCCACCACGGCCATCGCCAAAGTTCACCGAGACCCAAAATTCATAATCCTCACTGGGAAACTTGGTTACGGAATTTGGAACGCCCGTGATGAATAAGTCGAGTTTGTTGTCACGATTAAAATCTGCCACGGCGACGCTTTTGATTGTGCGGCTCCACGGAACCGGCGACAAAGCGGTGAAGCTGCCGTCACCGTTGCTCAACCGAATGCGCAAGTTACCGGCCTCGTGGGTCGCTAAGTCCGCCCTGCCATCGCCATTGAAATCGCCCGTCGCCAACGTCGTGCTTTGCTCTGGCGCAGCCGCCGTGAGCGCGAAGAATCGTTCATTGCCGTTGCGCCACAGGCCTTGCGGCGTGAGCAAATCCTGAAAGCCGTCGCCATCGAAATCGTCAATCGTCACCGTTTGCGCCTTCATCAACGGCTCGGTTTGCCTGAAACTGAGGCCGCCGGTTTCGCCGTACCAAATAGCGAGTCGCGCATCGGTATCAACGACGCCCAAGTCGAGCCATCCGTCGTTGTTGAGGTCGCGCATGAATTCGATCTTAAAACCCGCTGGCACAACTTGCTGCGGTGGGCCGATTTCAAAATTTTCACAGCCAGTTTGGGCAAGGGCTTTCGCTTGCACCGTATCGGCAACAGGTTGGCGCGTTGAGGCAAGCCCCAGGAAACAACCAATCAAACCACACAAAACCAAAAGACGAGCGGGAAAGTTGCGAGACAACATGGTGAGTTCTCCTTTTATTTGATTTGGATTTGGACAACATTTGTGGGGAGATTACCGACGGTGACGACGACGTTCAGCACGCCGCGTCCGATGAGTGAGCGCGGCAATCTCACGTTAATTTGATCGAGGCCAACCAACGTGCCTTGCGCGCCGGCAAAGGTGACGTCGGCGTTGGTTCCGCCGATGGTGACAGTGACGGGCGCATTATTGCGATTGCGCCAGCCCGTGCCGAACAGGACTAGAAAGACGGGTTCGCTTTCAGCACTCAAATCAATCGGCAGCGGCACAAACGTCGAACCGTTGAATTGCAGAATGTTCTCATTCACCTGCGCGCCGCTGTTGAGCACGCGCAAGGCGAAGCCCGCCGCTACGCCGCGACTGTTGCCGTTCGCAGTGAAAATGCCCGGAGCCAGATTGACGATGGCGACGTTGCCGACAGCATAAGCGCCGTCGCCGCTGGTGATGCGCAATTCGGCGTTGCCCAAGGCCACATCGCGCGGCATCAGGAAGTTCACCTGCCCGGGCGAAACGTAAAACAGCGGCAACGGACGCAAGACGCCGGCGCTGTCAAAAATGGTTCCGCTCGTACCAGCCAAATTCGTCGGCAGCGGCGTCGTGCCGCCGCTGGCAATGCCGGTGGCGAGGTTCGTGCTGAAAGCTGCGCCAATCATTTCAGAGGCGAGCGGCATGGTGTAACTAGCCGCCGAAACCGCCGCGAGCGGCGTGGCCGTGCGCAAACAGCCGCCGAACAAAACCGTGAGGCCGCGTCCGGCCAGCACGAAATCGGGGAAGCCGTCGCCATTCAGATCTTTGCCGACCAGATCATTGATCGCGCCGCCCAACGCGAAATAGCTGCGCGGAAAGGCCTGCCCATCGCGGTCGAAATTAAAAGGGAAGCGTCCCGCGCCATCACCCGTCAACAGCAACAACGATTCGCGTACGTTGCTCAATACCAAATCGCTGCGTCCGTCGCTGTTGAGGTCGGCGATGGCGAGCGGCGCGTGGTTGTTGCCCCATTCGACGCGCGGTGTCGGTGTGAACGTGCCGTTGCCGTTACTGAACAGCACGACGATGTCATTCGCGGCACTCGACGGCGTAGTGCTGCCGATGGCGACATCGGCGCGTCCGTCACCGTTGAAATCGCCGAGCGCGAGTTTGCGCGCGCCGCTGCCAATGTCGTAACTGCCGCGTTCGGTGAAACCGCCGTCGCCGTTGCTGGTCAGCGCGTAAGCACGGTCATTAACCGCCGCCACGAGCAAGTCGCCGCGTCCGTCGCTGTTGAAATCGGCGCTGATGATTTCGCGGCTGTTTGCCGGACGGGCCACGTTACGCGGCGCGTCAAAACTTCCGTTGCCGTTGCCGCGCAACAAGCTGATGTTGCTTTGATTGTTTAACGTGACGGCCAGATCAATGCGTCCGTCGGCGTCGTAATCGAGCGCCGCAAAATTCAGCGGATCGTTGCCGACGTTGAATGTCGTCGCTGCGCTTAACTCGCCGCCGCTGTTGAGATAGAAGCTAAGACCCGCGCTGCTCAAGGCCGCGACATCGCGTCGCCCGTCGCGGTTGAAATCAGCGATCAATACGTCTGTGGGATTTTCGCCCAGCGTGAATTGCTGGGCGCGCGCAAAACGTCCCGCGCCGTCGCCGCGCAAGATCGTGAGTTGATTAGGCGCTTCGAGGGCGGCGAGATCGTCGCGTCCGTCGCCCGTCACATCGCCGAGCGCAATTTTGAGAAAGGTGTGGCGCGGTTCGGTGACGAGCGGCGCGTTGGCGAATCCGCCGCTGCCGTTGTTGAGCAACAAGGTTACGGTCTGGTTGAGCGCGGCGAAATCTTCGCGCCCATCGCCGTTGAAATCGGCGACGACCGTGTCGCGCAAGCCCGGCGCAAGGACGGTGTCATCGCGGCGAAATGACGCGCTGCCGTTATTGGTCAAATACGAAGTGACCGTTTCGTCGGCGACTACGAGATCGGTGCGACCGGCTACGCGCAACGCACGCACGAGTTGCACAATCACGCGCACATCGGTCACGGTCAGGCGGTCGGTGAAATCACCTGCGCCATTGCCCGGCAGCACGATGACTTGTCCGCCATTGGTGCTAGTCGTCGCCGCTACATCCACTCTGCCGTCGCCGTTGAAATCGCCAGCGGTGAGTGAATGCTGCATTTCACGCAAAGGCGTGGATTGATTCAACTCTGCGCCAAAGGTTGCGTCGCCGCGTCCGGCCAGCACGCGCAAGGCATCGCCACGGGTGAGCGCAAGGTCAGGCTTGCCATCGCGGTTGAAATCGGCGGCGAGCGCACCTTTGCCTTCGATGCGCGCGGCGAGGCTAAAGCCTCCGCTACCATTGTTACTCAACACGTTCACGAAAGGCGTGATGACCTGATTTTCATCGCGGAAGTTATCGCTTTGCACGATCAACTCAGGCCGTCCGTCACCGGTCAAATCAGTCGCGGTGAGCGCAGCGATGTCTTGTGGTTGGGCAATGGCAAGCTGTGCGCCGGTGGTAAAAGTGCCGTCGCCCTGCCCTTGATAAAAACGCAGGAATTCGCCCGACGCGCGATGGGCTACGGCTAAATCGGTTCTGCCGTCGCCGTTAAAATCGCCCGCCGCTATTGCCAGCGGACCAGGTTCGACCGTGAAAGTCAGCGGCGCGTTGAATCCGCTTGCGCCGTTATTCAGCCGAATCAACACCGCGTAATTTTGCCTGACGGTGTCGTTGAGTGTGAGCGCAAGATCAGGGCGTCCATCGCCGTTGAAATCGCCGACAGTCATCGCGCTGAGTTTATCGAGGTCTTCGAATTGCGGCGCATTGCGCAAGCGCAGCACGGCACAAAATTGGTTTTGCGCGAAAGCCAAAGACGCAGACTGAAAAAACAACAGTCCGCCTAAAAGGGTGCAGAAGATAAAGTGAGGCATAAGTTTTCGTCGTTTCGTGTGGGGAAGATAAGAGGGGGGGAGCGCCGTGGAGCTTAAATTTGCCCGAGTAGCTAAATTTACCCAAGTATGAGGCGCGCAATCGTCAGGTAAATCAATAGTCCAGTCGCGTCAACTAACGTCGAAATCATCGGCGCAGAGAGTACGGCGGGATCTACGCCAAGGCGGTGTGCGCCAATGGGAATCAGTGCGCCGACAGCGGTTGACCATACGCAAATTGAAATCACCGTCGCGCCTACCGTCAAGCCAATTTTGATATTTCCGCCTGACATCCAATAACCCATGCCCAAACCCACCAGACTCAAGAGCAGCCCGGCCAAAAAACCAGTAGTCGCTTCGCGCACAAAAACTTTCCAAACGTTTTGCACACTGATTTCACCCAGCGAAAGGCTGCGAATCACGGTGATTACGGTTTGCGATCCAGCGTTGCCGCCCGTGCCAATCAAGAGCGGGATGAAAAATACCAAGCCCACATACTTAGCGAGATCATCCTCGAAATAATGCAACACCCTGATCGTCAACAAGCCGCCCATAAACAGCATAATCAACCAGGGCACACGCTGGCGCACGACGTTGAAAATCGAATTCTCGAAATAAGGCTTGTCGAGCGCATCGGCTTTGATGCCGGCCATTTTGAGAATGTCTTCGGTTTGCTCTTCGGTGACGACGTCCAGCACGTCGTCCACGGTAACGAAGCCGACAACGCTGCCGTCGGTCTCGATCACCGGCACGGCCAGCAGATTGTATTTGGCGATTTTCTTGGCGACCGATTCCTGGTCTTCTTGCGCTTCGACGGTGACGGGCTTGCGGCGCATGATGCTGGCGATGGATTGATCCACTTCGCCCATCACCAGATCACGCAACGAAACCGCGCCGAGCAAATGCTTGCGCTCATCCAGCACGTAACAGGCATAGATGGATTCTTTGTCGCGCGAACTCGTGCGAATCTGTTTGAGCGCATCGCCGACTGACATCTCAGGCGAGAACGAGACGAATTCCGTCGTCATGATGCCGCCCGCCGTGTGATCGGCGTATTGCAACAAGTGTTCGAGTTCGTTTTTGGTTTCGGTATTGACCTGCGCGAGGATGCGGCGGCGTTCGTGCAAACCCATCTGTTGCACGATGTCGGTGCGTTCGTCAGCCGAAAGACCTTCGATGACTTGCGCGGCGCGTTTGGGATCGAGCTTTTCGACAATCGCCGCGCGGCGCGACATCGTCGGCTGATCGAGCAACTCGACGATGCGCGGCACGGGCAGCATCATCACAACCGAAGCGGCTTCGATGAGCGTGAGTTGATTGAGCAACTCAACTAAATCTTCGGGCGCGAGTTCAGACACTGCGGCACTGATGCCGACGTGGCTGTCTTCTAACCGAAGATTGATTCGCTCTCTCAGTTCCTCTAGTGCTGACACAGCTTAGTTCCTTTTTTCCCAGCGAAGTTTCAGGTCGTTCATTAAATCAAGAAAGCGCGGGTCATCGCGCAAGTTATTCAGCTTCGCGTTGCGCGCAAAGTAAGGATAATTCTCATTGCCCAGCTTGACCGCATGCCGCAGCCATTCAATCGCTTCGTCGTTCAAGCCTTCCATCGCATAGAACGAAGCCAGCCAAAACGCTATGTCGTAATCAGCCGCCGCCGTCTCTTTGACCTGCGGCGTAATCATCGCCTGCGCGTCTTCGTGCTGGCCCAACGCACTGAGGCAACGGGCGATCAATACACGCAACGCATCGAAATGCGGATGTTGCCGCAAGGCTTCTTGCGCAATCGCCAGCGAATCTGTCGCGCGGCCTTGATTGAACAGCACCACCGCCGTGAACGAAATAATCAGCGGATGTTCGGGTTCGAGCTTGCTGCCTTCGCCCAACGCGGCGAGGGCTTCTTCATAGCGTTGCTGATAACTGAAAATGCGCGCGCGGTTATAAGCGGCAATCACCACATCGCGCGGATTGATTTCGAGCAAGCGGTCATATTGCTTCAACGCCTTTTCATACTGCCCGTTCAAACGATAAAGCGTACCCGCCGCGATCAACACCGCCGGGTCGTTCGGAATCTCACGGCGTATGTCAGCCAATAGCGACAAGGCCTTTTCTTTCTCGCCGCGATGCAAATAGACATACACCATCTGTAACTGCGCGCCCGTCAATTGCGGGTCGAGCGACAGCGCGCGTTGCAGCGATTGTTCGGCCAGCGAGTAATACTGTTCGCCGCCGTAACCTTGCGCGTGATGAATGTAACAACGCCCCAAGGCCGCGTGCGCGCGCGCAAATTGCGGGTCAAGACGCAAGGCTTGCTGAAACATCTTGATGGCTACGTCAAGGTCGCCGTCGTCGAAGGTGCGCGCCGTATAGCGAAACAGCACGTCGCGTCCGCGCAAATAAAACTCGTAGGCTTCGGGGCTGTAAGTGAGCGGCTTTTCGATGCGCTGTTGTTCTTCTGAACTCAGATTGAGTTTGAGTCCGGCAATGACGCGCTCGGCGATGGTGTCTTGCATCGAAAGCAGGTCGTGCGACGAGAGGTCTACTTTATCAGACCACATCAGATCGCCGGTTTTGGCGTTGATGAGTTGCGCGTTGAAACGAAACCGCTCCGGCGTTTTGAGAAAGCTGCCGGTCAGCACCGCGTTGACGGCGAGGTCTTCGCCAATCTGACGCGGATCAATCTGTTGCCCGACGTATTGCGCGACATAAGACGAAGGCCGCACCACCAGCGATTGCACGTGCGCGAGTTCGGTGATGAGTCCGTCGGCCAGCGAAAACTCATAATAACTATCCGCTGAATTGCCCGACAGATTTTTGAACGGCACGACGGCTATCGTCTGTTTCGTTTCGGTGCCCCACGATTCAGGCCGCACGAGCGCCGCCGCCGGTTGAAAGAAACTTTCGGGCGTAGGCCGATTGGCCGCCATCGTCGTTGACGACACGCGATTCGAAACCGCCGTGGCGCGACTGCCGGGGTTAAGCGTACCCGACTGATTCATGGCTTGGTTCACAGACTGGCTACCTGAACGCGAAGGCGCTTTGCTGCGATGCAAAATCGAACCGCTCAACACGCGGCCCAGAGCTTCGGTCAAGCGCCACGAACTGCGTTTATTTTTCGGCGCGAGCGGAATGGGTACGGGCACGGGCGCGAGCGGCAGTTCCGCCGCGACGGGTTGCGCGGGATTACCGGTCGCCGTTTCGTACCACAACCGCCGCAAGGCATCACGGAATTCGACCATCGTGGGAATGCGTTCGACGGCTTCTTTTTCGAGCGCGCGATCCAGCAACCGTTGCAATTGCCCCAACGTGGCGGCGTCGGTTTGATTCACCAGGCCGACGTAAGACCGCAACACGCGCGGCGTAGCGTTGATGACCGCGTGAAAGACTTCGATGCGATTGCGTCCGGTGAAAGGCGGCGTGCCGGTGAGCAATTCATAAAGCAGCACGCCGAGGCTGAATACGTCTGAAGCGTGGCTTACGCGGTCGCCCGTGGCCTGTTCAGGCGAACCGTAACCCATCGAACCGTAAGGCACACCGACTTCCGTCACCGATTTGTCAGTCATACCGCCATCGTAATCAACGCGCTTGGCGAGGCCGAAATCCAGCACCTTGACTTGGCCTTCGGCGTTAACGATGACGTTGCTGGGCTTGATGTCGCGATGGACGATGCCACGCGCGTGCGCTGCGACGAGGGCTTCGGCAACTTGCGTAATCAGCGAAAGCGCAAGTTTGAGTACGAGCGGTTTGGCTGCGCCGCCTCCAGCATTATTAGCTGTCAACAACTGCTTGAGCGTCTGCCCCGGAATGAAGGGCATCACCATATAAATCAGGCCGTCGTTTTCGCCGTAATCGAAAACGGAGCAGATATTTGGATGATCAAGAGAAGAAAGCAGGCGGGCTTCGCGTTCAAAGCGGACGCGGGCGGCGTCGGTGGCGGCGAGTTCGGGCAGCAGGGTTTTGACGACGACCAGACGATGCAAGCGAGTATCTTCGGCCTTCCACGCCGTAGCCTGTCCGCCCTGCCCCAACTCTTCAATAATGCGATAGTGAGAGAGTGTTTTGCCTGGTTCGAGCCGTAACATGGCTTGCTTACCTCTTCGCCGAAAATGAACTGCGTGTTAATTTACATTGGTTTCGTTGTGCTTGGTTCGTGCAAACGTTCAGCCCAGAAACGCTATTTGGTTGTCGCTAAAAGCAGTTGCCGAACGCGCGGGCATCCTACTACCCGAAGCAGAAGGCGGCAAGACGGGTTGGCGAAAAAATCTGCCGCAAAATTTTTAAGGAGTGTGATCTATGTGTTTGGCTTTCAATCAGCGAATTTTCGGATTCCTGCTACTGAGTATGGCGTGGTGTCTAAGCGTATCGGTAAGCGCCCAACGCAAACGTAAACCCGCAGCGAAAGCAACGCCTACGCCCACGCCCGTGAACGCCATAGGCATTACGCCGCGCCCGATGGGGCCGACGCCTACGCCAAATGTGAAAAACCTGCCGCCCAAAATTTACGCGCTGACCGGCAAGATCGGAGCCATTTACCGCGAGATCAATACGCTCGAAGTCGAACACGACACCATCCCCGGTTACATGGAAAGCATGACCATGAAATTCCCCGTCAAAGACCCCAAGTTAATGGAAGGGTTGAAAGTCGGCGACCTCATTCAAGCCAAATTGCACGTCAGCCAAAACAGCGGCGATTGGTGGCTGAGTGACATTCGCCGCAAACGCTAACCAGACAGTGGACAAAGGAATCACTGCAAAGGAATAACCTCTAATGACATTTGGCGATAACAATGTTCGTGATTCCTTTGAGGTATTCCTTTGTCGGTGGTTTATCGGATTACGCGAAAGGTGAGATTGATGCGTTCGCTTATGGGCATGGCGGTTTTAGGGATTTGATGCTGCCAGAGATGTTGCGTAGCGCCCGTCATCAGCAACAGGCTGCCGTGCGGCAAATCGAGATTGAGCTTGAGGTCTTTGCGAAACTTATGCCGCAGCTGAAAACGTCGCACTGCACCAAAGCTGACTGAAGCAATCACGGGATTCAAGCCGAGTTCGGGTTCGTTGTCTTGATGCCAGCCGTTGCTGTCGCGTCCCTCACGATAGAGGTTGAGCAATACGCTGTTGAAGTTTGTTTGAGCGGCTTCATTCACGCGAGCTTTGATTTTGTTGAGCAACGGAGTCCACGGTTGCGGATGCAACACAATGCCAGAGTAGCTGTAACTTTTCCCCGCGTCGCCATACCACGCCGTCAGACGCGGTTCGTTGTGCGTCTTGCCCCACAACGTCAAGCGGCCTTGCCCCCACGCAATCGCGTGACGCAAGGCCGCTAGATAACCATCGCTTTCTGCCTCAGCGAAAAACGCCGGATAAAGCGTGACTTCGGCATCGGGCAAGTCATAAGCCATCGGCTGGTTTAGTTCAGGCAAGAGCATTTCGTATCGCAGCAATCTCAGCAAATTCGCCTTCCGTCAAACGAAAGCTCAACGCACCTTTCACGCCTTCGACTTGTTCAGCATTGCGTACACCAACAATCGCGGCGGTCACGGCGGGGTTATGCAACGTCCACGCGATGGCAGCTTCGCCTGCCGTGCGTCCGTGCCGCGCAGCAATCTCTTTGAGCTTCTCAGCAAAAGCCAGATTGCGCGTCACGAGCGGTTCTTGAAACTGCGAATTGCGCGTACGCCAATCGTCAGCCGCGAGGGCAGCCAGGCGTTCGCGCGTCATCGCGCCCGTGAGCAAGCCCGAACCCATCGGCGAATAAACCAGCGTACCAATGTTGTTTGCCAACGCATGCGGCAACACGTCGGCTTCGGCTTCAGGCCGCACCAGCGAATAAGCCGGCTGTGCCGAAGTGATCGGCGCGACGGCTTGCGCGCGTTGCAACTGGCTCACGCTGAAATTCGACACGCCGATCCAACGCACTTTGCCTTCTTCTTTCAGCTTGGCAAGCGTAGCCCAACCTTCTTCGATGTCTTCATCAGGCTCAGGCCAATGAATTTGGTAAAGATCAATCGCGTCAACCTGCAAGCGGCGCAAGCTCGCTTCGCATTCCTGCCTGATCGAATCGGCCTTGAGCGACTTCACGATCTGGCGTTCTTCGTTCCACCGGCGCTCGCACTTGGTGAAAACGTAAGGCTGCGCACCACCGTAACTTTTCAGCGCCTGCGCGACGACTTCCTCTGAATGTCCGAGGCCGTAAACCGCCGCCGTATCAACCCAGTTCATGCCCGCCTCGAGCGCCGCGTGAATCGCCTTGATCGAATCGTTATCGTCTTGCGCGCTCCAGGCAAAAGCCCAGCCCGCGCCGCCCATCGCCCACGCGCCGATGCCCAGCGCAGTGATGTGCAAGTCAGAATTCCCGAGTGGTTTGGTTTGCATGAATTTGCTTATACGGTGAACGTGCCTGAATGCGCAATCGGTAGCCGCGCGGCACGCTTCACGCTCATACTGCTTTCAAGTTATATTGCGAACACGGTGTGGGACATTGAACATACTGGTGAGCATTTCAATTCGACCCAAACTGAAAGCCTTGCGGATTTACCGTTTTCTGGCACGACACCGTTGAGCGCGTTATGATGCGCGCCTTATCGCAACCAGAAGGAGACAACGCGATGAAAGCAGAAAAAGAGATAATGGAAAAATCGGAAACAGTCGCCGTCACCGAAGCGGTGGTCGTTTGGCCTGAACCGCAAACAGCGTTGGGAGCAACTTTGATCGCATTAGCCAAAGAGCTTGACGCTTCGGAGATGCCCAAACTTTCCATCGAAGAAATAGAAGAATATCTCGGTAGAAAGCTCGGCGGTATCGCCGAAGCCTACCCGAACGGCATCATTACCCATAAGCCAACCGCATAATCACTCACCACTTTAAGCATGGCAAAGATTCTCACTTTCGTAGACTCCGGCGTACTCATTACCGCAGTGCGCGGCCAAGACCCTTTGCTACAAGCCCGTTCGTTAAGCCTGCTTAACGCGCCTGACCGTGATTTCGCCACCAGCGCCTTTGTGCGACTCGAAGTCATGCCCAAAGCGGTTTGGGCCAACAATCGAACCGAACGCCTCTTTTACGAATCTTTTTTCAGCCGCGCCACGCATTGGCTTGACGATTACCAAGTCGCCATTCAGCAAGCCGAAATGGAAGCGAACCTTTATGGGCTAGGCAGCATGGACGCGTTGCACATCGCGGCTGCCGTCTTGTTGAAAGCGGATGAATTCGTCACGATTGAAAAAGCTACCAAATCCATTCATCGCACCAAGAGCATCAAGGTCATTTCATTGCGATGAGAAAACAGTGGAATCGTTATGCCGCAAACCAAACCTTTTCAACTCGGTATCAATTATCCCTGGCTCAATTACGGTTGGGATTTCGGCGATCCGCCGCCGGGCTGGGCGGGCGCAGATGTCGCCGCGTGGCGCGCGAAAAATCGCCGCGACATCGTGGCGGACTTGTTGCAATTCGCCGAACTCGGATTATTCGCCGTGCGCTGGTTCGTGCTGGCTGACGGGACGAATTACGGTTTCGGCAACGAAGCGCCGCAGCGCGTGAACGACCGCTGGCGCGCTCAAGCGCTGCCCGCCGAGCATACGTTTCATCCGCAGTTGTTTGAGGATTTCGTCTTTTTGTTAGAAACGTGCAGCGACTTAAAGCTGCAATTCGTACCCGTACTGCTCGACTTTCACTGGGCCTTTCCCGGCGAGGCCGTAGCGAATACGCCCGTCGTCAAAGGCGGACGCGCCGACCTCATCATTGACACGAACCAGCGCGGCGCGTTTTTCGATCACGTACTCGAACCGTTGCTAGACCTGTCTGAAAAATACCGCGAGACGATTTATGCGTGGGAACTCATCAATGAGCCGGAATGGTCAACCAACCCGCGCAACGTCGCGCCGTCGCAGATTCCCGCTGACGACAAGCAAACCGTACCGCTCGACCTGATGCGCGATTTCATTGCTGATGGTGTTCGCCGCATTAACGCGCGCAGAGCCTTTCGCTCGACCATCGGCTTTGCCCACCGCGAGACGATTGACGAATGGGACTCGGCCAGCTTGGGCGTGACGCTGCATCAGTTTCACTATTACGCGCAAAACAAGAGCAAGCTGCCGCCGCATGTTTTTTCAGATGAATATCCCTGCTTCGTCGGCGAATTCGCTTCAGCCCACGAACGCGACTGGCCTGAACTGAAAAAACAAAAACGCACGCAAGCCCTCACTCACCGGTTGAACTGGCTGATTGAAAAAGGCTATCCATCAGCGTTCATCTGGTCGGCGCGCGGCAGCGATCCGGCCACCGAATGGACGCAAACTAAACAAGTCGAAACGCTCGCGTTCTTGCGCGACAGCGGCGGCAATCAAATAGCTTGAGCTTTAGCCACGGGGAACACGGGGATGTCGTAAGGTCTTCGCTTTTCTGCGTAACCCTGGGCTGATTCGATAACGAAGGGTTTGTGCAATGTTCTGTTTGGGAACTCTATTACGACGAAAGGCTGCTATCGTCAGCGGCAGTTTGAGCTTTGCGCTGCTGGCGTGGCTTTCGATCAATGCTTGCGCGCAAATTCAGCAAGCCACGATCAACGGCGTGGTCAGCGACGCCGCGCACGCTCGCGTCAGCAACGCGACGGTTCAACTCAGCAATACGCTGGCGAGCTATCGCGCGACTTTAACCACTGACGCAGAAGGCGCGTTCACCTTCAACAATCTGCCTTACGGCGCTTATGACCTGCGCATCGAAGCCAACGGATTCGCGCCGCTCACCGCGCGCCACACCTTGCGTGCCAACGTACCGCTCGCCTTGCAATTCACCTTGAACGTCAGCGCGACGAGCGCAACAACAACGATTAAGACAACTGGAAATTCATTGGTCGAAAGCGACAACGCCAGCACGACGCACGCGCTGGCCGAAGAGTTCATTCGCCGCACGCCGGGCGCTACGAGCAGCCTGAACGTGCAACGGATGATCGCTACGCTGCCCGGCTGGACGACCGAGAACAACGGCCTGTTACACGTGCGTGGCGTAGACGACGGCATTCTTTACGTCATTGACGGCGTACCCATCGCCGACCGCATGGACGCGTTGTCAGCCAGCAATTTCGACAGCGACATGATTCGTTCGTTCAGCGTGACGACGGGCAACATCGCGGCGGAATTCGGGGGACGTTCGGGCGCGGTGATTCAGATTCAACCGCGTTCGGGACTAGACGCGCCTTTCATCGGTCAACTCGGTACGAATTACGGCAGCTTCAACGCAGGCGAAATTGACGCGAGTCTCGGCGGCAATGTGAAACGCAAGCTGGGTTGGTTCGTCACGTCAGTCGGCACCAAATCAAATCGCTGGCTCGACCCCGTTGACCCGCGCAATTTCAACAATCGCGGCGGCGCGCTCAAACTCAACGGGCGCGTGGACTGGCATCCGACGACGCGCGACATTTTGATTGTGAACGGCTCAACCAACGGCACTGACTTTCACGTCACCAACACCGAAGAGCAGGAAGAAGCCTTGCAACGCCAACGGCAACAACTGCGCGACAATTCGCAATCATTCAGTTGGCAACGTTTGTGGAACAGCGACACCGTTACGAACGTCGCCACGTTCCGTCGTTCGGTCTATTCCGAATTGATCGGCAGCGCGAACGACACGCCGCTTTATGCCGTGCAAGATCGCCAGCACACACGGTTCGGAGCGTTAGCCAGCCTCACGACCACCCGCAAAGGACACACGTTCAAACTCGGCGTCGAAGCGACGCGCCTTTCGCCACGTGAGTTTTTCACCTTTGCCATCACCGACGCTGACGAAGCCGAAGAGTTCGAGATCAGCCCCGCCGCGTTGCAATTCACGCGGCAAAATCCTTTTGTCTTTCGCGGCGCGCGTAAGGGCAGCTATGTCGCGGGTTACGCGCAAGACAGCTTTTCGCCGCTGCGCAATCTGACGGTGAATGCGGGCTTGCGCTTTGATCGTTCGACGCTGCCGGTGACTTCGCAACAATTCAGCCCGCGCGTCGGCGTAGTTTATGCCTTGCCGCGCACCGGCACGGCGTTGCGTGCTTCGTTCAATCGAATGTTTATGCCGCCGCAACTCGAAAACCTCTTGCTCGCCGACAGCAAAGAAGCTCGCGCACTTTCGCCTTTCGCCGATTACACCGACGGCGGAGCGCCGATCAAACCTGAAACGATGTCGGCTTATGAAATCGGTTTCGCGCAAGATGTGAAAGGCTGGTTCAAACTCGACATAGCCTGGTGGGATCGTGAGTTTCGCAACTTCGACGACCCGAACGTATTTTTCAATACGACGATTATTTTTCCGAACAGTGTGACGAGCGGCTTCGCGCGCGGACTGGAAGCGCGCCTCGATGTGCCGTTGCGCAAAGGCTGGTCGGGTTATGTGAGTTATACGAACGCGCGCGTGCTGCAACGCGGCCCGATCAACGGCGGATTGTTTCTGACCGATGAGTTCGCCGAAATCGGCAACGGCATGCCTTTCATTCCCGACCACGATCAACGCAACGTAGGAGCCTTCGGCCTGATGCACTCGCGCCGCATTAACAAGTTAGGCGAATGGTGGTTCGCCTTCGCCGGACGCCACGAAAGCGGCACGCCACTCGAAGTCGAAGAAGAACGCCTCGCCGACCTGCGCGA
>JAYSVR010000182.1:0-6524 GCA_043718445.1 Acidobacteriota bacterium | reverse complement strand
GTTCCCTTAACGCAGGCAAGGCGCTGCGTCGGAACGCCCGCCCCGGAAAATAGAACAGAACTGAATCGAATATACGCATCTTCACTGCTATTTTTTCTGCTTCGCTTTGGCGGCGGCGCGTTCCAGATTCTCCGTCACTCTGAACTTCACGATCTTGCCGATCAGCGCGTAAGGGATGGGCTTATCCAACGGAAACTGCACCGAACCTTTCGCGCTGGCGTATTTCGCCAGTTCGTCTTGAAACGCCGTGATGCCACTGGGCGCAGGGTAAAAACCAATGTGTTTCGTATGCGCCATAAAGTGAACCAGATTGCCGTGCAGCTTGAAGGTCGGCATTTGGTAACTGATCGCTTCTTCCGCTTCCGGCGCAGCCTTGTTGATCGTCGCCCTGATTTTTTCGAGCCGCAGCTGCACCGCTTCAGCACAACCCGCAATGTAATCGTCAATCGTCTGTAGTGGTTGATTCGTTTTCATAGAATCTCAATCCGAACCGAGAGATTCGAGTTGCGCGAGAGTTTCTTTGAGAGTCATGGTCGTAAATTTAGAGATCAGTGATTAGGCCACAGACTAACGAGCCTGCTCATTGGCCTTCAGGCGGTTGCCATAGCTCGACCTTGTTTCCCTCTGGATCAATGACCCAGGCAAACTTCCCATACTCGGATTCGTCAATCTTCTCGAGTACATTGCAGCCTTCTTCCTTCAAGACCTTGACCAAGGCGTGAAGGTCTTCCACTCGGTAGTTGATCATGAAGGTGGCAGAGCTCGGAGCAAATTGACCACTTTCTTGCGGAGCGATGGACCAGATAGTTGTGCCTGAAACCGGCTTGCCGTCGGCGTCGGCCCAAGTGAAGGAAGCTCCGCCCCAGGCTTGGACATCAATTCCCAAGTGTTGCTTGTACCAAGCCTGCAATGATGGAGCGTCTTTGGCCTTGAAGAAGATGCCGCCGATGCCAGTGACTCGTTTCATGTGATTCTCCTTTATGTTTGTGGTTGGTGATCAAATGACAGTCAGCCATTTGATGCTGCGCTTAACATCTGCATAAAACACTCAATCGGTGAATTTCAACGCTTCGACAATCGAACGCCGCGAAGCGCCCCACGCCGGAATGATCGAACTGATTACGCCGATGGTCACAGCAATCAACAGACAAAATATCGTCACCCACGGCGGCACGGTCAGCGTACTCATATTCACAAACGTCGAAGGCAGCGTACGCAACATGGCAATCAAGCCATTCGCAATCGCCAGCCCGACGATTCCGCCAATGAACGAGATCATGACGGCTTCACCGACGAGCATGCCCAGCACGAGGCCGTTGGTATAACCCAGCGTTTTCAATACGCCGACTTCGCGCACGCGCTCGCGCACGGCCATCGCCATCGTATTGCCCGCGACCAGCAAGATCGTGAACGTCACCGCCGCGCAGATAGAAAATAGGATGAGTTTCACGTTGCCGAGGAAGCCGACGAAACTCAACGTGAAGGCTTGTTCAGTTTCGGTCTTGGTTTGCAGCGGTGCATTGCGGAACTGGTCGTCAATGCCTTTAGCCACGGCATTAGAATCTTCGGCGCGTTCGAGCTTGATGCTGTAAGTGCTGACGACATCGCTAAAGCCCGCTTGGCCTTTCAGGCTTTCGTTCAGATATTTGTATTGAAAAAACAGGCTTTCGTTATCTGTCGGATTATCGAAGATGCCGCGCACGGTGAGTTCCAGCTTGACCGGATAAATGTCGCCATCCACCACCAGGCGGTCGCCCAGTTTCAGTTTATGGTTGTTGGCAGTCTTGCGTCCCACAATGCAGGCCGATTGTTCCTGCAAAAACGCGGCGCGTTCAGCGTCAGACAGTTTGTATTCAGGATTGACGACTGCGAGTTTTTCGCCTTCGACGGCAAAGCGCGCGAACTGATTGGCCGGATCGCGATTGTCTTTATACGTTCCACCAAACCAGTTAAAAATCATCGCCTCTTTGACGCCGGGCACTTGTTTGATCTGCGGCAGATAAGAAAGCGGCAACGGATTGGCGAGCGATACGCGATTGCGCGTAATCAACCGCAAGGCCGCGTCAGGCGCGAGTTCGGCGAAATAAAACGAATGATAAAGCGCCAACAACAAGCCCAGCAGACTCAGCGAAGCTCCGATGCTCACGATGGTCAACAGGCTGCGGCGACGATTGCGCAAACTGTTCTTGAAAATCAGCGGAAGGTGTTGAAACACGCGGTGACTCCTTTTGCTCAGATCGTTGGTAATGCGTTGTATTGAGAGGTGCGCAATCATAGGCACATCGCTACGGTGAGACAACCCGTGGCAGTAAAGATTTTCAACCAATAACCAGACGACCACAGCTACGGCAGGTTTACGCGCATGTGCGGCATACACCAGGAGCCAGAAGCTATGGGCAACGAATGCAAAGCTGCGTCGAGCCTCAGCAGTCCACAGCTATTCTTGACAACTTTTCAAACCGCCACTTAGTATCCGACGCCTTTGGGTCGCCTTTGGGCATCTTCTAAATTTCCACTTTCAACGAAAGGTTTTACGCAACAGCGCGGTTTGCTGTGCGCGCGGTCATCGCTATGCGCGTCATCATCGCTTCTTCTGAAGTTGTGCCTTATTCCAAAACCGGCGGCCTCGCTGACGTAGCAGGCGCGTTGCCCAAAGCCCTCACCCGCATTGGCGTAGACGCCTCCGTCATCGCGCCGCGTTACACCGGCGTGGGCAAACGCAGCGGCGACGTAGTGCGCGAAGACACGGGCGAGTTGCTGTTTGACGACTTGCGCGTACCCTTTGACGGAGAAATCAAAGGCGGGCGCGTGTGGCGCGATTGGCAAGGCGCGACGCCGTTTTATTTCATCGAGAACGCTCAATACTTCGGCCACGGATATATTTACGATCAGGGCGATTGGGATGCCGAGCGGTTTGCTTTCTTCAGCCGCGCGGTTTTGGAACTCATCAAACGCTTGGGCGCTCCGCCTGACGTGATTCATTGCAACGACTGGCAGACTGGTTTGATTCCGGTGCATCTGGCGACGACTTACCGCGACGATGCTTATTACAGCCGCACCAAAACGCTTTTCACGATTCACAATCTGGCTTATCAGGGATATTTCTCGCCCGCGCTGTTGAGCCGTTTCGACCTCAGCCTTGAAGCCTTTCGCTTCGGCATGGAATCCGGCGGTGCGGCGAATATGCTCAAAGCGGGCTTGATGTTTTCGACCGCGCTTTCGACGGTGAGCCGCAAGTACGCCGAAGAGATTCAAACGCCGCAATACGGCAACGGACTCGACGGTTTGTTGCGCGCGCGACGTGGCGATTTATTGGGCTTGCTCAACGGCGTTGATTACGGCGAATGGAATCCTGAAACAGATCGTTTTTTGCCTGCGCACTTTTCGATCAACGACCTGAGCGGCAAGCGTGCCTGCAAACAGGCACTGCTTGAACGCTACCTTTTACCGATTGATTTGGATAAACCCGTCGTCGCCATCGTCTCGCGGATGACCGTACAAAAAGGCATTGACCTGACCGCCGAAGCCATGGGACGCATTTTGGACACGGGCGCTTATTTCATTTTGTTAGGTTCGGGCGACGCACAATACGAAGGATTGTTTCAGCGCGTACGTGACGCTTATCCCACGCAGGTCGGCGTCTATTTCGGCTTCAGCAATGAACTATCGCACTTGGTCGAAGCAGGCGCAGACATGTTTCTGATGCCTTCGTCGTATGAGCCGTGCGGGTTGAATCAGATGTACAGTTTGAAATATGGCACGGTGCCGATAGTTCGTGGCGTAGGCGGTTTGGACGATACGATTTCGAACTTCGACCGACTAAGTGGACAGGGCAACGGCTTCAAATTTTTTGAGTACGCGAGCGACCGGCTGGTAGAGAAATACTACGAGGCGTTGTTTAACTATTACGACGCGCCGACGTGGCAGCGCATTCAACGCAACGGCATGCGCGCCGATCATTCGTGGGAACGCGCCGCGCACGATTATCTTGATGCCTATCAACGAGTTGTGGCTGCTTGATCGTGCGGACACAACTAATAGACAAAGGCTTTCTGACAAGCCCAAGTTCGTTTGCTATACTGCCCGCCGTTTGTGGTGTTAGAGGGCATCTTGCGCCACCCTGCCGGAAGGCAACATTTATAGGAGAAACCTTATGAGCGATTTTGTAACCGAAGTTTCTGACAGCGCATGGGACGCCGAAGTCCTGCAATCTGACCAACCCGTCCTCGTAGACTTTTGGGCTCCCTGGTGCGGCCCTTGCCGCATGCTGGCTCCAGAGGTTGAAAAGGTCGCCAAGCAGTATCAAGGCAAAGCCAAAGTCTTCAAGATGAACGTAGACGACAATCTCGAAAGCCCCGCGAAATACGGCATTCGCGGCATTCCGACGCTGATCCTTTTCAACAAAGGTGCCGAAGTCGAACGCCGCGTCGGCATTCCGCCCAACGCGAATGTCGAACTCGCACAAATGATCGAACGGCAATTGTAATTTCGTCGGTTGTCGGTAGCCGGTTGTCAGTTGTCGGTTGAAAAACATTCGACCGCAAACCGACAACCGATTACCGACAACCGACAACCGATTTATGAATACAGACTTTGACGTAATCATCATTGGCGGTGGGCCAACGGGATTGGCTGCCGCCGTTTATACTGGGCGCTCGTTGCTCAAGACGCTCGTGCTTGAGAAAGGCGTACCCGGCGGACAGATCGTGTTTTCTGCCGCGATTGATAATTATCCGGGCTTTCCCGATGGCATTTCGGGCTATGACTTCACCGATGCTTTTTTGCGCCACGCGAAACGCTTCGGCGCAGAGATTCGCACTGGCTTAGGCGCAGAAAAAATAACGCCCAACGAAGACGGTTCATTCACGGTTGGCTTGTCAGACAGCAAGTCAGTCACGGCAAAAGCAGTGATTCTGGCTACCGGACGACATCCGCGAAAGCTGGATGTGCCGGGTTATGACGAATACTTCGGCGGCGGCGTCAGCGTATGCGGAACCTGCGACGGCGCGTTTTTCAAAAACCAGCCAATGGCGGTCGTAGGCGGCGGCAATTCAGCAGTCGAAGAAGGATTCTTTCTGACACGCTACGCCTCGCAAATTAAATCCATTCATCGCCGCGATCATTTCACGGCGCAAAAGATTTTGATTGAAGAATACACCCACTCTGCGAACGTCACGCCCGTATGGAATTCCGTGGTCGAAGAAATTTATGGCAAGGCCAACGGCGCGCAAAAAGAAGTCACTGGCGTGCGCGTACGCGATCTCAAGACCGACAAGGTTTCTGAGTTCGACGTGAACGCAGTGTTTGTCTTCATCGGTTGGCTGCCCAATTCCGATCTCGTGAAAGGCCTGCCCAACGTCAAGCTCGACGAGGAAAACCGCATCATCGGTAACGAACTGATGGAAACCGGCGTGCCGGGTTTATATGCGGCAGGCGATGTTTGCGTACGCCCGATTTACCAACTGGCGAACGTCGTGGCCGATGGCGTGCAAGCGGCCGTGTCAGTCGAAAAGTACCTCGATAGTTTGAAAAACAAATAGGTGAACGGCGTGACGCCTTACGATGATGCATTCAAAGATTTGTCTGAATTCGACCCGGAAGCCCTGTTGCTTTTGCTTGGCGCGATTACGCCGGACGAACACGCTATCATCGAACCGCTTTCGCGTGAGTTACGCGCCGCCAAACAAGTTGCCGATCAGCCTTATCTGATTCGCAGTGAACGCGGCGAACGTATCGCCCACGTGGAAGCCCAAACCCGCTATAAGGGCAATGAACCGGATCGCCTGTTAGATTACGGTCTGTATCTTTGGCTGACTTACCAACGCGAATACCCGGTTGAAAGCTACCTGTTGATTCTTGCGCCTGATGGCGCACCGGCTGAAATACCGGATACGCATACGGTAACGGCAGGGTCATTGGTACTGACTACCAACTTTCACGTAATTCGATTGTGGGAATTAACAGCACAAGTCGCTTTGGATTTAGGACGCGAAGAGTTGCTACCATTCATCCCCTAATGGAAGGTGGCGCAGCAGTTTTAGAAGCCGTAGCAGAACAAGTTACGAAGTTGCCCGATGAAGGCCGTCGCGGCGGATTGGCAATGAGCTTTCTGGGGCTTGGTAGTTTACGTTATGCCCCGCATCTGTTGCTTTCATTGATTGGGAGAGAACCTATGATTCTAGAATTGATTAAAGATACGCCTGGTTATCAATTTCTTTGTGATATGGCGCGTAATGACGGAATAGCTGAGGGTCGAGAGGCACAAAGCATTCGCATGATTAAGCTCTTAGCGACCAGCCGCTTTCCTCAACTTGATTTAAGCGCCGCCCTTGATTCAATTCAAGACATAACAACACTTGAACAGTTACTCATTGAAGTCCCCCAATTCGACACGGCAGAAGGCTTGCAAGCCCGCATCGCCGAATTAACCGCAAAGAAAGAAACACCTACCCAATAACCATGAACCTCGCAATCATCGGCGCGCAATGGGGCGACGAAGGCAAAGGCAAACTCGTAGACCTGCT
>JAYSVR010000181.1:0-2261 GCA_043718445.1 Acidobacteriota bacterium | reverse complement strand
CGCGGTTCGTCGTTGCACGTTTCGACCAGCGAATGTTTCGCGTTGCCCGCGAGCTTTTGGGTGCCGGTGATTCATACGCCTTATCTCGAACACGGCGCTGATACGGCTCCGATGACGTTGACGGTGACATTCCCTGACGACGCGCCGAAGTCGCTAAAAGTGGTTTCGAGCGGACAGCGCAAGAGCGATACGTCGTTTGAACAACCGCTGGCGGCGCAACCGTTTTTCTTCACGGGCGATTATGACATCGTCGTGCGCGGCGGAGCTTCGTTGCCGGTGGAGGTTTATGCGCCGCGCGGTTTGAGTGAAGCGGGCAAAGCGCAATCGCAACGCATCGCTGCTGAAGCCGAAAAGATTTTGAGTTTCTATGCGAAATACTTTGGCGTACCGGTGGCGACGCCGTTTCGTGTGATCGCTTCGCAGGCGCGCGGATTGGGTGCGGCTTCGACGCAGGATTTCGGACAGTCGCGCGGCGATACGGCATTTTCTGCCGTGGGAGCCGTTGCCGTTGACGACAGTCTGTTTCACCGCGATGCCGTAGACCTCGGCACCGTCGAGTTGATGGCGCAGGCGGCGGCGCGGCAATGGATTGACGGGCAGGTCTTGTTGCGCGGACGCGGCGTAGGGCTGTTGCGCGATGCCTTGCCGATTTATGTGACGGCGCAATATCTGGGCGAACGTTTTGGCGTGACCCAAAAAGACGCGGCGTTTGAACGCTATCGCCGCTCTTATGCCACGGTCGCGCGGTCTGATGCGCCGCTGTTGCTGACGAGTCCGCTGGAACGTAGCTACACGACGAGCATGTTCAACAAGGGCGCGCTGGTGTGGCGTATTTTTGAGTTGACGTTGGGCAAGCAAACGTTCGATGCGACGTTGCGCGCGATGCTGAATCGTTCGCGCATTGACGTGCTGTCGCTCAACGATTGGGTCGTGCGCGTGAACGAACGCACGAACGCCGTCGCGCCCGCGCCGCTGTGCGGGCAAAGCCGCTGCGCGAGTATGCGCGGCTTGTTGGTGGCGAACGGCGCTACGAAACAGCAAGTCAATGATCTGTTCGTCAACTGGTTCGAGAATGTTTACCTGCCCGATTTTGTCGTAGGCCAACCGCAAGCGACGGCTACTGGCATTGAATCCACGATAGCGAATTTCGGCAACGGCGATTTTGCGGTCGAGATTGTCGCGACCACCGAAGACAACCAGACGCTCAAGCAAACGCTGATGCTCAAGGGCGGCGAATACGGCACGGTGACGTATCCGGCGGGCACGAAAATCAAATTCATCGAAGCCGACGTGGCGCGGCTGTTCGTGCAAAAAGATTATTCGAACGACATATTCCCGCGCCGCGTCACGGCGGCTGACAGTTTCGCGCTCGCCAACGTCGCGTTCAGCAAAGACGATTTCGCCACTGCCGAAACCAAAGCGCGCGAAGCGTTGGCGATTGATAAAGACGCGGCGACGTTGCAAGCGTTGTTGGGGCGCGTGCTGCTGGCGCAAAAGAAAAACGCCGAAGCCAAACAGGTTTTCACCGCCGTGCTGAAAAACGACGCGCAACCCAATCAGGCTTATGGCAATGCGCACCTCGGCTTGGGCGACATCGCGCTGGCCGAAAACAACTTTGTCGAAGCGGCGACGCATTACCGTATGGCGGCTTACTCCGATTTAGATACGGGTACGACGCTCGTCGCGCGCGAAGGGCTGCTCAAAGCTGAACGTGGCGGCAACGCGGTCAAACTGCCCGAAGACGTGCGCGCGTTTTGGAAGAGCTTCGACAACGCGATTGTGTCGGGTACGTCAGACCAGGTCGGCGCGCTGCTCGAACTCGGCAACCTGCGCGGGTTCTCGCAACGGCTGGTCATCAACAAACCGCAACTCTGGACGACCGAACTCTTGCGCACCGAAGAATGGGACGCCAATCAAATTGCCATTGACGCGCTGTTAAGACTCAGGCTGGAAGGGAAGGAATACGCCGGACGCGCGCTGTTCGTGATGAACCGACTGAGCGGCAAGCTGCTCTTGAGCGAAGTGCCGATCTTCGATTTGAAAGTGACGGGAGGCGCACAGTAATGGCTCAAGCACAACGAATTGCTTACATCAGCGAAGCGGATTATTTAGTGAGTGAGGAACTCAGTCCGGTGAAGCGTGAATACGTGGATGGGCAAGTGTTTGCGATGGCAGGGGCGACAGATGCGCATAACGTCATCACGCTGAACGTAGCAGTACACTTGCACTCTCACCTGCGTGGTTCGGCTTGCCGTGCTTAT
>JAYSVR010000019.1:0-8655 GCA_043718445.1 Acidobacteriota bacterium | reverse complement strand
GCACAGAGTGGGACAGGATACGATCCTGTCCCACCTATTTTTTGAGGAGACTTGTATGAAGCAGAGAATGATTGCCCTTCGTTATCTCGCGGGCTTGCTCGCCGTTCACCTGGCTTTGGGATTAGTGGGTTTTGCGCAAGCCGCTGGCGGGCAAGCGCCTAAACCGGCCGCACCCGCTGCGCCCACCAAAGAGTGGCCCAAAGATCGCGTAGGCGGCCTCGTTGCCGAATGGACACGCGCCATGAACTGGACGAAGGAATACATAGACAAGATGCCCGAAGACGCGATGGGCTTTAAGCCGATTCCCGAAGTCCGCAGCTATGCCGATCAAATGTTGCATCTGGCGTCGGCGAATTTCTTTTACGGCAGTCGCGGCACGGGCGCGACGAATCCGTATCAGGGCAAAGACCTGACCAAGATGGAGGAGTTAAAAACCAAAGCCGGACTGACCAAAGTCGTGATGGAAAGTTACGATTACGTCATCAAGTCGGTGCAGGCGATGGATGCCGCGAAACTCGAGGAGCGAATGGTCGCGCGCGGTACCAATTTCCCGCGTGCCGAATTTTTGGTGATGGGCTTTGAACACCAAACGCATCATCGCGGACAAACGACCATCTATTTGCGGATGAAAGGCGTCACGCCGCCGCCTGAACCGTTTTAAGAAAGTGGCTGGTTGTTAGTGGCTAGTGGCTAATACCGCTAGCCACTAACGTACCACTGGCGCAATTGAAACGCCCTTCAGCCTGGGCTAGAATCCCCGCCATCTTGGACGTTAGCACTCATTACTAAAACACATTCATACAGCTTTTTGCTTTGCGCATTGAAGGCGCGCGCGGTTACGTAGCTTTACGGGATTTAGCCAGATACGGAAACCATTTTTAACGCGCGAACGTCATAGGCAGCAGAGCTGGATGGCTGGTCATTCAAGCAAAGAAGTTACACGGAGGAAGAAGATGAAACGCACTACCATTTGGTTAGCAATGTTCGCGCTAGTGGCATTTGCCACGAGCGCATTCGCACAAGTCGGTCGCATCGAAGGCGACGTGCTAAAACGCGGTACGACCGAAGGCATCCCCGGCATTGATGTCGTCATTGAACGCACCGACATCAAAGGCAGCTATCCCGTTAAAACGGATAAGAAAGGCCATTTCCTGCACGCGGGCGTACCTTATGTCGGCACTTACACGATCATGGTTTCCGGTGCCGGTTTTGCTCCGGCTTATTTGGGTGGCGTCAGACCCGCACAAGGCGAAGGACTCAAGATCGAAATGGATCCAGGCGATGGCAGCAAGCTGACGATGGATATGATCAAGAAAGGTGGCGGCGGCGCGGCTCCCGCACCGGGCGCGAAACAACCCACGGCGGCTGAGATCAAGAAACAGCAGGAAGAGATCGAAAAGATCACCAAGGCCAACGAAAAGAACAAAGTTGATTTCGAAAGCATGAAAAAGTTCTTTGACAGCGGCATCGTCAAACAAAACGCTAAAGATTACGTGGGCGCGATTGCCGACTTTAACGAAGCGGTGAAAATTGACGCCGAACAAAAAGCGATCTGGGCCAATCTAGGCTTGGCGCTTTTCAATCGCGGCGTGACGAATTACAACGACAGCATCAAGGGCGACGCTGCCAAAAAAGACTTAGCCAAGCAAGATTTCACTGATGCCATTGGCGCGGCTGACAAAGCCCTGGCGCTGGTCGAGAAAGATTTGGCTGATCCCGCGAAAGCTCCAGCGGCGAAGAAAGAAAAGACCACTTACCTGAAAATCAAAGGTGATTCGGCGTCCTTGCTGGCAACCAAACTGATGGTCGCTGAACAGGCCGACGCAGGCGTAAAGGCTTATCAAGAAGCCGCGACGTTGGCCGAAACACCTGCCGAGAAGATCAGCTTTCAGGTGAAAGCGGCGGGCGTTTATCAGGGCGCATATAAAAATGAAGAAGCGGCGGCGGCTTACAAAGCCGTACTCGAAGCCGACCCCGACAACATCGAAGCCTTTTACAATCTGGCGCTGATCTATTCCGCGACCGAGGCGACGTGGCAAGACTCGGCGAATAACTTCCAGAAGTTCATTGATCGCGCTCCGGCCACCGATACACGCATCGGCGAAGCCAAAATGGTGATTGCCGAACTCATCAAGGGCAACAAGAGCCTCGTGGTTCCCAAAGCTGATTCGAAGGCAAGGTCTACTCCTGCCAAGAAGAAAGGCTAACCCTCTCACTTGCGGTTTGTCAGTTCAAAAAGCCAGTCGTTGCAACGGCCACGACTGGCTTTTTTATTGCGGCTTAGGCGTGCGATGCCACAGCTTATAGTACGTTGACAACAGTTTGACCCCTCCGTATAGTGCCCGCCTTTGAGAAGCGGGACAGTCCCATTCAGCAATTTTTCCCCAAACAAATAAACCCCAACGCCGGAGACGAGTTCCTCCCGGTGGCGTTCGTCGTATGAGCGCCACCTATCAAATACTCACCCGCGTTTATTGATGATAGTAGGCAAAGCATGCTCCGATTTGAGAAGTTATTTATTCAGGGCTTTAAGTCCTTCAACGACCCGACCGAAATTCTCTTTGACGACGAAGGCATCACCGGCGTCGTAGGCCCCAACGGATGCGGCAAATCAAACGTATCTGACGCCATCAGTTGGGTCATCGGTTCGCAAAGCGCCAAATCGTTGCGCGGCGCGAAAATGGAAGACGTGATTTTTAGCGGTACGCGCACCCGTCAGCCCGCCGGTATGGCCGAAGTCATGCTCACATTGCGGGTCACTGAAACTTTTGAAATCCGCAGCGACATCGCCAAGCCTTCTGCCGAAGAAATCAACGAATCACTCACTAAACCAGACGTAGGGCAGGATTTAATCCTGCCCTACAGCCCCGAAGAACCATCCGCTGAAACTGAAGAACCTGCGGTCGAAGCGGAAAATACCGAAAGCGGGCAGGATGCGATCCTGCCCTACGACTCTGAAGGCGAAACAGAAGTCGTCAGCATCTCAGTGCCGAAAGCGGTAGCCAAAGCCGAAAAGAAAAAGCCCGTCAAAAAGCCTAAAGAAATCTCGCGCCTCTATCACGCGGGCGAACGCATCACCGTTGGAAGGCGTTTGTATCGCACGGGCGACAGCGAATACGAATTGAATGGACGCCACGCGCGGTTGCGCGATGTGCAGGAATTGTTTTCGGGTACGGGTTTGGGCGGAGCGCATTACGCCATCATCGAACAAGGCCGCATCGGACAAGTGCTTTCAGCCAAACCGCTGGATCGCCGCGCGCTGATCGAAGAGGCCGCCGGCGTATCGAAATTCAAGATGCGGCAACATCAGACCGAACTGAAACTCGACGCCGCCAAAAACAATCTCTCGCGCATTCACGACATCCTGCTCGAAGTCGAACGCCAGACCAACAGCCTCAAACGACAGGCACAAAAGGCGCGGCGCTTTGAGCGGCTCAAGAACGAACAGCGCGATTTGATGCGTTCGGTTTTTGTCACTGACCATCGCGTCACGCGCGGCAACCTTGATGAATTAGGCGCGCAACTCGCCGCCATCACTGCGCAAGAACAGCAAGGCGGCGCACAGATCAATACGCTCGAAGCCGAACAGAGCGAAGCCGCGCAACAAGCTCGCGTAACTGAAACCGCGCTCAACGAAACGCGCGAAGCCGCTTCGGCGCTTGACCTCGAAGCCGAACGCGCGCGGCAACAGCACACTTATTTGCAACAACAGCTTTCGTCGCTGGGCGAACGTTCGCAGCAATTCGCGCGCGATCAGGCCGCCATCAGCGAACGCAGCGATTTCATTTCACAAGAAACCACGCGCCTGCGTTCGGGCTTGCAGGAAATCGAAGCCGAGATCAACACCGAAAGCCAATCGCTCAACACCGAAGAAACGCTGCATCGTGAACTCGCCGCGCGTGACCACGAAGCCGAAGGCCAGGTCGAAGTCGGGCGCAAACAGCTTTATGAAGCGACGAGCGGCCTCGAGCGCTGGCGGCAACTCAAGCGCCAGTTCACCGAATCAACCGACCGCGCTCAACTTCGCTTGCAAGGTCTGGCAACCGAACGCGAACGCGCCCAGCAACAGGCGCAAGCTGCCGCCGAGCGTTCGGCTGAGTTAAAAATTCAGTACGAAGAGACTTCATTCAAACAGCAAACAACGAGCGAACAATTAGCGACTGTCACCGCCACGCTGAATCAACAGCGCCAGTTGCGCGAGACGCGGCAAAACGAACTCAACCAGCTTCATCGCCAACTCACTGCCAGCGAACAGCGCCTGCGTTCGCTCAGTGATCTTGATGACCGCCGCACTTACTTTTCTGAAGCAGTGCAATTGCTGATGAAAGAGCGTGGGCGATTCAACGCACTGGGTACGCTGGCTGATTTCGTGCAGGTTACGCCTGAGTTTGAGGCGACGATTGAGACGGGACTGCGCGACGAGTTGCAATACGTCATCGTGCCGAGCCACGAAGACGCCTTTCGCGCGATTGATTATCTGAAAGCTGAAGGCGGAGGCCGCGCTACGTTTCTGATTGTGCCGCCAAGCAGCGATACGACGAATGGCTATCATTCAGACTCGAAGATACTGGCCGCCTCGAATACGCTGAGTGGGCTGCTCGGTTTGAATAAGCAATACGGCGAAGCCTTCAAACTCGCGCTGCCCGGACTCGCCCACGCGCAGATTGTCGAAGACGCGCAACAGGCTGTGACAGCTTCGATGCAACCGACTGGCAATGGTCATTCCGCCATTTCCCTGACCAAAACCGGCGAGCGCATCGCAGGCGGACGGCTCATCACCGGCGGCAGCGCCAGCGAAACCAACAAAGGCGTACTCGCGCTCAAACGCGAAATCGCCGAACTCGGTGAGCAAGTCGAAGTTCTCAGCGAACAGGTCAACGAAGCTGAAGACGCGCTGCGCACGCTCAATCAAGCGATCGCGCAACTCACCGAACAGCGCAACGAACTCGACGCGACGGCGCGCCAACTTGACCGCCGCGTCGCCGTCGAGCGCGAACAGGTTCAACAAGCCGAACGCGAACGCGAACGCACTGCGACGTACATTCGCGTAGTCGAAACCGAAACCGCACAGGCGCAAACCGAGTGTGACGATTTCACCGGCAAGCTCGCGCACGCGACCGAGCAAACGATTGACGCCGAAACCGCGCACGCCGCTGCGCAACAGGTCGTAACCGAAGCGCAAAACCAATTGGCCGAGTTGCGTCGCGCCGCTGAACAACGCGCGCAAGAACTCTCGCGTCGCCGCGCTGAATTCGCCGCCAAGACCGAACGCCGACGCGGATTGCAAAACGACTTACGGCGTTTAGAAAACGAAAACTCTGACTTGACCAATCGTCTTGACCGCACGCGGCTCGAAACCGTAGCGACCGAAGAGCAAAGCAATCAACTCACCAGCGGCATCGCTTCGCTGGCTGAAAAGCTGACTGAGTTGCAAGGCGATCAACAAGGCTTTGCCGCTGCGCTAAACGAACGCGCGCAAGCCTTGAATGCCGCGCGTGAACAAGTCGAAACGCTCGATCTGAAATTGCGCACAACCCGCGAAACGCTCACGGCCTTGCGCGAACAGCGCGCACAAGGCGAGATTGAACAAGCCAAACTCGGCAGCCATCTTGAATACATCGCAACGAACTGCCTTAACGATTTGGGCGAAGCCATCAATGATCTGCTCGCCAAACTCGAGCAGGTTTCTCAACCAACTGAGACAACCGAAGAGCAAGACGATGAGACTGAATCCGCCGCGCGGCAACGGGCTTACGCCGAACGCGCGCTTGAGGCTGAGAGCGATGGCGAAGCCGATGACGAACCGAGTTATGAGCCTTCATTCTTTAGCGTACCGGCTGATTTCGATTTGGCGGCGGCCAAGCAACGGCTCGAAGAATTGAAAGCGAAGATCGAAGCTCTTGGCCCAGTGAACATGATGGCTTTGCAGGAACTTGGCGAAACCGAAGAACGTTTCATCACGCTCGCTCAACAAAAGGCCGACATCGAAAAGGCCGTGGCGCAAACCCTGGAAGCCATCGCCGAAATCAAACGCCGCTCGAAAGATCGCTTCGTCGAAGCCTTCCACCAAATCAACGAGAACTTCAAACAGATGTTCACCGAGTTGTTTGGCGGCGGACAAGGCGAGATGCGGTTGATTGACGAAAACGACGTGCTCGAAAGCGGTATCGAACTCATCGCCCAACCGCCGGGCAAACGGCTGCAAAACGTAATGCTGTTGTCGGGCGGCGAAAAGGCTATGACGGCGATTGCGCTGGTGATGGGCATCTTCAAATATCGCCCCAGCCCCTTCTGTTTATTGGACGAAGTTGACGCGCCGCTCGACGAAATGAACATCGGGCGCTTCTCTGAAAAGATCGTGCAGATGAGCCAACAGACCCAGTTCATGATCATCACTCACAGCAAGAAAACGATGGAAGTCGCGCGTACGCTTTACGGCGTAACGATGGAAGACCCCGGCGTGTCGAAACTGATTTCCGTCAAACTTACCTAATATGGAGTGCGGTCGGCTTGCCACCGCTTTGGCGTTCGAGTTCAAGCTAATTCAAGTTCAAGCAAGGCACTCGCTCTCAAACCAATCGAGTTCAGCGAGACATACGCGCCGCGAACGAAAAGCGGCGGCGAGCCGACCGCACTCCATATTAGCCTGTCATTTGTTTGAGCAACTTGAAAAACGCCTGCTTGCGTTCGGTGTTAATGCCCCAGTTCACTGGCGGACATTGATAGCCGTCGCTGTAATCGCTCTTGCCCGGATCGAAATATCCCCACGAGGCATAAGCGCCAACGGCTTTCATCATGTTGTTGGTCGGCTGATCGAAATCGAAGTGATCGTCTTCGTTGAACAAGATCGGCATCGGGCGATAAGCCGGATCGCGGCGCGTGATCGTGACCATTTCGGCAATCCGGTTAGGGTCTTTGACGCCGTTGCCATGCAGCAAAAGAAAGTCCGACGCCTTTACTACATTGGTTGTAGGAATCGCTCCGCCGCCGTAACTCGTCCCGACTAACAAGCGGCGGCCTTTATTCGTCATCTCTTTGACCATATTGATGAGTTCGTGAACGCGGTCTTCTTTGAGAATCGCGTGGTCATAAGCCTTGATGTTGCATTCGTTGTTCACTTCGATCAGCAGGTTACGCCAGCCTTTTTTCAGCAACCAGTTCGTAGCATTGACGACTCCGCTTTTGACCGCCGCTTCATCTTTCAGCCGTTGGTCTTGCCCGAAATAAAAGTAACCAAGTATCACAACCATCCCCAATTGATCGGCGCGATTGATGATGCGTTCGAGGCGTTTGAGGTAATCGGCGCGCAACGAACCGTCAGCATTAAACGCGCTGTTATGCCACGGCTGTTCTTTTGAATAACCCTGTGGACTGCCGCCCTGCAAATTGAGCGTGACGGCCAACAAGCCGTGTTTGCGCCATTCCGGCATTGCGGCGATGAATTCGCGCGTATTCCGTTCAGCGTCCCACTTGCCCGTGTCTGGATAGTTCCAACGGCTGCGCGTTTCAGGATTCAGGTCGTCATAAATGCCTTGCACCATGCGCGAGTTCATCAGCAAGCCTTCGATTTTCATGCCCTGATAACTGCGGCCTTCATAGGTCGGACGCCCGTTGATAAAAAAGCGGTCGCCTTGAATTGCGACCGACGTTTTAACTGCGGCCATTAACGGCGCAACCGCCAGTGCGACCGCTGGCGCGGTGAGCAAAAATTCTCTTCTCTGCCTATTCATTTTGGTATTTTCCTTTTGAATTCAAATGACGAAAACGAAAAACAAATCACAAGGTGTTCACTTGCGGCGAATCGAATACAGCTTGGTTTCCGTCCGCAGCAACAAGCGTTCGCCGACCATCGCGGGCGTAGCTTGCGCCATCTCATCCAGTTCGTTGACGTGCAATAACTTGAACTCTGTGCCCGCCGCGATGACGAAGGTCTGGCCTTCTTCGCTGAGGCAAAACAGCTTGCCGTTATAAGCCCACGGCGAAGTCGTGAACGCCGTAGCCTTCGGGTCAATGCGCGTCTTATAAGTTTGCGTACCAGTCTTCGCGTCAAAGCGGGTCAGGATGCCGGTTTCGGTCAGCGTATAAATCCCGCCTTCATAGGCCAACGGCGAAGGCAGATAAGTTCCGGCGCGCGGCTGCGACCAGACGACGTACGCGTTCGAGCTTTCGCCTTTGGGCAACGAGACATCGCCTGCCGCACCGGGACGCACCGCGAATAATGGCGCACCGCGTCCGCCATCGAGATAAAGCAACCCGTCATAAGCAAAAGGCATAGGGATCGGAGCCGGAGCCATACCCGACAGTCGCCACAATTCTTTGCCTGTCAGGTCGTAACTCACCGCGACGTTAGGCCCAATGGTCACGATCTCAGTGCGCAGCGCGTGCCGCCAAATGTATGGCGTAACCCAACCGGACTGCCTGCCCTTATCGCCCAAGTCTCGATTCGTGCGCCAGGCTTGCTTGCCCGTCTGTTTGTCATAGGCCGCGATGAACTGCTGCTTCTCGTTGTCGCTTACGATCACCAGTTGGTTTCCGATGAGCGCAGGTGAACCGCCCGTGCCGAAATCGAGATAGATCGGATTCGCTTCGAGCGGCGTCGTCCACACCTGCTTGCCCTTCAGGTCGTAAGCCCACAGGCCCAGATTGGCTACGTAA
>JAYSVR010000180.1:0-6569 GCA_043718445.1 Acidobacteriota bacterium | reverse complement strand
CTGCAACTGCCCTTCCTCGAAGAAAAAGCCAAGCAGGCCGTGCAAGCCAAGACGACCAAGTTCACCGAGATTCGCCGCATGGGCGTGATGTCGAATCTCGACAAGCGACGTTCGGTGCTCGAAAACATTCGCCGCAATGCGCGCGAACAGGGGCAGGCCAAAATCGGCGGCTTCAAAAAAGAAGACCTGCGCTTTAAGAGTTGGGAAGAGGAATTCAAATACGAATCGAACGCCGTCGTCATTGCCATGATGGACGTTTCGGGTTCGATGAGTGAGTTCAAAAAATACATCGCACGCAGCTTCTTTTTCTGGATGGTGCGTTTCTTGCGGACGAAATACGACGCGGTGCAAATCGTTTTCATCAGCCATCACACCGAAGCCAAAGAAGTCACCGAAGACCAATTTTTCACGCAAGGTGAATCGGGGGGCACGGTCGTCAGTTCAGCTTATCAACTCGCGCTCGACCTCATCGCTGAACGTTACGCGCCGAGCGATTGGAACATTTATCCGTTTCACTTTTCTGACGGCGACAACTATTACTCAGACAACGAAGACGCCGTGAAACTGGCCGATAAACTGATCGAAACCTGCAACCTGTTCGGTTACGGCGAAATTGGCGAAGAAGGCTTCGGTGGTTATCGCCGCAGCTCCGGCGCGCTGCTCTCGATCTTCAACGACCGGCTGGCGAACAAAGAAAGATTCATCGGCGTCAGGATTGACGACCGGCAGGAAGTTTATCCGGCGTTGAAACAGTTTTTTGGGAAGCGTGGGATTGAGGCGTAACTAGCTTCGTTTGAGTTGTTCGTATAAATAATCGCCACAACGCGAAGCCAATGCCATCACGGTCAGGGTCGGATTCTTTTCAGAAAAATCAATGAAGCCGCTGCCATCGGCGAGATACAAATTATCAACGTCGTGCGTACGCAAATAGGTATTCAACACCGAGGTCTTCGGGTCGTTGCCCATCTTCGCCGTACCGACCCAGTGAACGCTGTCTACGCCGTTGAACTCGTTGACGTTGGTCACTACGCCGCCGGACGCCTCGATAATCGTAGCGATTTTTTCGAGCGCGTCGCGGTGAATGGCATTGTCTTCACTCGTTTGGCTGTAGTGAATCTTCGGCACGGCTAGCCCGTAAATATCTTTTACCGTCGGGTCGAGTTCCATGAATTTACCCGCCGAAGGAATCATGCCGTTTTGCGAATACAAGCTGACCAGACCGGTGCTGCGCGCGCGCACGGCTTGTTTGAACGACGAACCGAAACCCGCGATGTGGTTGCCAAAGCCGGGATTGGAACGGGATACGCGCGAGCCTGAATCAATGATGATGTGATAACCCTTCGGAAAATTGGGATTGGGTTTATCGTAATAAAACGACGCGATATAGGCGTGGCTGCTCTCGGTTCCGTCGTCGTTATAAGTCTCGCGGCCTTCCAACTGTTTCAAATAACCCTGCACGCTCGAAGACGTATGCGTGAAAAGATTCTTGCCGACCAAGCCGCTTGAGTTCGCCAATCCGTTGGAATGATGATTCGATTTTGAGTTGAACAACAAGCGCGCCGATTCAATCGCGCCACAAGCCAGCACGACATGTTTGGCTTTCACTTCGTAACTCCTGCGCGTGCGTGCGTCGAAATACCTGACGCCGGTCGCGTGCTTGCCGTCCTTACTCATCACGACTTCGGCGGCGTTGGCATACAAGATCAACTTGCACTTGCCCGTCGCCAACGCGCGCGGCATCGCCGTATTCGCCGACGTATATTTCGACTCAGTGTCGCAGCCGCGCATGCAATTGCCGCAGTAATGACACACCGGACGGTTCTTCGGATTCTTGTCTTGCAGCGGTTCGGTCAACAGCGCCTTGCGCGCCGTAATCATCCGAAACATTTTCGGGTCGAGCTTGTTGCAACCCTTTTGCACTTCATAACCCGCGCAATTCCATTTGAGTGGTTTTTGATAAACGCCGTCCGGCACATTGGGATGTTGGTCGGCGCTGCCCGACACGCCCATCATCCGTTCCATCCGGTCGTAATGCGGCGCGAGGTCTTCATAGCGAATCGGCCACGTCGCAAAATCATAAGTGCTGTTGCGCCAACTCAGTCCGCCCACAGCAGCGTCTTGCCGCCTACGGCTTTGGATAAAAAATGATCGAAGCGTTGGTAATTGCCTTCCTTCGTGAACGGCTCTTTCGCGCGATCAACCTGCAAGTGCTTGCGCGGATCCCAGCCACGCCCGTTCTTCGGCAACTCATACGGCATCGTATGGCTGTAAAACTCTTTCTGTGGTTCAACCCACTTGCCCGCTTCGAGTACGACGACCGAAGCGCCGCGCTCAGCGAGTTGCATGGCGACGACGCCACCAGCCGCGCCAGAGCCGACGACGCATACGTCATAGATGGGAGTTTTATTTTGCATGATGTTTTTCTTCCTGATGCTTTTGCCACGCCTCTTCTTCAAGTGGGAACCACTCTTCGGCCATTTGCAGATCGCGTTCGGCGTTCCTGATCGCTCCTTCTATCAGTTGTTGCTGGAACGTCGCTTGCTCGTCGGCGTTACGGTCAATGAAATCGGGCAAAGTCTCGTTGCGCGGAATGTTTGGTTGCATATCCGAAACCTTCACGATGTTGGCGGAAGCCAGCCAAGCCCGCCGCAGTAACAAACGATGTTGTCTATGCCGTGTTGGGCTGACAACGGTTCAACGCCAGTTCCTCTACAAAGCGAACACGCTGTCGCATCAGGCGGTCGTGACGGAACCAGTTCAGGGTATTTTTGACTGCCTTGAAATAAAGCGATGTTACGAATGCGTGCGTCTGTTTCCGGTTTGATGTCTCGATGGTTGTCCCACAGAAACGAAACGATCTCACCATTCGCTTGCAGCGCGAAACAACCATTCCAATCCAACAGCAAAGGCAGCACGTTTAGTTCACGCGCAATGGCACGGGCGTTCATCGGGTCTGGCGTCATCTCGTCAAGAAACTCTCGCAGCCTTTCCGCGTGCCATATTGCCAAGCTGGTTGTATCGGTCATTTGCTACGAATCTTTTTAACCGCTGCCACTGCTTCACGCGCCAACTCTTCAATCGCATCGAACTCGCCTGCGCTAATGAGTTTGGGCTTGACCATCCAACTGCCGCCGCAGGCGACGACTTGTGGCAACGCGAGATAGTCGCCCAGGTTATTCAAATCAATTCCGCCCGTCGGCATAAAGCGTACGTGATGATAAGGCGCGCAGACGGCTTGCAAAAATTTGACGCCGCCCGCTTGCTCGGCGGGAAAGAACTTCAGCACTTCAGCGCCGTGGCTCAAAGCCATTTCGATTTCTGACGGAGTGCAAACGCCGGGAAAAATCGGTACACCGCGTTTGACGCAATGCGCGACGACGGCTGGATTCGTGCCGGGCGAGACGATGAATTCCGCGCCGTTGGCTAACGCGATGTCAGCTTGTTCAACCGAAAGCACCGTGCCTGCGCCTACGAGCAAGTCGGGCACGTGTTGGCGAATCAGCTTGATGGATTCCGCCGCCGCTGCGGTGCGAAAAGTGATTTCGGCGCACGGCAATCCGCCCGCGAGCAAGGCTTGCGCGAGCGGTACGGCGTGTTCAGCTTTTTGAATGCTTACCACCGGGATGATGCCGATGGCCGCGATGCGTTCGGTAATGGTCATAGTGATTTCAGTTAGCGTAACAAGATTGGCACTGCTTCAGACTCGACTGACTTAAACACCAATTTCAATTCATAGTCACCCGGTTCAGCCGTCACGGGCAAAGCGGCATGCACTTGCCAATTGCCGTCTTCCATAACGAAGCCCGCAAAATCCGGCACGAGTTCGAGTTCGTTGAGTCGCACGCGCACATTGCCAGAATGAGCAGTTTCGTCCAGACCGTAAACGTGCAAATGCAAGCGGGACTTTTCGCCTTGCGCATAAATGTCCATCCCGAAATCTACGGCGTTGCGTGCCGTGACAATTTTCGGACGCTTGGCGCTCCCGTCAGTCAGGCGAACCGAAAGCTGTGCCGGAAAAGGTTGCGCAGCTACGGTCAGCGCGACATTGACCGTTCCGGCGGCGAGACCAGCGGGCAGGTTCACTTCGAGATAAGTGAGTTGCGCCAGCGGCAAATGAATTTGGGCTTTCAGAACTGCAACAGGCACAAACGCCACTTGATGTCGCCGCACGATACCCACATAACGCGGCAGGCATGATTCGCCCGCAATGATGACACGCACCGAATTGCAATCCGCAGTCGCTTGATCGAGGCCAGTGACGAGCAAGGCCAGCGTCGCCTGATCGCCTGAGACAGGGATTTCAGCAACCGATAAATCTTCGGCCCAACCGGCGGCAACTATCGCGGGTTCGCCGTATTTTGCAGGCGCAACCAGTTCAGGCTTTTTGATCGTAGCCCAACAGTAAGGCGTCGTGCCGCCGAACAAGCCGATCAATTGTCCGCCCAGCGCGACGACCAACTGGCGAACTTCTGCTTCAGAAAAAGTAGTTCCCTGCCAGGTGTCTTTCGCTACGGCGTCGTAATCCGGCAAGACCAAGCCGTTCGTGTGAACTTTCAAAAAGCCGCCGGGCTTGAGCTTGCGATAGGCGCTGGCGATGGCCTGGGCCACGGCCTCTTTGCTCGGCACATGCTGAAAAACATAGAGCGAAAAAATCAGGTCGAAATAATCATCAGGGACGTTAGTGAGTTCGATGCCGTCAATTTCTAACCAACGAAGGTTGGGCAAATGCGCGAACCGTTCGCGCCCCTGCGCGACCATTTCGCCTGAGACATCGGCGGCCCAGAGTTCGCCGAAATGCTCGGCCAGATGGCTGGTCATGCGTCCGATGCCGCAACCGAATTCAAAGACTTTTAACTGAGAGAGATCGCGCCCTTGCAAGGTATCGCGAAAGTCAGGCAGCCACCATTCGCTGACTTCGCGGCGTCCGCTCTCAAAAAATTCGGCTTCGCTTTGGTTGCGACTGACGGTGTTGATGAACCATTTTGCGTCTTCTTCGGCTCGCTCGTTCCAGTCTTTTTTCATGCGGGCGGAGCAGGCGGTCAATTGTTCATCACTAAAATGGGCGACCATGTTTTGCGGTTCCTGAAACTTCCGGTATTAAGAATTTGTCCGCATCCTAACACGAGGCTGCGTTCCGTTATAATTCAGGCTATGCAATCACTTATTAAATCCACTGCTTTAAGGCCCGCTGCCTTACAACCCGGCGACACTGTCGCCATCGTAGCGCCCGCCAGCAATCTCAAGCGCGATTATCTCGAACGCGGCGTCGCCGAACTCGCGCGGTTGGGTTTCAAAGCCAAATACGCCGCAGACATTTGCGACCAAGCGCGTTACACCGCAGGCAGCGACGCACGGCGCGCGCGCGAATTACACGACGCTTTCACCGACCCTGAAGTCAAAGCCGTATGGGCTGCGCGCGGAGGATACGGCGCGATGCGATTGTTCGACTTGCTGGATGAAACCGTGTTACGCGCGCATCCGAAAATCTTTATCGGTTACAGCGATATGACGGCGTTGCATCATTACCTGATGCGCCGCTGCGGATGGGTCGTGTTTCACGGCCCGATGGCGGCGAAAGATTTGGCGGGCGGCGCGACCTGTTATGACGAACGAACCTTGCTGGCCGCACTCACGCAAACCAAGCCGATGGGCGACATCCGTCACGACCAACTCGAAGTGCTGCACGCGGGCAAACCAGTCAAAGGTCGTTTGACGGGCGGATGCCTTTCGTTAATCGCGGCGTTGATGGGCACGCCCGATGAACTCGACACGCGCGACAGCATTTTGTTTTTAGAAGACACAGGCACGAAACCTTACGCGCTGGATCGTATGATTCAACAACTCAAACTGGCGGGTAAGTTCGACGGAGTACGCGGCATCGTGTTTGGCGAGATGGCTGAGTGCGCACAACACGCAGCGCAAGGCTATACGTTGCAAGAAGTGCTGGCCGACCTCACGGCTGACTTAAAAGTACCCGTATTGTTTGGCTTACCGAGCGGACACAGTCCGATAGGAAACCTGACGCTGCCTTTAGGCGTGAACGCCACGCTGGACGCGCAACGCTGCGCGCTCACCATTGAAGAAGCCGCCGTGGCGTGAAATGTTTTTCCTCAAGTCTATAGCCGCAACGAAAGTCGTTTGTTAAGATGCGCGCTTCGTTCGACCTGCTTGAACGAAGCGTAATCATCTAAACACATTTGAGGGAACATCATGTCAGAACAAGTCACACGAACGTTTGCCATCATCAAGCCTGACGCAGTGCGCGCGGGCAACGCAGGCAACATCATTCAACGCATCAACGAGACCGGCTTCAAAATCGTAGCGATGAAGCTCATCCATATGTCCAAGCCGGTCGCCGAAGGCTTTTATGCCGTACATAGTGCGCGCCCGTTTTTCGGTGAACTGGTCGAATTCATGACCAGCGGGCCGAGCGTCGTTTTGGGTTTAGAAAAAGCGAACGCCCAACCCGCGTGGCGCGATTTGATGGGGCCGACCGATGCCACCAAAGCACCCAAAGGCACGATTCGCGGCGATTTCGGCACGAGCATGGGCGAGAACGCTACGCACGG
>JAYSVR010000179.1:0-22189 GCA_043718445.1 Acidobacteriota bacterium | reverse complement strand
CTGGGCAAAGGCGAAGGCGAAGACAAATATCGCAACGACACCAAGTACGGCGTCGAAAGCACCTTCACCGCCATCCTCGGACGCGAAGCCGCTTATCGTAAGACTTCGCTTTCGTGGACTGAGCTTTGGAACGAAAACAAGAAGATCACCTTCAAACCCGAACCGAAGGCTGACTAACATACTGTGTAGAACAAGATGGCATCTTGTTCTACAACTCTTCGAATCAAGAGCGCAGGCAATTCACCGATTGCTTGCGCTCTTTTTGTTGCGTGCCGCCTGACGCGACATAATGCGACTATGCTCAAGATTTTCACGGCTTCACAGTTACGTGAGGCGGAACGCCAAACCGCACAAAAGAAAACAGAAATGCAAAAAGTTTTTACGGCTGAACTAATGCGAATGCTTGATCAGTTGACGGTTCATAACGTCGGCATTCCGTTTACGGTGTTGATGGAAACTGCCGGCAGCCGCGTTGTGGAAGCGATCAGGAAGAACTATGGCGAAGTAAAAGATAAATGGTTCGTGATTTTTTGTGGTAAGGGAAATAACAGCGGAGATGGTGCAGTGATGGCAAGGTTGCTGTGGGAACAGGGAGCTAAAGTCACGCTTTGCTTGGTAGGCAAGTTGGCAGAAGTAAAAGGCGACGCGCTTGCCAATCTTGAGAAGGCCAAAGCCATTGCCGATGAATTTGAAGATCAAGCGAAAGCGAGGTTGTTTTATGAAGAGATTCAGGATGAGGTTCAGGCTAAGACCATTAGTACATACAGCAAAGATTTTATCGTTGACGCTTTACTCGGTACGGGACTGTCACGACCGGCGCAAGGCGCACTTCACAAAGTCATTGACCACATCAACGAACATCGCCGACAACAGGTGGATCGTCCCCCCATCATTTCTGTAGACATTCCTTCCGGCCTTTCATCGGACAGTGAATATCCCATTGGCCCGCACGTCGAAGCCGATCTCACGGTTTCATTCACCGGCCCCAAAATCGGCAACGTACTCGCGCCTGCCTGCGCCGCGAATGGCAAGCTCGTCATCGCCAACATCGGTACACCCGAATGGCTGCTCGCCGAAGTCAATTCGCAACTCAATCTGCTCGAAGCGTCAGACATCAAAACTTTTTTGGATGATTCGCGCCGCGCCGCGCACGCACACAAAAACGCGGTAGGCGATGTGCTGCTCATCGCCGGTTCGCGCGGCAAGACCGGCGCGGCAGCGTTGGCAGCGGAAGCCATCTTGCGTTCGGGCGCGGGACTGGTGACGGTGGCTACGGCGCAATCGGCGCAGGCCTTGCTCGTCACGCAATGCCTGAACGAAGCGATGACCGAGCCGCTGGCTGAAACCGCCGACGGAGCCATTGCCGCAGAAGCCATCGTTCGCGCCTTGCAACTTGCGCAAGCACGCACGGCGCTCGCCATCGGGCCGGGGCTGTCTTCGCACGAAGCGACGACGCGGCAATTCGTGCGCGAGTTCGTCACGCAACGCACAGCACCATTGGTGATTGATGCCGACGGATTGAACGCGCTGGCTCCGTGGCCTGATGAAGTGAAAGGCTCTGACGAATGGCCGATCATCATCACGCCGCATCCGGGCGAGATGGCGCGATTGACCGGAAAGACCAATGCTGAAATCACCGCTGACCGAATCGGCGTTGCGCGCGAGTTCGCTACGACACATCACGTCATCACAGTGTTGAAGGGCAGCCGTTCGTTGATTGCCGCACCGGATGGACAGGTTTATGTGAATCCGACGGGCAATGCGGGAATGGCTACCGCAGGGTCGGGCGATGTGTTGACGGGATTGCTGTCAGGGCTTTTGGCACAGCGTCCGCCCCAAAGTACAGAAGCTGCTTTGGGCGCGACGATAGCGGCAGTTTATTTGCACGGATTGGCAGGCGATCTTGCGGCGGAAAAACTCGGACAGCGTTCGCTCATCGCCTCTGACCTCATCGCGCACTTGAGCGCAGCCATCCTGCAAGTCGGTGGCGAAGCGGAACGCGGCACGCCGCAAACGATCACGAAAATCTGAATGCCTGAAATTCTTACCGGACAATTCATCACGCATTCCGCCGAAGAAACTTTCGAGTTGGCTTACGGCATTGGCGAATCGCTCACGCACTCAACCGTGTTTTTGCTGCAAGGCGATTTGGGTGCGGGCAAGACCGTTTTCGCCAAAGGCATCGCGGCTGGACTCGACATTGATCCGGCTGAGGTGAACAGCCCTACGTTCACGCTGGTCAATGCGCACGCGGGGCGGATGCGGCTTTATCACTTAGACCTTTATCGTTTGAGCGGTACGACGGATGAAGTGCGCGAGATCGGGTTGGAAGAGATGCTCAACGACGCGCAAGGCGTAGTCTTGATCGAATGGCCGGAGCGATTGGGCGATTGGCTCATTCCCGATGCTTATGCAGTTTCGCTGCGGGATGATGGAGCAGAATCGAGGCGCATTGAAATACGCCAGCACCGTTTGCCAAACCAATTCAGGTGAGCTGATTAGCCACTCAATCTGGCGATTGCCATCAAAAAAACCGGCAGCGACGCGCTTGATGCGAGCATCTGTGGCCCCACGCCGCTGCCGGTTTTATTCGTTGTTAGCTTGTGCCGTTAGCAACCAGGGGGAAAGACCGGAATCACCATTCGCGCCGTCGTGTAACTCAAGGGATGCAGGTTATGACTACTATTGAATGCGCCTTTGGTCGTTGCCGCATTCGGGTTGAAATTGATGACTGCACCCGTGACGCCTATCCCCTCGCGCATCAGCACGTACATCCAGCCCGTACGCCCGGCGGAAATTTTGGCCGAGAGCAACGGCGAGGTCAGCGGAAAGCTGTCTGACAGCACTTCGGCCAACTGACAGCCAGTACCGTTTTTAGCGAAGGATGAGCCGCTTTCGGCGTCATCATAGACCACGCCGAAAAACGTGCCGAGCCTCGTCAGGTTGGTAAAGTTGCCGTTCAAGCTGTTGACGACGAGTAACGTCGAATCGCCGTCGGCCATGCTGCCGATTTTGTCTACGGCCAGGCTGCGGGGCGCGGCGTCATAACGCTTGCCGTTGAAATCAAGGTTTGCGGTAGGAGTGTTTTCGTCGCAGCCCGGCAGCTTGCCGTTATAAAGCGCGGCGAACCCTTCAGCCGTGAGGCTGGCCGTACGACCGTCCGTCCATTTCGCCGACTCACTGCCAATTAGGAAATTGAAGTTGATCGGACAGCCCGTCTTCTCGTCCGAAGCCACGGCAACCATATAACCTTTGGCACCCGGATCAATATCTGAGGCGAAGAAGGTTATGGTCTGGCCGGGCGTCAAACAGACGTAGGTATCACTGACTGCACAAGCCTCGCTTTGAACAAAGAGCAAATGAACGAACGCCGAACTGCGGATATTGATGTTCGTAAGGTTGAACACCGTGTCAGCCTGCGCCGCATTCGTAGCGGATGACTGGTAGTAGTTGTAAACCAGCACCGAGGCGGGTTTTTGATCGTCTGCCAGGGCTGTCAGGCTCAAGGCCAGTGATACCACGGCCGTCATCAACAGGAGCTTAAAGAAATTTCTGGTCTGCATTTGTTTTTACCTCTCTAGCAAAAAATGGAATTAACCTTATGTGTCAGATGAAAAGACACATTTATTTCAAGTGTGTAGCAAGGCCGTCCGCGCGTGCGAACCGCCGTTCTTTCAGTCAGGGTGTAAGGGGCAGATAAAGGAGCAAAGAGACTTGGCGTTGTGGTTCACATAGCTTGAAAAATCGAACCGTGAGACACAGCAAGCATTTAGGGAATTATTTGATGTGCGCTTTAACGGTGTTGGCCGTTTTCCCGTCTACGGTCAGCGTGACATCAACTTCGCCGCGCCCGACCAGCGTGCGCGGCAGTCGCAGGTTGACTTGATCCAATCCGATGAAGCCGTTTTGCGAGCCCGCATAAAGCACGGACACATCTGCGCCGCCTGCCGTGGCGCTGACGCCGCTGAGGTTGGCGCGATAACGAAGTCCCGTTCCATACAAAACTAAAAACACTTGATCGGTGGCTGGGCCGAGATCAATCGGAACGGCTACGACTTGGCTCGTGACTGTGTCGAAGCGCGTCATGGATTCATAACTTTGCGAGCCGTCGGCTTTGACGCGCAAGACGACGGCGGCGGCCAGGCCGCGTCCGGTGGCGTTCGCGGTGAACAATCCGGCAGCGACTGGTTCGATAGACACGCTGGACGATGAGATCACGCCATCGCCGCTGGTCACCTTGACCGTCGCCGTGCCGCCCGCCGTACCCGCTGGAATCAAATAGTTGATTTGAGAAGGCGAGACGAAAAAGAGCGGAGCCATTCGTTCAACGCCGAGACTGTCTTTGACCTGCACCGTCGTGCCGCCGATGGCGTTGGGCAGCGGGCTTGAAGCCACTTGCGTCATCGTCGCCAGTCCGGTGCCGAAAGCCGAGACGATGGATTCGGGCGCGAGCGCGCTGCCCGCGTAACTCGCGGCGGAAACATTCGCCACCGGACGCGCCGCCACGGTTGTCCCGTTGTAGAGATAAACCGCGCCAGGGATGACCGGTATCGGGTTGGATACTTTGCCGTGTTGTGGTGCGCCCACCGCGATCAGATTGCCATCCGTCGCGATGCTCGAACAAAATAAATCCTCTCGACCGCCATCGCTTTGCACCAGTCTTTGTTGCTGCGACCAGGTCGTGCCGTTATGACCAAACACGTATGCGGAATGAAGTCCCGCGCCCACCACCAGCGTTGAGCCACGTTGCGCGAGTGTCCTGCCGAAAAAGCCATATACTGTGTTGTTCTCAGTACTAACCAATTTCTGTTTGCGCACCCAACCGGCACCGCTGCGCCCATAGACATAAACACGACCTTCGTTCGTATCATTGTTGCCGGACGGTTCAGTGGGCGCGCCGACGACCAGGTGGTTTTCAGTGATCACAATGGCGGCACCAAAACTGGTTGGATAAGCCGCACGATCTGGTGCCAAGTCCTGAAGGCGTGCCCAGGTGCCGTTGCTGCGCGTGTAAATCCGCACGAAGGTATCGCTTTCATTATCCTTACTCACCCAGAGAGCCAGGGTATCGCCGTAAATAGCGAAGCTACCCACATGAGCATCAGCCTCCGAAAATTTTTTGGTTTGCGTCCATCTCGCGCCGTTGCGGGTAAAGATATATACCCCCGTCAAGGACGATATGACGATGGTGTTACCAGAGAGCGCGACTTTGTAACCGAAGTAATCAATGATGCCTTTATCAAAGTCTGCTGGTCGCGCGTCGCTGGCGAACAACATTTGCTGTTCCGCCCAACGTCCATTGCTGCGCACAAATACGACCGCAATGCCTTCGTTGCCCTGGTTCGCATCTATATCGCCGTTCGGCGCGGTCACCACCAACGTGTCGCCTTCCAATGCAACTTCTAACCCAAACCCATCATTCGCAATTCGGTTGACGTGATAGACCTTTTGTTGGAGCGTCCAAGTCGCACCGTTGCGCACATAAATCGAAACAGCTCCGTCGCCGCCGTCAGCGCCAGAGCGATCAAAAGGCGCTCCCACCGCCATCGTATCGCCAGACAGCGCGACCGAATTGCCGAATTTCGTGAGCAGCAACGTGGCCGTGGGATCCATCAGCTTGGCTGTCTCAGTGGTACCAGGCGATTGCAACGCGATGGCTTGCGCGGCTCGTCCGCCTTGCATTGCCAATAGGCCGACAGCGCAAAGCGAAAAGAGCGCGAGTCGTAAAAAAGACGGACGAAGATAAATAGTTTTCATTTCGATACTCCTGAAAAAGGGGATGCCTGAATTCGCTGGTGCGGGTCACGCCTTGAGCATTCAGGTATTGGCAAGCATCGTGCCTCGTCTAACTCCTGTGTTTTCGTATTCGTTTTTTTGAACGGCGACGAATTGCCACAATTTGCGGCGACAAACTGCCGCCGCTTTATCGCACACGCCGGTCTTGCTGAAATTCATAACGCAGCACCAACGAATGGCTGGGGCGGCGCGAACCGTAATCGGTCGAAACAAAATATTGCGCCAGCCAGTTCGGCTTGACGCGCCAACCCATACTGAAATGCGAAAACGTCGTGCGGTAGTTTTCGTGATAAGCAAAGAGTTCAAACGTGCGACGTTCAAAGACGCGCAAGACCGACGCGCTGGCGAAAAGCCGCCGTCCTAAATCGGTTTGCAAACCAAGATGCCCGTTGAGAAACCGCGCGCCATAACGTTGCTGGTCGCGGTAAGTGTCGTCCCGCGTGGTTTCGACATTGGCTTCGTCCGTCGCCTTGCGGCTGCTCGAAAGGTCAAAGCTGAAAATTGTGCGCGGTCGCCACGCGAAGCCCAATCCGCCGCCGATGCGCGGACGTTGTGCCGCGCGGCGTTGCGTCAGTTGCGAGCGTTGGTATTCATAATCATCCGTGACGCGTTCTGTTATCCACGAAGCCTCGACGCCATAAAACCAGCGGCGCGTGAGCGGGCCACGCCACAGCATAGTCGTTTCAGAAGCAACAGCGGCAATCTGTTTGGCTTGCACCGGATTGCTCCACCCCCACGCATCGCTCGTCCTGTGATAACGAAAGCCGCCCGCCGCCGTACCGTAGCTAAAGGTCACACCCAGCTTGTCGCCGCGCACAAATTCGTGCGCCAGGCCAACGGTCACAGTCGTGCGATGGCTGCGCGCGCGCCCTTCGTTAAAGCGGTTTGCGACATAAGTCTCATCTGGCTGGAAATGTTGAATCAGAAATTCGGCGGTGTTGAGCAACGCGCGGCTTTCGAGCCGGTCGAATTTGAAACCGATGCTCGTGCGTTCGCGCGCGCCCAGACGACGTGCGGCAATCAAACTGACGTTAGCGGTGTCGGCAGTGGCTGCGCCATTGAACTGATCCGTTTGCGCTACGCCGGGGGAACGCGTTTCTCTGAACGAGTAAGATTCCTGCTGCGTGCGCGTCGTCGAGAGTGCGCCGCCGATGACCCAGCGCGCCATGAGCGGCGTGAAATATGACGATTGCGAATTCGCCGCATAATCGAACGGATGCAGCACCACTGCGGGTCGTGTCGTGGCGCGAATGCTTTCAACCGGCGCACTGAACGAAGGCAGCAACGTGAGGCGTCCTGCGCTGCGTTCAAATTCGGTGGCAAAAGCCGGATTGAGCAAGCTGTCGAAATGACTGTCGGCAAAGGCCGCGAAGCGCGTCGGCAAATTGTTGAACGACCTCTCGGTCGTGTTGCGGTTATAAATATTAAAGGCGTAAGTCACCGCGTATTCAGCATCGCGATAATAAAGACCCTTGAGGTCAGACAGCGGTTTGCGCAACGCGCCCAACTCGCTGCCTGGCCCTGATTGGTTATGACTGATGTCGCCGCTTGCACGCACGACGACGTTGCGGCCTGGTTTAACTAAGCGGCGCTGCGTCGGATCAATCAGACTGGCGACTTCGACCAAGCCTTCAATGACGGCGACCAGCGTCTCGCCGTTGGCGGCTACGTCAACCGTGAACTCAGTCCCACGCACCGCAATCGAAGCCGTAGGGCTGTTGACCCGATACGGATTCGGACGGCCTCCGAGCTTGCTGATCTTGATGCGTACTCGTCCGGTCATCACTTCTACCAACTCGCGCAAGTTGGTGACGAAGCGAAAGTCTTTCATCACTACGCGCGAAAGCTCATAGACGATCATCTGGCTGCCGTCGCTCAAATCGAGTACGAGCCGACAGCCCGTCGCCGTTTCGATCACATCACCCGCCGCCAGCTTGTCGTCGCGCCGCAACGCCGCCGTACGCATTGAATTGGTAAGCGTCGCGCTACCGCTCAAACTTTTTACGCTGGCTTCGACCGCGCGGTTTTGCGCGAACGCAACCATTGCACCCAGCAGCGAGAGCGTAATCATCAATGCAAAATTTCTTGTTACAGCCAAAGTGATTTGTTCCTGTCAGAATGAGAACCACCGCGCCAGATGGCTTTCGCCATTCTTCATTCGCCATTCTCAATTCTCAGACAGAGGGAAAACATTTCGAGGCGTTTCTCTCTGTCAAAGAATTGAGAATGGCGAATGAAGAATGCCCGATGTTCAGTACTCGTTCGTTCGCAAGTTTTAAGCATCACGGTAATTCCGTTGTCAGTAGGGCAACGAAGTTTTGCTATCGGCGGCATCTTGCCGCACTTTTGTAAATCAGCGGGGCGACAAATTGCCGCGTCTTCATTCATCGGTTTCGTTATCGAGTTCGTCTTCGCCACCCGCCATTTTGTATCGCGCCAACAAGCGTTGAATCGTGCGTCGGTCAACGCCCAATTGTTTTGCCGCGTGGCGGCGATTGCCGTCAGCTTCGGTCAGCACGAGTTGCAAATAACGTCGCTGCAACTCATCCAGCGAAGGCCGATCAGCCAACAGGTTTTGAGATTCATCATCAGTTGGGACAGCAGGGAGAGTTTTAACAACGGGCACAATGTGAGAAGGCAAACATTCAGGCGTAATCAAGTGATTGACCGATAGTGCCGCCGCGCGGGTCAGAGCGTTTTCAAGCTCACGCACGTTGCCTGGAAAAATATGTGTGCGCAGAGCTTCAATCGCGGCACGCGACAAACGAAACGGCGGCTCGCCTTCAACATTCATGCGATGCAGAAAGTGTTGCGCGAGCAATTCGATGTCGCCCGTGCGTGCGCGTAGCGGCGGCAGATCAATCGTCAGCACGCTGAGGCGATAAAACAGATCGGCCCGAAAGCTGCCCGTTTCGACCATTCGCAACAGCGGCGCATTGCTCGCGCCGATCACGCGCACGTTGACGCGGCGCGTTGACGTAGCGCCCACGCGCCGCACTTCGCCCGCTTGTAACACGCGCAACAAGCTGGCTTGAAAGGCCGCGCTCGTCGCGGCCAATTCATCGAGAAAAAGCGTACCACCTTGCGCGGCTTCAAACAGGCCCGCGCGGTCGGCTTGCGCGCCGGTGAAAGCGCCTTTGACGTGGCCGAACAGCTCCGACTCAAGCAAGGTATCGGTCAAGCCCGCGCAATTGACCGCGATGAACGGTTGCGCGGCGCGTTCGCTGAAATCATGAATCGCCCGCGCCACCAACTCCTTGCCCGTCCCCGATTCGCCCGTAATCAACACCGTCGCCGCACTGCGCGCCGCGTGGGCAATCAGCTTGTAAACCTGCGCCATCGCCGCGCTGCGTCCAACCAGACCGGTGCGCGAGAACTCGGCGAACAATGCTTGCGGTTCGCTGTCAGCTTCGCGTTCAGTGACGAGATGGCGGCGCAAGGCTTGCGCGATGTCGTCCACCTCAAACGGCTTGGCGATGAAATCGCTCGCGCCTTCTGACAAGGCTTTGACGGCGAGGTCAACGGAACTTTGCGCGGTCATCAGAATGATCGGCACCGCAGGCGCAAGCTCACGCAAGACGCGCACGACTTCAAGGCCGTCGCCGTCGGGCATGAATACGTCACACACAATCGCGTCGAAGACTTCGGCTTGCGCGGCGGCAATCGCTTCGCGCCCCGTGCGCACGCAACGCACACGAAAGCCGTTGAGCGCCAAGCCAGCATCCAGCGTCAGCCGAATCGAACGTTCATCATCGGCGACTAAAATGTAAGGCACATTCGTCATGATTGAATCGGTAACATCAGCGTAAAAACCGAACCTTGCCCGATGTCACTGGTGGTCGTCACGCGGCCACTGTGTCGTTCGGCGATTTCGCGTACGAGCGAAAGTCCCAAACCTGCGCCGTGCGCATCGGCCAATTCGATGTCGGGTACGCGATAGAATTTTTCGAATACGTGCGGTAGCGATTCAGCCGGAATGCCGCAGCCGTGATCGGCGATTTCGATGCGTAAAGCATCGGCTTCGACTTGCGCCGTAATAATAATTTCGCTGTCAGCCGGACTGAACTTGATCGCGTTGGAAACCAGATTGGTCAGTGCCTGTGCGATGAGATCGGCGTCGAGCATTGGCGCAGGCAGATCAGCCGCAATGCGTCGAATCAGTTTGATGCCGCGTTGCGCCGCGATGGGTTCGAGCAAGAGCAGCGTGCGTTCGATCAATTGCGCAGGCTGTACCGCCGCCAATCGCAACGGTTGCGAACCGCTCTCTAACCGCGTGACGTTCAAGTATTGATCTATCAACCGCGCCAGCCGTTTGGCTTCGTCGTTGATGGCGAGGTGCATCTCGCGGCGCTTATCGGCGTCCACTTCGTATTGCGCGAGCAAACCGCTCATCCCTTGAATCGCGGTCAGCGGCGTTTTGAGTTCGTGCGTAACCAACGCCATCACGTCGTTGCGCGCCTGTTGCAACTCGTGTTGCCGTGTCACGTCAGACAACGTAGCCACGAATCCCACCGCTTCGCCTTCGGCCTGCACAACGGCTACGCGCAAGGTGTAATGCCGCGCGCCGATTGTGAGTTCGCGTTCGAGCGGCGTGCGCGTCGTCAGTAATGACGGCAACGATTCACTGATGGCAAAGCACGCTGACAACTGACTGCCGATGAGTTCGCGTTGCGGCACGTTCAGCATTTCAGCCGCGCGCGGATTGGCAAACGCGATGACGCCTTGCACCTCAGCGATCAACAAACCATCAGCGACTGAAAGCAACGAGTGTTCGACGAACTGCGCGCGCTCCAATAGTTGTTGGGCAAGCGCGCCCAACTGTTGCGCCTTCCACGCGCCGCCGTGCGGCAAAGCCGAAGCATTCGGCTTTGCCGGTTTATCGGCTGCCAGTAACGTTGCGCCTGCCTGTTTGAGTTCGTGAATGCGGCGATCAATGGCTGCGCTCAAAGCCAGCGAACGTTGCAACAACGCCAGCGGAGCGGCTACGGCCAACGTCACCAACAGCGGAACCAGCGGCAGCCAAATCAACCAATGCGCAAACGCCAAATAAGACGCGAGCAATACGGCGGCGAACCATCCTGCCAGCACCAGCAATTGCTTCATCGTCTCAAAGCGGCCTTGCGTGAAATGCAGCGAACCGACGAAAGCCGAAGCCAGCAACAACGTCAGCAACGCAGCCGCCCAATCAGGCAGCGCGCGATAAAACCGTTCGTGCAAGATGGTTTGCACGGCGTTGGCGAGAATTTCTACGCCGGGCATCAGGTCGTTGCGTTCGCGTCCGTCGGATGTGGCGGAGCGCATCAACGGCGAGGCTACGCGATCACCCAGCGCGGCGGCGGTCGCGCCGACCAACACGTATTTTCCGCGCAAGCGTTCCGCTGCGACTTTTCCTTCCAGCACATCGGCGAGGCTGACCGTTTGCGCAGCGAAAGCGCCCGACGGGCCGATGAAATCCAATTCGAGCGGCGCGGCGGGAAGGACTTCCGCCGAACGGCGCGCGGCATGCACTTCCATCAACGGTGCGGTTTCGTTTTGCGGAGTCGGGATTGTTCGCTGGCCGAGTTGTAAGCCTTGGGCAGTCAGACGCGGTGCGGAAAGCTGTTCGGCAATGCGAATGGTTTCGATTGCCATCGCCCAGAGCGGACTGGCCTCGTCATCGGCGAGTTGCAGCATGAGGTTGCGCGCTACGCCGTCGAAACCCGTGTTGACGTTGACGTGGGCGACGCCAGCGGCGGCGCGTTCGATTTCAGGCGTTGGCCGCAACCAGACGGCGCGATCATCCGCTTCAGCCAACTGCGCCGCGACAACGACGTTGCCTGCGCGCGCAATGGCTGCGGCCAACGCCTGATCGTCTTTTTCAACGGTCGCTTCGCTATAAAGTACATCGAGCGCAATCGCTTTGGGCTGGGCGGCGCTGAGGCGGTCAAGCGCGTTCGCCATCACCGAACGCGGCCAGGGGAAGCGTCCCAAACGTGCAATGCTCGATTCATCAATCGCGGCAATAACGATTTCATCAGCAGGCGGCAAATTGCCGCGCTGCCGCATCAGCCAGGCCCGCGCATTGTGTTCGAGCGCTGGCACTTGCCAGTTCACGACCATCCCAACCACCGCCGCCAAGACAGCAATCGCCGCCAACGCCAACGCATTGGCGAAAAACGGAGCATGGGATTGGACGGTTAGCTTCTTCATTTGATCAGGCTATTGCCTCTGACGCCTGTCAGAGCAACTGCGATGCCATGAGAAAAAGCCGCCGCGCTGCTACGGGCAACGCGGCGGCTTTTCTGATGAACACATCAAAAGAGCGATTACTTTTGTTTGGCAATCACTTTGGCGGAGAACTTTTTATAGGTCTCAGCCGGTACGATGTTTTTCGACACCAGTTCGTCTTTCCGTTTGTAAGGCCGCCCCGCGACGATCTTGTCGGCGTAAGTTTCGCCTACGCCGGGCAGCGCGACGAGTTGATCGCGCGTGCAACTGTTCAGGTCAACCAATTCAGGTTTCGCTTGTTTGCCTGTTGCGGCAGGCGGATTCGCGGGTTTCTTTTTTCCCATCGTCTCTTGCGCCAGCACTCCGCCAACACAGAGCGAGAGCAACAAACACAGTGCGAGCATATTTCTTTTCATTGTCTTGTTTCCTTTTCGTTTAGGTTCGTGGTTTAGAGATCAATTGACCTCCGGGAAAAGCGGGTTCAAACAAAGTGATAGTTTCGTCTTCGACCATCGGGCCAGTGGTTTTGAAAACCTCGTGCAAGCGCGCATCAGCCATCAGCTTGCGCCAGCGTTCGTCGTAATCAGCCAGTGAATCGAACTCCCAGATTTCGAGGTATTCCTGCGCGTTGCCGATGAGCGTGCGCCAGATGCCCCAGAAACGGAAGCCGTGTGACTGAATCAGCGGCAGCGTCACACTCGCAAAGAGTTTGTCGTATTCGGCGACGTGATGGGCGCGCAGCTTATAAGAAATCTTGAGCAAGACCATTAGGCCGGCAATCCTTTCTGAATGACGCGTTCGATGGCTTCGGCGAAAGTATCAACTTCGCTGAGCGTACTGAAAACATTGGGCGTAACGCGAATGCCATTCACGCCCGCGAAGTTCACGAAGCCCGTCACGATGATGCGGTACTCATTGAAGAGATAGCCGATGACGCGATTGAGGTCTATGCCATCAATCGTGAAAGTGGTCACTCCGCAAGATTGTTGCGGATCAAAACTCGTCAGCACGCGAAAGCCCTTTTGGCCTTCCAACCGCTTGGCCCAGCGATGAAAGAGATAGCGCAAACGTGCGGCTTTGCGCTCGACGCCGAGGGCTTCGTGAAAGTTGAGAGCTTCGCCGATGGCTAGGAAGTTGGCTTCGGGATGCGTACCGATTTGCTCGAACTTGCGAATGTTTGCGTCAAGCGTCTCGTCAGCAGGCATCAGCGGCCATACGTCTTTGATGCGGTTTTTGCGGACGTAAAGAAAGCCCGTGCCGTGCGGAGCGTAAAGCCATTTGTGCAAGCTCGTGCCGTAAAAGTCGCAATCCAAATCGGCGTGCTTGAAAGGGAACTGCGCGAAGGCGTGCGCGCCGTCCACGATGGTTTCGATGCCGCGCGCGCGGGCCATTTGCACGATCTTTTTCACGGGGAAGATTTGCCCTGTGACATTCGTGATGTGGCAAAAATGGATGAGCTTGGTTTTGGGCGTGATGGCGCGCTCAAACATCGTTATGAGTTGATCGGGCAAATCAATCGGCGGTTTGAAATTCACCTTCTTGACGACCAAGCCCTCGCGCCGTTCGCGCTGCCGCCACGTTTGCAGCATGCGCGGATAGTCTTGTTCGGTTGTCAGAATTTCGTCGCCGCGTTGAAAGTCCAGACCGAGCTGGCACACTTCGAGCGATTCGGTGGCGTTGCGCGTGATCGCCATCTCTTCGGGATCGCAGCCGAAGGCTTTCGCCAATCGCTTGCGGACGCCTTCGCGTTGCGGCTCGAGAACGCGCCACATCGTATAAGTTGGCGCTTGATTCGAGTATTCGAGATAGCGCCGCATACTTTCTTGCACGATGCGCGGCGAAGGGCTGGTTCCGCCGCTATTGAAATAAATCAACGAACGATCAACGGTAAAAGCCTGTTGAATCTCGTGCCAGTAATCTTCGTTTTGAGCCACCTCTTCGGGCGCGGCTCCACTGACGAAACGGCTGGCGTCGGCGATGCGTTCGATGCCTGCTTCATTGAAGCTGGCAATCGCTGATGCTGCCGATAAATTACCTAAAAATTTTCTGCGCGAAAGTGGCGACATAGTCCCTCCTGTGGAAAACTTAGACCTCATCCTGTTTCATGGTTAGCGGCGCTAAAGCGAAATTAAAACTGCCTTTACGCCGACGTAAGACGGTTTTGCCTAGTGAGGCTATCTGCCTCTATCCCCAACATCTGGCGTCTTGTGCTGGCTGTTTTGCTGTGTTAGCCTCACGGCCTTCAACAGGCTAGTAACCCGCAATTAAATCGTTGATTAAGTTATATTTGCTGGTATTCAGTAGATGTAAATCCACAGGTTTTCCACATGTGGAAAACCTGTGGATTTACATCTATTAGCACGACTCTGTGAGTTGTGGAACAAGATGGCATCTTGTTCCACCGAGACAGTACCAAGATGCAGGAACAAGATACCATCTTGTTCCACAGTTCACCCGACGTTCGTAAACCACTCGTTGCCCCCAACTGCCAGTGGAAGCTCATTGCTGAAAGAACGCGGGTATTCGATTTTCAAGAGATCAGGACTTGCGCAATGAGCAGCGTCAACCCGTGGGATTCCGTTTTAGCGGCAATTGAGAAAAGGGTCAATCACGAAAGTTTCGTGACGTGGTTCAAGCCTATCTCTTTCATCAGCGCCGACGACTCAGCCGTATTGCTGAAAACGCCCGATCAGGTTTTCGGCGACTGGATTCTCAACAACTACCGCGAGACGCTCGAAGAAGCCCTCGAAGAAGTCGGACTCGCTAACCTTGAGATCAAGTTTTTGGTCTCTTCGGATGCGACAGCCGAAAGCGACTCAGCCACGATCACTGCTCCCGCAACAGACAATCAGGTTTCGCGCTCGTCGGCTTCGGTCAACGAAGCGAAATCGTCGCACGCTTACGTCAACGAACGCGATGCGTCTTCGTCGCGGTTAGTGGATAGCGATAGTTCCGATGTGAACCTGAACGCAAAATACACCTTCGACACCTTTGTCGTAGGCTCAAGCAATCAGTTCGCGCACGCCGCCGCATTGGCCGTCGCCGATTCGCCTGCCAAGACTTACAACCCACTTTATATTTACGGCGGCGTAGGACTGGGCAAAACCCATCTGATGCACGCCATCGGGCAGCGCGTGCGCGAACTCAATCGCCACTTGCGGCTGAGTTACATTTCGTCAGAACGCTTTATGAACGAATTGATCAACGCGATTCGTTATGACCAGACGATGACGTTCCGCGAAAAGTACCGCTCAATTGACGTGCTGCTGATTGACGACATTCAATTTCTGGCGGGCAAGGAACGCACGCAGGAAGAGTTCTTCCATACGTTTAACGCACTTTATGATAATCAGAAACAGATCGTCATTTCGTCAGATTGCCCGCCGCGCGAAATCCCTACGCTAGAAGAGCGGCTGCATTCGCGCTTTGAGTGGGGCTTGATTGCTGACATTCAACTGCCTGACCTAGAAACCAAAGTCGCCATCCTGCGCAAAAAAGCCGAACTCGAAAAACTAGACCTGCCCGATAACGTAGCCCTTTTTATGGCAAGCAAGATTCGGTCGAACATACGCGAACTCGAAGGCTCGCTAGTACGGCTGACGGCGCTGTCTTCGTTGAAGGGCGAACCCATTTCGCTGCCGTTGGCGCAAGAAGCCCTCAAGAACATCGTGGACGACGACGAGCGGGCGATCACTATCGAATCAATTCAAAAGGTCGTGGCGGACTATTACAACCTGAAGGTCGCCGATATAAAATCCAAAACCAACGCGCGCAACATCGCGGTTCCGCGCCAGGTGGCGATGTATATTTGCAAGGTGCTGACCAAAGCCAGCCTGCCCGAAATCGGGCGGGAGTTCGGCGGCAAGCACCACACGACGGTGATGCACAGCGTCAGCAAGATCGCCGATCTTTATGAGCAAAAAGGCAATTTCCACAGACTTATCAACAGCTTAATTGCTAGCTGTAGATAGACATAGCGGAATTTTCCACAAGATTTTTGAAATGCCTGTATAAAACCTGTGAATAAGCCCGAAAAACGTGGATAACTTTGGGACGGTCAAAAGTTATTCACATTAGCGGGTTGGGGCGAGGGCTTTTCCACAACCGCTTGCACAGCGTAATATCGCCCAATCCATAACGTGGTCAGCGAGTTATCGAAAGTTATACACAAACTCACAGGCACTACTACTGCTACTAGAAATAAATAGAATATTTGTTTCTTAAATTAGAAGAAGAAAGAGGACATCCAACAATGCACTTTACGGTCAGCAAATCTGCGCTCTTGAAAGAACTCAATTTGGTACAAGGAGTCGTCGAACGCAAAAACACGATTCCGATCCTTTCGCACCTGTTGCTCGAAAGCGTCTCCGGCGGCATCACCATCAAGGGAACCGACCTGGATGTCTCGTTGACTACGCAATGCGAAGCCGAGGTCAAAGAGGAAGGCTCCATCTGTTTGCAGGCCAAGAAACTTTTCGAGATCGTGCGTTCGTTGCCCGAAGCCGAAATAGAAATCAAGGTCGAAGACGGCGAACAGGTCAAAATCACTTGCCTCAAATCGCGCTTCAAAATGGTCGGCCTCGGCAGAGACAATTTCCCTGAAGTCAAAACCCTCGAAGCCGACACCGTCCGTTTGCCCGCGAGCTTGCTGGCGACCTTCATTGGCCGGACGCAATTCGCCATCACCAATGAAGAGTCGCGTTATGCGCTCAACGGAGCCAAGTTTGAAATCTCGACCGAAGGCGTTCGCATGATCGCCACCGACGGACATCGCCTTTCTTTCATTCAAAAGCAGGACAAGTTTTATGAAGGTGAAACGATTGACGTGTTGATTCCGCGCAAGACGCTCAACGAACTCGCGCGCCTCGCCGCCGAATCTGACGGCACCGTCGAATTCGCCAAAGACGACAATCACCTCTATTTCAAAGTCGGCAAGCGATTGCTCTCGTCGCGCCGTTTGAGCGGACAGTTTCCGAACTATGAATTGGTGCTGCCCAAGAACAACGAGCATCGCGCCAAAGTGGATGCCAACGTCATCGCCAGCGCCATTCGTCGCGTAGCTCTGATGGCCGACGAGCGTTCGCATTCCGTCAAACTCGAAGCCGCCTCTCACGAAGGTTCATCTGGGTCGCTCAAGATCAGTTCGCAGGCTGCCGAAGTCGGCGAATCGCATGACGAAATCGCGCTCGATTATTCCGGCCCCGACATCACGGCGGGTTTCAACGCGCAGTACCTGTTGGACTTTTTCACGGTGATTTCCGAAGGCGAGGTCTATTTGGAATTCAAGGACGGCAACTCGCAAGTGCAACTCAAATCCGGCACCGAGAACGAGTACGACTTCCGCTACATCGTGATGCCGATGCGCATCTGAGATGAACAGGATTTAATAGAGCTTTGAGGAACAATCCCGCAACGCATTCGTTATATTGCGCACGGGTGAACCTCCTGATAAAGGCGACCGTAGCGAGTCTGGGGTGGGTTCTTCAAAATGCTACGGTCGCCTATTTTTTGTTTAAATTCAGGCGTTTGTAATTTGGCTCAGCCTAAAGAAAATTGGATTAGTGCCTTAAGTTTCTGCGGATCATTTGCTGCTTGAAATTGATTCGCAATCACAGGGCAAACTTATCAGTCATTGTTTTTGCCATGGGTTTCTGTGAAGGGGTATTTTTCTAAGCCAGTACCGTCCACATCAATCTTGACTCACCATCTTGGCTTTTCAATCGTTTCTATCTGAACTCTATAATCATATTCCCACTCCTCGAAAGCGAAGATTTAGTGACGATGTGAATGCGCTCTTGCCACGAGATTCGGATAAGTCATAGCGATGCCATCAATCTGCAAAGTACTCACACTGTCATTGCGAATCAGCACTTGCTGGGCGCGCACGATGCCGTGATGTCCCATGTCGTGTTGCGCTGTGCCTTGCGCGAAGCCTTTACGATTCACATCAATCCGCTGCCAGGCGGCGTTCGCTGCATCGCGCACAAAAACTCGATAGCTGGTTTGCTGCGCGCTTGCGCCGTGAATCTGAATGTCTGCGCCTGCGCCGTTGCCGAAGAATTGATCGTCGGTCAAAGCTACGGCGAGTTGGCCGTTGGGTTCGATGACGGTGAATTGCTCGTCAGTGGCAAGCGCGTGGGCAGCGTCAGTGACCGCTTGTGTTTGGTCTTCGATCACCATCCACGGTGACGCGGGTGCGACGGGCGCAGGCGTGGCAACAGGCTCAACTGCGGGCGCGACGGGTTGAATGGTGGGGGTGTGTGCTGCCGCGTAAGCTACGTTTTGCGCGGGTACGTTGACGCTGCGCCATACGACGACGGCGGCGATGAAGACCAGTACGGTGGCGGTGAGCATGTACGACACATAAGGCCGTGCGCTTTTGGTCGTCGTCGCAATGGCTTCGTGCAAGCGCGTCGTAGCGCGTTCGGCCATCGTCGTGCGCGGCGTCAGCATTTGTGTTTGCGCCGCGTCAAAGCGTTGCGTAGCAAGGCTGGACGAAACGCCTTTGTTCAATTCGACGGTTTGCGCCGCATAGATATTTGTCTTGAGATTCATCGCGTTGCGCAACGGCAGCAGCGCCAGATTCAAACCGCAACGCGTACAAAAACCTTTTACTTTGTTGTGGTGTCCGCAGCTTGGGCAAAGCATTAACAACATGGGGTCACGCTCCCTGAAAGAAAATTTGATAGCGGGGGAGCGCCACCGCAGCGGGTGAAGCGGCGGTGGCGCTAACTGATTGGATTACCGCTTAATCACGGTCGCCGCGTTTGTTGCCGCGACGCTTTCTGCGGTCGTCGTCATCGTCATCGTTGCGGTCACGGTCGTTACGGCGATCCCAGTTGTTGTGATCGCGCCACCACGCATTGTTCCGCGAATTGCGGAAACGTAAGTTACGGTTGATCCAGAAGCGGTCGTTCCTGCCGTTGTTGCCTCTGCGCAAGTTACGGCGACGATTGTCGCGTCGGTCATCGTCATCATCGTTACGGCGTTCATAGCGGTTATCGTTTGAACGGCGACCGTCGGCATAAGCCGATGTGGTCAGTGCCGGAAGCGACAGGAACGAGAGCGCCAAAAACGCCGTTCCGATTCGTTTCATCAGAGATGGGATTTGCATATATCAACTCCTCTTGGTTGAGGCGTGCTGAAGGTGTTTTCAAGGGAGTGACGCGAGACAGCCTGGACTTAGCACTTGGCGTGCCACCGCTCATACCATTATTGAGCCGCGAAGAATTCGGCTGAAAACAATAGAGATAGGTTGAATCAGTAGGCGCGAGTGCGTTAGCGCCTTACCCCATTTCGAGTAACGGGCTAACACAGCGTTCGCATTTGGTGAGGTGGGGCAACGAGAGGGTTAGTCGGCGTCTTGTTCTTCGAGCATGACCAACGCCGAACGCCAGCGCAGGGCGTGCGGAATCGGTTCGTAAGCCTTCTCGTGGCGCAGCGCGAAATCAAGTGCCTCGTTGACGGCTTCGCAAAAATCGGGCTGGACACGCTGCTTCATGCAAGCGTCCAGGTGAGTGGAAAGAATTTCGACGGCCCAATTCAATTCTTCTGCGTTGGGCGTCGGCATGGTGGGTTGCGTCGGATGAAAGCGCAGGTGCGAATCCAGCAAACGCTTAGCGAGCGAAACGGCGTGGGGATGCTTCATAAAAAATACCTCTGCGACGCAAGGTCGCGTGAAGGGCTGAACCCCCGTCCAGCCTGACCATTGATTGCCGTTGTGAATTTGAAGTAACGAGATGTGTGAGACGCGCGCAGCTTACGCCTGTGTTTTTAACGTGACAAGGGAAACGCAGCAGCTTCGGTCTGCTACGCTGAAGTAATGCGCAACCCAAACGCCCCAAACGGTAGCTGCTTTACCCCGTCACTTTTAAGTTAGTACTATCTTTGTGCTATTCAACGGCGCCGCTGGCTCACGCGTGCGGCAGCGTACCGATCCAAAGAATCCGAACTTTGGTTTAAGGCTTCGCGTTATGTAACGCGCTGTGGCACAAGATGACGTCTGATGCCACACATTTATGGAGGTAAACAATGAGCAACGTATTCGATCAATGGCGCGAAACCGCGCAACGCAAGGCGCAAGAGCTGGATGAAAAGCTCGGCCTGAAAACCAAACTCGAACAGGGTGTGAACATTGCCAGCGATTTGGCGCGCAAGGCGGGCGAGACGGTCAACGAAGTCGCTACGGCCACGAAAGAAAAGGCTACGCAAGTAGACAGCGATTTGCGCGTAACGGAAAACGTTCGTGAAGCGGCGCGTACGGCTGCGACGGGCGCGACTGATTTGGGCAAAGCCGCCGAGCAAACCGCGAAAGAGGTATTCGGTACGGCGCAAGGTTTTTATAAGAAAGCCGAGAAGGCTTATGAAGCGGGCGCGAGCGGCGCACGGCTTACTGATGCGACGTTGGGCGGATATGGCAAAGCACGGCAATGGGTCAAAGACAATCCGGGTAAGACGGCGGGTGTGACGTTTTCGTTAATCGCGGGCGTTCGTTTGGGTTCAGCAATGTCAGGCTTGGGCGCGACAGTGTTGGGTTCAACGATTATGGGCAATTGGTTTTTTCACAGCGCGCTGCCGATTGTCGGATTGCGCAAGCTGACTGAAAGCTATACCGACTTTTTGAAAGAGCAGGAAAAGCGTTTAGCCAACGGCGAACTTGATGAAGCCGAACGCGGACGGCTCGAATTCCAGCGCAACATGACCAAATACGTAGGCGCTCCGTTGCTCGGTGCGTTCAGCATGGCGGCGGGGGCTTCGATGATTGGCTCGGCGTTTTCGGGCGCGACGGTGACGGGCTTGCCGATGAACTTGATTCTCGGCGGCAATCCGTTGCTCAACGGCGTATGGTTCTTTGCCAACGGCGTCGTATGCATCGTCGAGGGCTACAAGTTCTTTATGATCGCGCTGGCTGACGAAGAAGAAGTGCAGCGCGTCGTACGCGAAATCAAAGGCTTGCTGCCTGCGGCAACGACAGCTTCGGCCTAAATAAATGATGACGCGCAAGCGAACGTGGCAAACCTTATGGATGGTGTTCGTGTTGGTGCTGGGTTTGTTCTCACGTTCGCGCGCAGTGGTTTGGCCGTGGTGGGTGACGGCTTATGTGGGCGATGCGCTGTGGGCGTGGCTGGTCTTTTTAGGCTTCGGCTGGCTGTGGACTCGCTGGTCAACTTGGCGCGTAGCCTTTTGCGCATTGGCTTTTTCGTTCGTAATTGAATTCAGCCAGTTGATTCATACGCCGTGGCTCAATGCCTTACGCGCCAATCGTTTCGCTGCATTGGTGTTGGGACAGGGCTTTTTATGGAGCGACTTGGTTTGTTACTCAGTCGGCATCGCAGTCGGCGCAATGGTTGAACGCTTTTGGCAACGTCGGCGGTTTACATACGCCGAATGATCGGAAAGAATGACGCACGTTTCTGGCAGACCTCATCAGTCTGCCTTTTATTTTTTCAGAAGGAGTCACATTCATGGCGAATCGCACTGCGACCATCGAAACTAACAAAGGCACGATCAAGTTTGAACTTTACGAAGACCTCGCGCCGATCACTACGAGCAATTTTATCGGCTTGGCCGAAAGCAATTTTTATAGCGGACTGACCTTTCATCGCTACGTCAAAGATTTCGTCATTCAGGGCGGATGCCCACAAGGCACAGGCACGGGCGGTTCGGGCCAGCACGTCAAGCTCGAAGTCTCGCCTAACCTTAAACACGGCGAGGCGGGCGGCGTAGCGATGGCGCGCTCTTCGGCCCCTGACAGCGCGAGTTCGCAGTTCTATATCACGCTCGCACCGGCTGCGTTTTTGGATATGCAATACGCCGTCTTTGGCCGCGTGACCGAAGGGCTGGAGGTTGCTATCAGCTTGCGCGAAGGCGACCAGATGACCACCGTCACGATCAGCTAAAAGCGATTGTTCGTTGCTGAAAAGACGAAGGGCTAACCTGTTGTGGGTTAGCCCTTCGTCTTTTTGGTTTTGAGAAACTCGCTCAAGCGCGAATGACAATGATTTCGCGCCCTGCCGGAGAAGTCGCTTGCTCCGTTGTCGTACGTTCGCTGATGTCTGGCAGCCCGTCGCGGGGATCAAAAATCACTTGTCGAGACGGACGATTTAGAATGTGAAGTCAGACTTGATGTTGTTTCAGTAAACAATCACACGACTAGCTCTGTAAAAATCTATGGCGAAATTTCCTC
>JAYSVR010000178.1:0-22197 GCA_043718445.1 Acidobacteriota bacterium | reverse complement strand
AGGCCGATGCTGTCTACTGAAGTGACTAACGACTTTTGCGCCAAGCTGACAGAAATCAAAAGGCAAAAGGCAAAAGGCAAAAGGCAAAAATGCCCAGCCGTTTTGCGCAAACCTTCAAGTTTTGAAAATGCGAAGCTCCGCATTTTTGCCTTTTGCCTTTTGCCTTTTGCCTTTTGATTTATAAAAAACATAGGGGGTTACCTCATCCTTTCCAACAAATGCTCTCCCACGCGCAACGCATTCGCCATAATCGTCAGCGCCGGATTCACCGCTGCACTCGAAACAAAAAAGCTGCCGTCAACCACGTAAAGGTTATCTACGTCGTGTGCCTTGCAGCTCACATCAAGCGCCGACGTTTGCGGATCAGTGCCGAAACGAATCGTGCCGTTTTGATGGGCTACGCCGGCGAGCGGAATGCGTTCTGACAAAAACAGATTGCGCGAGAACAAGCCCTGATGGCAGTCGTGTCCATGCACGTCGCAACGGGTTTGCTGCTTCATCAGGTTTTGCAATTTGGCCTGCAAGCGTTGATGCGGTTCGAGGTTGTTCGGCGTATACGACAACACAATCTCGCCTTGCCGGTTGAGCGTCACGCGGTTTTCGGGATCGGGCAGGTCTTCTGACGTAAGCCAAAAATCCAGCGAATGCTTTGCCATCAGTTCGAGCGTGAAACCGGGCGCGATAGCGGGCGCTCCGGCTGAGAGCGTTACGCCGTCGAGTTTGCCTACGAATGAAATGTGGCCGAGCGGGTATTCATAATCGTCAGCACCGAAGTAAAAATCGTTCACGCCCAGCGTCTTTTGAAACACCGTCGGGTTCGGACATTTCGACACCGCCAGCATTACGGAATTGACGTGGCCCATGTAATGACGGCCTACGACATCGCTGCTATTAGCCAAGCCATTCGGATGGCGTTCGTTGGCCGAACGCAACAACAGCGCCGCTGAATTGATCGCGCCGCACGACAGCACTACGACATCGGCGGAATAGCTTTCGGCTACGCCGTTGCGCGTTACGTTGACCGCCGTGATCTCGCGGCCTGACGCGCTGGTTTCGAGTTTCGTCACGAGCGCATCGGTGAGCAGCGTTACGTTGGGATAGTTCAGCGCCGGTTCGACGCCGCAGACGTGCGCATCGGCTTTGGCATTCACCAAACACGGGAAGCCATCGCACGTAGCGCAACGAATGCATTCGCTGGTCGGGTCGTTTTCTTTCAGCTTGAGGCCGAGCGGTACGTGAAAGGGATTGCAACCGAGCCGCGCGAAATCTTCGGCAAGCTGTTGGATGCGCGGTTCGTGACTCACCGCCGCGTGCGGAAAGGGCGCGCTGGCCCAGGGTTCCGTAGCGTCTTCGCCGCGCTGACCGTGTACGTGATAAAGCCGTTCGGCCTGGGTGTAATAAGGTTCAAGGTCGTCGTAAGCAAGCGGCCACGCGGGCGAAAAGCCGCCGTGATGGCGCAACTGTCCGAAGTCTTCTTGGCGAAAGCGAAACAGCGCCGCGCCATAAAACTTGGTATTGCCGCCTACGTTGTAATTGGTGTGCGGATGCAGCGGCTTGCCGTGCTGGTCGCGCCAGACTTCTTTCGTTTGATACTTGCCTTCGAGATTGACGGCGCGCGGCTCCCAATTGTCTTTTTCGCGCGGCACATATCCGCCGCGTTCCAGCAAGAGAATCTTTTTGCCCGACGGCGCGAGCTTATGCACCAGCGTACCGCCGCCTGCGCCCGTGCCAATGATGATGATGTCGTAATGTTCGTGACTCGGCATGAATGTTTCCTCCGGCTGAAGTAATCCCAAAACCAACTCAATTATTCCCTTCTTCGTCGCAGACAGAGGAATTAACACAAGGGAATAAACCTCTTGGTGCCTCGCATATAGCCCGCGAAGGAGAACGACGTATGCCGCTGGCACAATTATCACGCCGCACCGATTTGCTGTTACGCACCGAGAAATTCACGTTGCGGCTGGCTGACGACGAAGACGATCTCGCCGCCGCACAACGCTTGCGCTTTAACGTATTCAATCTCGAATTAGGCGAAGGCCTGGCTGAGTCATTTCATACCGGACGCGATGCCGATCCGTTCGACCAGCAGTGCGATCACTTGCTGTTGACCGAAAACACGAGTGGGCAGTTGATCGGCACTTATCGCTTACAAACTTATGGCATGGCGAAAGCGGGACACGGCTTTTATTCGACGACGGAATTCGACCTTTCATATTTGACTGCTTCGGTGCAGCAACAATCAATCGAGCTTGGGCGCGCGTGCATCGCGCCAGAACAGCGGCATTCAGAAGCGTTTTTGTTGCTGTGGCGCGGCATCGCGGGATATGCGCAACAGTGCGGCAAGCGTTATTTGTTCGGATGCTGTTCGTTGCGCAGCCAACAACCCCGCGACGGTTGGGTGTTGACGCAACAACTCGGACAAGCCGGACATTTACATCCGCGTTTATTCGTACCACCACGCGCAAGCTTTGAATGCGACGACACCGAGTTGCCCGAATTGATAGATGCTGGCGAGCAAGCGCCCGTAGCGATTCCGAAACTGCTGCAAAGCTATTTGCGCTTTGGCGCGAAAGTGTGCGGCCCGCCCGCGCTGGATCGGCAATTCGGTACGATTGATTTCTTTACGCTGTTTGATTTCACGCAACTCAACGAACGCGCGCGCAAGCTGTTGGCGAGTTGATTGAGTTGATGCGGTACGGGGAGCGGTAGCGACCCGGTGACTCACAATGCGCGCGATTCGGAATCACCAGGTCGCTACCGCTCCCCGTACCGCATCACGCACTCATCGTCCGATTTCAAAACTATGTTAACGCTCAAATCACTTACCAAAAGCATCGTGTTCCTCGCGCTCCTGCTCATCGGCTTCGTCGTGTGGGCGTGCGGGCTGCCGTTCGTGCAATGGTCGGCATCGCTCACGTGGCGCTGGCGTTGTTTCGCTTTCAGGCAATGGGCGCGCGCGAATGCAGCTTTGCTGGGAATGGATTTACAGGCGAGCGGTGCGGCTCCGCACGAAACGGTAATGCTGGTCGCCAATCATTTGAGCTATCTCGACGTGATTGTATTCGCGTTGCATTGCGACGCCGTCCTGGTCGCTAAAAGCGAGGTCGCCCGCTGGCCGCTCATCGGTTTTTTGAGTCGTTGCATGGGCACGATCTTTATCGAACGCAATCGCAAGCGCGACATCTTGCGCGTCAATGCACTGATTGAACGAGCTTTGCACAATGGGCAAAGCGTCATCATCTTTCCCGAAGGCACGACGAGCGCAGGCGAGCAGGTGTTGCCGTTCAAGTCGCCGCTGCTCGAACCGGCAGTGAAACTCGGAGTGCCGGTTCATTACGCGAGTTTGCATTACGCGACAGCGGCGCATGAACGGCCTGCCGCTGAATCAGTTTGTTGGTGGGGCGAGATGGATTTCGTGCCGCATCTGTGGCGACTGTTTCAACTCAAGGGCTTTTGCGCCGCCGTGCATTTCGGCGCGACGCCGCTGCCAGCCCGTAATCGTAAGACGTTGGCACGCACCGCGCAGGCTCGCATTACCGCAAACCTGAAAAACCAGCAAACGGCTTTTCACGAACTCCCATCTCTCCCATACCTCTCATCACAACTGGAGAAACTATGACGACAGCAGCAAAACCAGCAATGTTACCGGTCAATGCGCTCATCGCCGCCAATCTCGCGGTGCTGGGACAAGGCGCGCAATTGCTCGCGCGGTTGGATGACGCGGCTTATGTGCGCGTCATCGCGCCGCTGTTCGATTACGGCATCGGCAGCCACCTGCGGCATTGCCTCGATTCTTACGCGAGCTTTTTGCAAGGGTTGGAAAGCGGCCTGATTGATTACGACCGGCGCGCGCGCGACGTGCGCATCGAACGTGATCGCCAATACGCGCAAAGCCGTATCGCCGAGACGATGGCGGCGATGCAAGGCCTCCAGGCTGATTCGATGCCCGACTTGTCGGCCACCGTATTGCAGGCGCGACAGGATTCGCCGCACTGGGCGGTGACTTCGCTCGAACGCGAGTTGCAGTTTTTGTTGAGCCACACGGTGCATCATTACGCGCTGGTGGCGTTGATGCTGCGCGCGCAAGGCGTCGAGCCGGGCAAGGAATTCGGCGTCGCGCCTTCTACGTTGGAGTATTGGCGACAAAAACAATAAATCAGACAGGATTAACAGGATTTTCAGGATTCACAGGATTGGTCAACAGGCATAGGCTTTCCAGCGTTTTCCTGAATCCTGTGAATCCTGAAAATCCTGTTAACCCTGTCCAATTCAGTTGAGACGATATGTGTACGGTAAGCTGGCTGCACAACGCGAACGGTTACGAATTGTTTTGCAACCGCGACGAGCGCAAGACGCGCGCTGCCGCGTGGCCGCCGCGCGCACGCGAATTGCACGGCGTCAAATTCATCGCGCCGATTGACGCGCAACACGGAGGCTCATGGCTGACGGTCAACCAATTCGGCACGACGTTCAGCTTGCTCAATCGGTACGACACGAGTTCCCCACCAAGCGGCCAGCGCGCGCCCATCAGTCGCGGCTTATTGCTGTATGACTTGCTCGATTGCGTAACTCCACCGCAAATCGAAGCGCGCCTGACCGGCTTGCCCTTGACCTCGTTTCAACCGTTCACGCTGGCGGTAGTTCCGCTGCACGCGCCCGCGCGGTTGTGCCAGTGGAACGGCAATGAGTTATTCACAGAAGACGCGCCAGCAGGGCCGCTGACTTCTTCGTCATTCGATACGAGCAATGTGATCGCGCAACGACAAGCGCATTTCGCGGCGTTACAAAAAGCGGAAGGCGCAATCAGCACCGAGTTGCTGAATCGCTTTCATCATTCGCACGAACCGCTCGCGCACGCATCCGCCGTTTGCATGCATCGCGCCGAAGCCGAGACTGTCAGCTTTTCGCATCTCGTCGTTACGCCGCGACGCATAGAGTTTCGTTACTCACCGCATTCGCCTTGTCGCGCAACAGAGCGTGACGTATATCGCGCCAGCCTTTCAACAGCATGAACGCACTGCAACAATTCATTTTGATCGCACTCGCTACCTTCGTGAGCGAAGACCTGACCACGATTCACACCGGAGTACTCGCGCGGCAAGGCCACATTGGCTTTGTCATTGGCACGCTGGCCTGTTTCTCGGGCATTTTCGTCGGCGACGTATTGCTTTATCTCGCCGGACGCATTGCCGGTCGCGCTGCTTTACATCGCGCGCCGTTGAAATGGCTGCTTACCGAGTCGGCGGTCGAACGCAGTTCGCACTGGTTGCAACAACGCGGCGCACTCGTGATTTTGGCGAGCCGCTTCACGCCCGGCATGCGGCTGCCGACCTATTTTGCCGCAGGGTTGCTGCGCACTTCGTTCAAACAATTCATCGGATACTTCCTGCTCGCCAGCGCCTTGTGGACTCCGTTGCTGGTCGCGCTGTCGGCCTGGCTGGGCGGCGAGTTGATTCAACAATCACTGGCGTACAGCAGCGGTTGGGTGGCATTGGCGATATTCGCTGTGTCGTTGTGGATGCTTTTGCGACTGGCTTTGCGCGTGGCGACGCCTCTTGGCAGACGCTTATGCCTTGGTCAATGGCGGCGCTGGACACATTGGGAATTCTGGCCGCCTTATGTGTTTTATCCGCCGGTCGTGGTTTATCTCTTATGGCTCGCGCTCAAGCATCGCAACCTGACGATCTTTACCGCAGCCAATCCCGCTATGCCTGCCAGCGGATTCGTCGGCGAATCGAAAAGCGAAATCCTGCATGGCTTGCGTGACGCGAACGAATTCATTGCACGCTATAAATTGATTCACCCTCAAAACACATTGACTAAAAAGCTCACGCAAGCCAATCAATTCATGGCGGAACAGCAACTGACGTTTCCGATCATCTTCAAACCCGATGCCGGGCAGCGCGGTGCAGGCGTACGCGTGCTGCGTTCGTCAGACAAATTGCAATCAGCTTTGAGCGAGATGACTAACACACACATCTTGCAGGAATACGTCGCGGGGTGTGAGTTCGGCGTTTTCTATTTTCGCTTTCCGGGTGCAACACACGGACGCATCTTTTCAATTACGGATAAACGTTTCCCGGCGGTCACAGGCGACGGCAAAGCAACGCTCGAACAATTGGTTTGCCACGACGAACGCGCCGTTTGTATGGCTGCCACTTACGGCAAACGCCATCGCGCGCGTTGGCAAGAAATCATTCCGGCGAACGAATCAATCACGCTAGCAGAATTCGGTTCGCACTGTCGCGGCGCGATTTTTTTGGACGGCATGCAATACCTGACGCCCGCGTTGACCGAAGCCATCGAACATATCAGCCAATCTTATGAAGGCTTTTATTTCGGGCGCTATGACATTCGCGCGGCTTCCATAGAAGCTTTTCAACTCGGCGCATTCAAAGTGATCGAATTGAACGGTGTGACGGCAGAGGCTACGCATATTTACGATCCACGTTATCGCGTATGGCAGGCCTATCGAGTGTTGTTTGAGCAGTGGCGAACGGCCTTTGCGATTGGCGCGGCGAATCAAATGCGCGGCGCGCAAGTTTACGGTTGGCGTGAACTGCTGATGATGGCTTATCAGTTTTATCGCGGCGTGGTTCGCTGAAAGTGAGGCTAAAAAGAAAACGCGGTAGTCAGCGCAAGCTGACTACCGCGTCATTTATAAAGCCGACAATTACGTTAGGCCGTAACCGGATTGCCGCCTGTGATGGGCGGCAGAATCGGTTTGAGTACCGATTCTTTATCAGCCGGTCGGTCTTCAGTCGGCAGCGGCATTGCCGGTGTCGAGTCATCATCGTCGAGCGCCAGCCCGGCAACCAAGCGACGAATCTGAATCGCGTCGAGCGTTTCGCGTTCGAGCAAAGCGATAGCGAGACGTTCGGCGGCGTCCTTGTTTTCGAGCATGATGCGGCGGGCGCGTTCGTATTGCTCCATCACGATGCGTTTGACTTCCTGATCTATCTTGATCGCGGTCTCTTCGCTGTAATCCCGATGTTGCGAGATTTCGCGGCCCAGAAAGATTTGCTCTTCTTTCTTGCCGAAAGTCAGCGGGCCTAAGCCTGACATACCGAATTCGCAAACCATGCGACGAGCCATTTCGGTGGCACGTTCGATGTCGTTAGAGGCGCCCGTCGTAATCGTGCCGAGAAAAAGTTCTTCGGCCAGCCGACCGCCCATCAAGATGGCAATCGAACCGCTGATGTATTCTGACGTGTGCGTATAACGGTCGCCTTCGGGCAGTTGTTGCGTCAGCCCCAGCGCCATGCCGCGCGGAATGATCGTGACTTTATGCACCGGGTCAGCGTTCGGCACTTTCATACCGATGATCGTGTGACCCGCTTCGTGATAAGCCGTCGTCTTCTTCTCTTCTTCCGACATGACTGCCGATTTGCGTTCGGCTCCCATCATCACTTTGTCTTTCGCCCATTCGAAATCGAACATCGCCACAACTTTTTTGTTGAGGCGGGCCGCGTTGAGCGCAGCTTCGTTGACGAGGTTGGCGAGATCAGCGCCAGTGAAACCGGGTGTACCGCGCGCGATGACCGATACGTCGAAGTCTTCGCCCAGCGGAATCTTGCGCGTGTGAACGGCCAGAATGCCTTCGCGTCCGCGCACATCAGGGCGATTAACGATCACGCGACGGTCGAAACGTCCAGGGCGCAACAAGGCCGGATCAAGCACGTCAGGACGGTTAGTCGAAGCGATGAGGATTACGCCGTCATTCGATTCGAAGCCGTCCATTTCGACCAGCAATTGATTGAGCGTCTGTTCGCGCTCGTCGTGTCCGCCGCCGAGGCCCGCACCGCGATGGCGTCCGACCGCGTCAATTTCGTCTACGAAAATGATGCAGGGCGCGTTCTTTTTGCCTTGCTCGAACAGGTCGCGTACGCGCGAAGCACCGACGCCGACAAACATCTCTACGAAATCAGAACCTGAGATCGAGAAAAACGGCACGTTGGCTTCGCCCGCGATGGCGCGTGCGAGCAGCGTCTTGCCCGTACCTGGCGGCCCCATCATCAGCACGCCTTTCGGAATGCGTCCACCCAGTTTTTGAAATTTTTGCGGTTCTTTGAGGAATTCGATGATTTCCTGCAATTCCTCTTTGGCTTCGTCTACGCCCGCCACGTCTTTGAAGGTGACGCGCTTTTGCTGGTTGGAAAGTAATTTCGCGCGGCTCTTGCCGAACGAGAGCGCCTTGTTGCCGCCTGACTGCATCTGGCGAATCATGAAAATCCAGAAGCCAATGATGAGTATGATCGGGAAGACGTAAGTGAAAATTTGCACCCACAGGCCGCTGCCCGCCGGTTGCTTGAATTTCACGTCTATGTTTTTTTGCCGCATGATGTCGGCCACGTCGCGTACGACAAACTCATTCCCGATTTCTGCTTTGAAAGGCGAACCGCCTTGCAAGTGTCCCGTCACCGTCGAGCCTTCGATCTGGGCGTCTTTAACCAGCCCCTCGTTTACATCTTTCACCAGCTTCGAGTAGGTGTATTCCTGCGGCCCATTGCTGTTGGCACCGCGATAAACCTGAACGAGTAAAATTGCTCCGCCGATGAAAACTACCCAAAAAATTACCTGTCTAATCGTAGAATTCAAAACCATTTACCTCCGTGGAATCATTCCACTTTGCATATTAGCCCATGACCGGGCGTCTGTCTCAGAAAAAACTGGCTCTCTTCTCCCACCGCGGGCGAGCAACTTTTCTTAAAGCTGCTGGGCAGCTATGAATCGCTCCCATCACCCTCGGACAAGACGCCCATCGGACGCGGAAGGTTACACCGTTCCCGCGCCGTTACCCAAACGCAGCGTTCATCCGATGAATTTATGGAATTTATGCAGGATGCGGCTACCGGTAATTTGGGCGACCAGACGATTTCGCCCGACGCCGTAACCAGCAGCGGATGCGCGGCACGCTGCGTTAGCGGAATCCGTTGGCGCACCATCAAGGTTTTCAACTTCACCGGCGAAGTGCGTCCCGTGGGCACATAAGCATCGCCCGCCTGACGAGTCCGTAACCAAAGTCCGGCTGCCGCCACGCGGGCAGGCAAAGCGACGCGGCAAAGGTTTTCGCTGCGCAACATTGCGGGTTCATCCATCTGCGAACTCAACGTGAACTCATACGCGCCAAAGGTTTGCGCAGGGCCAGCCGTTAACTGAACCGGCGCAAGCGAGACCTGCTTGAACGCAGCGGCTTGCCACAGGCGCAAGCGGTCAAACTCGCGCGTCACGCGCCAACCGTCCGGCAGTTGAACCGTCCGCCCGCTTTGTCCCGCCATCATAAGTCGCTCTAACGCCTGCCCGTGTGAAGCAGTGAGTTGCAACCGATCTGCCAGCCACATCCGCCACACGCGAACGCGCAAGGCTTGATGCGTTGCGGCCAGTGCGCTGACCAGCAATTGCTCGCCTGCCACCGCACGCGCGAACAATTCACGAGATTGCGCGTCGAGGCATTCGGCGTCGGCTTGCCAATGCTCTGCGCCGCGTTGCAAGGCCGCGTCGAATTGCGGATTGAATTCGCGCAACAGCGGCAACAACTGATGCCTCACGCGATTGCGCGTGTAATCGTCTGAAAGGTTCGAGCTGTCGGTGCGATAAGGGACGCCGTAATGCGCGCAATGTTCCAGCACTTCGGCGCGCGTGACATTGAGCAACGGGCGGATGAGCGTGACGCCTTCGCACAAGGCACTGCGTTCGTGGATGCCACGCAAGCCCATAGCACCGGTTCCGCGCATCCAACGCATCAGCAAGGTTTCGGTTTGATCGTCGTGCGTGTGGGCAGTGAAAACCAAAGAGAGGCTTTGAGCGCGCGTAACTTCTTGAAAAAAATCATAGCGACTCGCGCGTCCTGTCGCTTCCAGGTTGTTCCCAACGGCTTGTGCGGCCACCTCAACGCGCGCGCTGAAAAAATTTAGGGGAAAAGCCTCTGCCTGCTCTTTGACGAATTGCTCATCCGCATCCGATTCACTGCCCCGCAAACAATGATTGAGGTGTGCGACGCCGACAGGCCACGACATTCGCGTCATCGCATTGAGCAATGCCATCGAATCGGCTCCGCCTGACACGCCGATCAGCACTTTGCTTTGCGGCGAGAGCGCCAGCCATTGCAACGTAGCTTTGAGTTTTCTTTCGAGAGAGGTCATTGGGCTTGTTGTTGGAGCGGCGCGGTTTTATGTTGCGCGCCAACTTATGCGTTTACCGATTCTTATTCTTTTCGCGTTCCTGTTCGTGGCGGCTGTCACTCAAACGACAACCGCGCAAGCCCGCTTTGCGCATCGCCTGGCGAACCGCGCGGCCTTCGATCAACTGGCGCGCATCTATTACGAAGGACGTTTCGCCACCTTGCCGCACGTGATGTTCGTGATTGATCGCGCCGCGCCAAAAGAAAAGGTCTATTACGTCAACTCGCGGCGTTACAGCTTTCACGGCGAATTCGTGAACGCGAACTATCTTTCGCTCGAACGCGGCGCGACGTTTTTCAAAAACAATTATCTCGAAGCGCAACGCCGCTTCATCCTCGGCACGATTGCCTATCAAGCGAAACTCGACAAGTTCACGTTTGAATACTGGGAAGGCGATCAGGCGATGGCGGCGATTATTCGTGAAAGCTACGCGGCCTTGCAAAGCAGCTTTTTCGCGCCGCTCACGTTCAAGCCCAACGCCGCGCGACAGGAAGAAGCGACGGCAACGCTCAACGACGTACCGCGTCTCACACTCAATGAACTCAATCCCGCGCGCGATTACTTGCCTTTGCACCAAGCCGCCAACGCCGGCGTCTTGCGCATCATTGACCGCCCCGCCCATCCAGAAGCTGACGACGTGATTTTTGACCGCAACGAAATCGTCATCTTCCGCGAAGCTCCGCTCACGCTCACGCCCGTGTCGGGCGTCATCACGACGACGATGGCTACGCCACTGGCGCACGTGAATCTGTTAGCGAAAGGCTGGGGCATTCCGAACGCGTTCATCAAAGACGCGGCGGAAAAGTACGCAGCGCTCGTCGGCAAATTCGTTTTCTTCGAAACGCGCGCCGACGGATTCACGCTGCGTCCGGCTACGTCCAACGAAGCCGCCGAGCGCGGGCGCCAGTTGGCGAAACGCTCTGACTTGCTCACGCCCGCCGCCGATCTCGAATGGAAAGAACTCACCGAACTCAAGGCCCAACGCAAGACCGACGTTAAACGTTTCGGCGCGAAAGCCGCCAACCTCGGCGAAGTCGCGCAAGCCATCAAACGCAATGAGGTGCGCGACATCATCGTGCCTGACGGATTCAGCCTTCCGTTTTTTTACTACGAACAGTTTTTGCAGGAGAACGGCTTCGACAACACCATTCTCGAATTGCTGGGCCACGACCGCTTCAATCACGACGCGGCTTATCGCAAAGAACAACTCGCGGCGTTACGTGCGAAGCTGCAAAGCGGCAAGGTGAATGAAGCCTTCGCACGTGCCGTGATTGCGCGCAAACATACGCTGTTAGGCGACGCGGGCGTATTCGTCCGTAGTTCGACGAATGCCGAAGACCTGCCGAATTTCAGCGGCGCGGGACTTTATACGACCGTGCCCAACGTACGCGAAGACGCGGCGTTGCTCGAAGCCATCAAGACCGTATGGGCTTCGCTGTGGAACTTTGCCGCTTACGAAACGCGCGAAAGCGCAGGCATCAATCATTCCGCCGTATACGCTGCCGTCTTGATTCAAACTGGCGTCAAAGCCGAAGCCGCTGGCGTACTCATCACGACCAATCCGTTCGATAAAGCTGACCGCGCGTCGGTTTACGTCAACGCGCAACGCGGCCTCGGCATCCGCGTCGTCGAAGGCCGCCGCGTACCCGAACAGCTGCTCTATCAACCGAAAACACAATCCGTGAAAGTGCTGACGCGCTCGAACGACGATACGATGCTGACCTTTGACGAACGCGGCGGCGTGCGCGAATTCAAAGTCGAAACGGAACGCGCCGTATTAACCGATGCGGTGGTAAAACGTCTGGCACGCGCGGCGTTGCAAATTCAGCGCGTCTTTCGCGGTGCCAAACAAGACATCGAATGGGTGACGGTCGGTGCGCAAATTTATATCGTTCAATCACGGCCTTATGTGGAACGCTAAATCAACCAATCAATCAGGAGGTTTTATGATGGACAATGCTGTGCTTACCAAGTCGTATGCGTTCGCCTTACGCATCGTGCGGCTTTACAAATATCTGTGCGATGACAAGAAGGAATTTGTCATGAGCAAAACCTTGCTCACTGCTGGTACGCAAATTGGCGCGCGCGTAAAAGCTGCACAAGAAGCCGAGGGATATGGCAATTTTATTCACGAGATGAAAGTCGCCTTACAACGCGCTTCTGAAACGGAATACTGGCTAGAGCTATTGCGTGACAGCGACTATCTGGAAACCAAAGAATTTGATTCGATTCACGCTGACTGTGTTGAACTGATGAAATTATTGACGGCGATTACCAAGCCCAAAAACAAGCCGCCAGCGGGTTGAGTTACTCAAAACCACTAATTGCCAATTGAGCATTGCCAATTGACCATTGATAAGCAGGGAAAATTTTTGCTGAATGCTTTCTCTCTGAGAATCAATGCTCAATTGGCAATGCTCAATGGACAATCTTGCGATCCGGTCGCGTGGGAAATAACGATGAAACCATTTAACAAAATACCGCCAACTGCGGGAATGGCCTTTGCCTTGATTCTCTGCTTGCACTGTTTGAGTTGCCGCAAGCCTGATCCCGAAACCCAACGCCGCACCGCCCTCAAACTCACCGCCGACAACTTGCGCCGCTGCCTGCCGCCCACCGAAGCCAATCAACCCGCCGGTTTAGCGATAGCCGCCATCGCACGCGTACGCGAAACCGAAACAACGACGTTGCGCATGGTGGTTTACGCGACAACCGAACCCGTCGAATTTCATTTGCCGATTTACTTGATGAGTCGCGGACGCTGGACGATCAACGACACCGGGCGCGCTTATCTATTGGATGAACATTGCCGCGAACGTACGCTGAAAGGTACGGCTGACGTGAATGGCAAGACGCTGCCGCGCAATGGCATAGTCAAATTACAACCGGGCGAGTCGTTTGAATTCAGGCTGAACTTTCCGAGCCTGCCCGATGAGATGCAAATGGGAACGTTGGTTTATGGCTCACGCATCCTCCCCTTCTCGCTCCTGGTTGAAACACGATGATCTGACGAAATCCGCCTCGTTGCGCGACAGCGCATTCGAGTGGCATTGGTGATTGCGCCGCGCGTGAAATGAAGCGCCACACTCGCTGCAAACATAAGGCCGCCAATCCGTCCAGCCGAGCAGTGTTTTTTCCCACCCTTTGCGATGGCGGCGTTTGGTCGTCAACGAATCACAACGCGGACAAGCGTGAGTAACCGTCGCCTGCCGTCGTGCTTCCATTTCTTCCCGCAGTTTCATCAACGGCTCTTCGGTGGGTGCTGCCGGAGCCGCCGAAATCGAAATGCGCCGCCGCAATTCTTCCGGTGTTTCTTTCACCGGCAACGGCATAGCGGCACGAGCCACCTCGACTTGCGGCAAAGTCGCACGGTCGAATTTTACTTCATATCCATTGCGTCGCACGGCTGTCGCTTGCCCACCAATCGCCTGCAAATCCACCACCGGAGCCTGATTGAATACATTAGCCTTGCTAGTGCGCTGCCGCGCGCGTTTGGGCGGCAGCGGCGAAAACGCACGAAACTCGTTGTTGCAACTGTCGCATAACAGGGTGCGCACACCGACAGCGCGCAACGCCAAAGGCGTCTTACGATAACCGCTGCGCAAGCGCGGACTATTACAGGAAGGGCAAGTCGCCATCGTCATTGATTCCTCTATGATTTGAATTTGGGGGGTGAGTACCGAAACTCTAGCACTTCCCGTGAGTCACGACCACCGCCTCAATTATCAGCTTTGACTTCAGCGGGTTGCGCGCCTTTGCCGTTGGCGATGTATCCGGTGCGGTGCCGCACAACGATTTTTCCGTTCGCCAAGCCATTGGCGCTCGCGTCTACCTTAAGCTTGATGCGGCGCAACTTGCCATCGGTTTGCCCATTGGTCGGAAAGCTGGTCGGCACGTAACCAATCGAATACTCCTGCCGTAACGCCACGGCGATGCGATCAAAGGCTTCGTTCATACCCTCGGCATCGCTGGGAAAAAAGGCCGCCCCGCCGCTCAGATCGGCGAGTTCTTCCAAAATGAATTTGCCGTAACCATGCAACGGCGCAAAATCCTGAATGCCAATCGCGTAAATCGTCGCATCGTTTTCCTGCGCCATCCGCCGCAGGTTTCTGAAATTCGTGCGCGAACGATTGTCTTCGCCGTCACTGATGATAATGAGTACCTTGCGCGGCTGATGGCCTTGCGCCACTTGCTTCAAACCCAATTCGACGGCGTCATACAAAGCCGTCTGCCCGCGCGCGGTCATCGAGCCGAAGGCATTATTCAACGCTTCGGGCGCGAGCAGCCGGTCGCCCACCAGCCACGCGCGGTCATTGAATCCAATCAGCGCCAATTCATCTTCTTCGTGGCAGGTCGCGGCAAAACTTTTCAGTGCATCTTTGGCGCGCTGCAACTTTTCACGTCCCATCGAACCGGAAAGATCGAATACGACGCTGACCGACAGCGGCTGGTCGCGGTAACTGAAATAACTGATCTCTTGCGGGACATTGTCTTCAAAAATTTGAAAGGCGGGTTTCTCTAATCCCGTCACCGGCTGCCCTTGTTTGTCGGTAATGCTGACGGTTAGAGAGACAACCTGAGTCTCAAGCTTGATCGTGTCATCGCTGGATTTTGATGAAGCAGGAAGAAAAGCGTTTTTTGCAGCAGGCTGGGCGCTGACCGAAAAACAAACGAACAACAGCCCGCTGATGGCTAACATCAACGAGTAAGATACATGGACTCGCATTTGCGCGCTCCTCTGGCGAAAGCCTTTAGGGATGCTGTCTCAGGCTCATCGTTGCGGGAAGCAGCCGCTCCGCTCCATCACCTTTGTCTTGCGCCAATCACCCGGTAGCGCTGCGCCCATCCTCACAGACCTGGCCTGTGAAACAGCGTAGTGCTTAGTCTTGGCTCACTTCGTGGTGTGGCCTTTTGAATTCAAATCGTTTTGTTTTTGGGAGGTGTTCTGCGGCGCGGATTGTATTGATCTGCCGCCCGATTGCAACGGGAAAATTTTACGGACGCGACTTTGCCGAAAAGTCCTTACGGGCAAGCCTTGACCCGCCCCCAGCCAATGGTCAGAATGCCCCCGCTTGCGCGCCCATAGCTCAGGTGGATAGAGCGACTGCCTCCTAAGCAGTAGGCCGCACGTTCGAGTCGTGCTGGGCGCATTCACTTTTATTGGAGTTTTTGCAGGTTTTCAGCTGTCACACAATAGAACTTCGGCGCGTATACCACTTTCCGTACCACATTCGCCCTCGAATCCATCAGTTTTCAATCGGTGTGGAAGATTTCGGTGCCTCAGATCATGACCTTTGGTAGGTTTGGCTCACTGAACGTCTCGCAAACTTTTCAGTGTGTGATCTGTGGCTGCCGTTTCTTCCCAAAGCTGGCAGCCATTGTGATTTCAGCCTACGTCGTGACGTTCGCGCAACCATGTGCTGATTTGCTTTTGGCGGAGTGCAATTGCGCGGCGGGTCTGGCTGGCAAGGTTTGTTATCACATCGCTGCGGCAATGGCATGCCCGTCCGTGATGCCGTCCGCGTTGCTACCTTCGGCGATGGAAAGCCGGCAGAGCGAACGCGAGCGCGCCGTGCGGGTCAAGCCTTCACAGTATTTGAAGGCGACGAAGTGCGGCGGCATTGATATTTAGAGGGAGTTGATGTTTTTAACCGGCTACACCGGCTACAAGCCTTTATTCATAGGGTTTTGGTAACCGCTCACGGTTTTGAGCTACGCGGTTCAATCTCTTGTAACGCTTTCTTGCGAAATGCCGTCTGACGTTGGCGAAGCAGGTTAATTCTGACGGAGCCGGGCTGGCAATAAATCCGATGGTTATCAGTGATGCACAACTGGAGCAACTCTCGCGTACCGAATTGATTGCGCTGGTTAAAGTCTTGCTCACACAGATCGCTTCGCTGGAAACACGGGTGGCGGAATTGGAAGCGAAGCTGCCTCCCGGAGCGCCGCCCGTGACTTCACGCAACTCGTCGCAGCCGCCCTCGCGCGATCAGAAATCCAATCTCGTCGTACCCAAAGTGTCCAAACGGATCGGTGCCAAACCCGGTCATCCAGTAGCGACGCGTCCGTTGGTAGAAAAACCGGATCGCGTGCTCGAAATCAAAGTCACGCACTGCATTGCTTGTCAGAAAGATTTGCGCGCTTGCGCGCCGACTCGCATCGTACGTCACCAAATCACCGAACTGCCGGTCATCGTGCCGCTGGTGATCGAGATGCAGATTCACGAAGTCGAATGTCCGCACTGTCACACCGTGCAACGGGGTGCGCCGCCCGTAGGACTGGAACCGACGCGCGGTTTCGGGCCGCGCCTGGAAGCCCTCGTGGTTTATCACAAACAAACGCAACATCTGAGTTACGAACGCCAAGCCGCGCAACTGCACGACGTCTTCGGCGTCACCGTGAGTGAAGGCGGACTCAACGCCATCGTGCGGCGCGGCGGTGCGCTGGCCCAACCCAAAGCCGACGCCATCGGGGCGGCGGTGGCGCGTAGTCCCATCCTCGGCAGCGACGAAACCAGCGCGCGCGTCAAAGGCTGCAACTGGTGGCAATGGGTCTTTCGCAGCGCGGCGGGGGTGTTTCATCGCATCGCGCCGACCCGCAGTGCTGTCGTCATGGCGGAATTTATGGGCGAGCAATGCGCCGACGTATGGGTGAGCGATTGTTACAGCGCGCAACTGCTGGCTCCCGCGCAAACTTTTCAGTTATGCCTGGCGCATCAACTCCGCAATCTAGCCCGCGTGATTGAGCAAGCGCCCGGATTGTTATGGCCGGTGAAAATGCAGGCGCTCTTTCAAGAGGCCATCCATTTACGGAACCGCTTTTTTACGACTGACCAACTGACCTTGAAGGGATACTTGCGGCGTGTGGCGGAATTAGAAAACCGCCTGGACGCACTGCTCACCGAAGATCAAACCGAGACGGCGGCGCAGCAGCTTTACCGACGGTACGTCAAACATCGCGACCATTTGCTGGTCTTCCTGCCAGAGCCGGAGGTGCCACCGACGAACAACGCTTGCGAAAGCGCGTTGCGTCCTTCCGTCATCCACCGCAAAGTCACCAACGGCTTCCGCTCCGAACGAGGCGCACACAGCTACGCCGCACTCGCGACCGTACTCGAAACGGCCAAACTCCACGGGCAAAACTTATTCGATACCCTCGTTGAGCTAATGTGCCAGCCCTCAATACTTCGTGATAACTCAAACTCGTGAGCAATTACATCTGCCTTGAGTAACACGACCCAATCAAACAACACGAAACTGCCGCAGCTTTTTCTTTAGCTGCGGCAGTTTGTTTAGTAGGGTGTACGCGAACCGTTGGAAGGCGGAAGCGCCAGCCCCGTTTTGCAAAAGAAGCTCTATGACCTAACGCGGCTTGATCTCGCGTCCATTGCCATTCACGGGCGGGGCAGTTTCGACGGCTTCTTTGAGTTTGGCGAGTACGTCGGTGGTCAGCGCAGGCAAATCAACTTGCCGCACGGTGAATCCGGCGGCGTTGCTGTGTCCGCCGCCGCCGAACTGTTCGGCGACGCGGGCGACGTTGACGCGGTTCTTTGAGCGCAGTGAGATGCGATAGGTTTCGTTGGGCAGTTCGCGGAAGAAAGCAACGGCTTCGACTTCGCCGATGGTGAGGGGGTAATTGATGATGCCGTCGGTGTCGTCTTCGGTGGCGTGCGTGCGATCCATCGCCTCTTTCGACATTTTGATCCACGCGATGCGGCCTGATTCGTCGCGTTGCAGCGTCGAGAGAACTTCGCCAACTAAACTGACTTTGGCGTAAGGGTAATTATAAAAAATCGCCTGTGACAGCTTGGCCGGTTGCGCGCCGTGGCGCACGAGTTCACTGGCGATTTTGAAGGTGCGCTCGGTCGTGTTGGAAAAGTGAAATGAGCCGGTGTCGGTCAACAACGCGGCGTAAACGCAACTAGCGGCTTCGGGCGAAATTTTCGCGCCGATGGCTTTGGCGAGGTTATAAACCATTTCGCCCACGGCGGCGGCGGTCGAATCAATCCAGTTGATGTTGGCGTAAAGCGCCGTCGTCGAATGATGGTCAATGTTGACCAGAAAACGTTCTGACAAACTCGCCAGGCCGGGGCGTTCGCTGTCGCTGCATTCCATCAGAAAGACTGCGTCGTAATCGCTTTCGATGTCGGTGGCAACGCGAATTTCGTCAGCACCGGGCAGCTTGACGTAAGCGTGCGGTACGTCGTCGCGCAAGATGATGTCGGCTTCTTTTTTGAGACCGCGCAAAACCCAGCAGAGGGCTAACGAAGAGCCGAGCCCGTCGCCGTCGGGGCGGATGTGCGTGGTGATGGCGAAGCGTTGATGGCGTTCAATCAGATCAATAACTTGGCCTAACATAAGTTTGGTACAACCCCTTATGCCGTCACTCAACCGTGCTGGCGCTAGCGGCGTCAGGCGGTGGAGCAGCGTCTTCGGGGGGAAGCTCCTTTGCAATTTCTGCTAAAAGTTGCGCCATCCGCGCGCCGTGTTCGAGAGTGTCGTCTAACACGAATTGCAGCGGCGGAATGGAACGCAAACGCATACGTTGACCGAGCAAGCGGCGGATAAACACGGCTTGCTCTTCTAACACGGTCAACATTGCGCGTTGTTGGGTCGGGGAGCCGAATACACTGACGAAGATGCGCGCCTCGCTGAGTTCGGCGCTTACTTTCACTTCGGTAATGCTGGTCATCGCCGTGACTTGATCGCGGAGTTCGCGCTGCAAAATTGCGCTGATCTCCTGCTTCAAAGCTTGCGGCAGACGTGTGTTGCGATAACCCATAGCCAAAAAAATCAAAAGGCAAAAGGCAAAAGGCAAAAGGCAAAAGTACCGAGCTTACTTTTTCTCGGAGAAAAAAAGTGCCGACATTTTTGCTTTTTGACTTTTGACTTTTGACTTTTGCCTTCCAAGTTACAACTCCGTGGGAATGACCTTTTCTATAATGAATGCTTCGATCACGTCGCCGACTTTGTAATCGTTGAACCGGTCGAGCGTGATACCGCATTCGTAACCTGTTTGCACTTCGCTGACGTCGTCTTTGAAACGACGCAAGCTGCCAATCGCGGTCTCGAAGATGACGACGTTGTCGCGGATGAGCCGCGCTTGCGCCGTACGTTTGAGCATACCGCTCAAGATCATCGAACCGGCGACGCTGCCCACCTTCGGCACGCGGATGACATCGCGGACTTCGGCCTTGCCGATGACGACTTCTTTAGAGGTCGCGTCGAGCATACCGATCATCGCGCTGCGAATTTCTTCTTCGACTTTGTAAATGATCGAATGCAACCGGATGTCAATTCCCTCTTGGCGCGCGAGTTCTTCAGCACTGGCTTCGGGACGTACGTTAAAGCCGATGATGACCATCGCCGTGCCTTCAGACAAATCAGAGGCATTGGCGAGGCCTACGTCCGATTTCGTAATCGCACCGACGCCCGCCGTGATGATGCTGACCTTGACCTTGTCGGTCGAAAGTTTGAGCAACGTGTCTTTGAGAACTTCGACCGAACCTTGCACGTCGGTCTTGAGAATGACTTTGAGTTCTTTGGCTTCGCCGCTCTGCATCTGTTTCGCCAACTGTTCGAGACCGCGTGCCGAAGTGCGCGCGAGCGCGGCAGCACGGGCTTTCGATTGACGGAACTGCGAAATCTGTTGAGCTTTGGCTACGTCGGCGACGACCTGGAATTGGTCGCCAGCGGCGGGGACGCCTTCGAGACCCAGCACTTCGACGGGCATCGCGGGGCCTACACCTTCGACGCGCTCGCCGCGATCATTCACGAGCGCGCGTACGCGTCCGAAATAATTGCCCACGATGAACGGGTCTCCGATTTTGAGCGAACCGTTTTGCACGAGTACGGTTGCCACTGCGCCGCGTCCGCGATCCAGCTTGGCTTCGAGTACGGTTCCCGTAGCCATGCGCTTGGGATTCGATTTCAACTCCATCAAGTCGGATTGCAACAAAATCATTTCAAGCAAGCCGTTGATATTAATGCGCATCTTCGCCGACAACTCGACCATCGAGGTGTCGCCGCCCCAGCTATCCCATAACAAGCCGCGATCGGCGAGTTCTTTTTTCACGCGCTCGGCATTGGCATCGCCTTTATCAATCTTGTTGATAGCGACGATGACGGGTACGCCTGCGTCTTTCGAGTGAGCAATAGCTTCGATGGTTTGCGGCATGACACCGTCGTCGGCGGCCACGACTAGAATAACGATGTCGGTGACTTTCGCGCCGCGTGCACGCATATTCGTGAAGGCTTCGTGACCGGGCGTGTCGAGAAACACGATGCGGCGCACGTCCTTGGCGTCTTCAGGATTCGTCACCTGAACCGAATATGCACCGATGTGTTGCGTGATGCCGCCGGCTTCGCCTTCGGCCACGCGAGTGGAACGAATCGCGTCGAGCAAGCTGGTTTTACCGTGGTCTACGTGGCCCATCACCGTGACGACCGGCGGACGATGATCTGTGTCATCCATCGCATCGGGCGTAATCTCGAATTCGGTCTCGACGATCATGTCTTCGAATTCGCCGAAGGTGATGTCCCAGCCGTAAAACCGTGCAATCTCTTTGGCAAGATCGGGGTTCATCGTCTGATTGATGGTGGCGAGCAGACCGCGTTTCATCAATTCGCTCACGATGTCGCGCGGTTTGGCGTCAATTTTCTCGGCGTATTCGCGCACGGTGATGCCTTCGACCATCGTCACCGGTTTGAGTTCCGCCGGAATCTGACGCGCTTGCGGAGCGATCACGGCTTGTTGCGGGCCGCCACGGCGGAAAGGCTGCCGGTTATCGCCCGGATCAGGCTTAACGTCTTTGCGTCCTGTGTTGCGGCCTTTGTGGCGCGCGTCAGGCGGCGGCACATAGGTGTGAAGCTGCGGCTTGCCTGATTCGAGAATATGGCGCGGACGTTCACCCGGACGCCCAACGGGAGCCGTCGTACCGCGCGGCGCAGGGCGCGGCGGCGGTGGCGGTGGCACAAAAGGCTTGGCCGGAGCGAGTCGAATAACGTTGGTGCGATTCGATGGCGGAGCGGGCGCAGCAGGTCTGGGCGCAGGAGCTTTCGCCACGACGGGTGGCGCAGCAGGCGCTGGTGTTTCTGCCACAGGAACCACTGGCGCTGGCGCAACCGGAGCCGTGGGAATTTCGAGTCGCGTGACTTTGTGTATGGGTTCTTCAGTTGGCGCGGGCGTAATGGCAGGAGAAACAACCGGCGTGACAACCGGCGCTTCGGCGCTTACGGGTTCGGCGACTGCGGGCTCGACGACCACGGGTTCAACCGCTGCGGGAGCAATCACCGGAACCACTGCGGGCGGCGGTGTGAGAGTGCGAACCGTTGTCTCAGCCACCGGCGTAATCGTTGGGGGGGCGGGAGTAACCGGTGCGGGTACGTGAGCAACCACAGGCGCTTCGGCTGGTTCAACCAACGGTTGAAACTCAACGACCGGCGCTTCCGGCTCGGTTCCGGCGGGCGGCGTAGCGTGCTTAATCAGCCGCGCTCGGCCCGGCGCGGCGGCTTGTTCTTTTTTGGGGAAATACTGTTCGCGGATTTTATTCGCAATGGCGTCGTCGAGCGTGTTGGAGGGCACGCTGACAATGACTCCGAAGCGCCGAGCGTCTTCGATGACCTTGCGGTTTTCGAGCTTCAGTTCTTTTGCTAAATCGTAAACTCTAACCTTACCGGTGAGAACTGCCATTGAATCAGAATCCTTCTAAAAAAAACCAGCACATTGCAGCGGGGATGGCTTATATGAATTACAAGCCCTTAGCGCGCAGAAAAAGCGATGCTGGATTTTTCTGGCAGCTCGCACCTTGCGAGCCGCAGCATTCCAAACAGCTCTCAGCTTATCTCATTCTGCGCCCCCGATAATTTGGCTGGTAAAGAACCACGCATCGCCACGCCGTAAACCCGCGCCTCAATCAGGCGCGTCACACGCGACCACACGATAGTGACAAAATCGAATCTTCCCTTACTCATCGCTGCCCCTGCTTGCTCATAAAAATCACTCCCACGTGGCT
>JAYSVR010000177.1:0-22349 GCA_043718445.1 Acidobacteriota bacterium | reverse complement strand
CGCGCCAGCCCGTACCGAACAAAATCAGGAAGAGTCTGTCGGCATCTGCTCCGGTCGCCGTGCCGAAATCAATCGGGACGGCGACGAATTTCGCTGTCGTCGTGTCGTAACGTGCGATGGGTTCATAAGTTTGCGCATTGTTTTTCTTCATCCGCAAAATCAAGCCCGACGCAATGCCTTTGCCGGAAGCATCCGAGGTGAAAATCGCAGGCCCGACTTTGACGATAGTGACCATACCTTCTGAACTGGAACCGGTGCCGCTTTGGATGGTGACCTTTGCCACGCCAAACGCCGCCTGTTCAGGAATCTGATAATTGATCTGTCCCGGCGAAACGAAAAAGAGCGGCGCAGGGCGTTCAGTGCCGTTGACATCGGTCACCAACACGCGCGTACCCGCCAACGTGGTCGGCAGCGGAACCGTCGTCGCCACCAGTGTCGAAGGAGCGAGATCGGTGCCAAAGACCGCGACGATAGCTCCGTTCGTGATGCTTTCGGCTTTGTAATTCGCGGCTGACACTGTGGTCGCAAGACCGGGCGGCGGCAACGGCGCTGACAGAATAGTCACCGTACCGGCGCGGTCAGTCAGCGTGATGCGTACGCGATTGACCGTCGGGCGGGCGCTCGCGTTCGGGAAGTGTTTCACGATGGTGAAGCTCTGCCCGTTCAACACGCCCATCGTGGTGAGTTCAGCCGCTAGCGGATAACTCGTCGGCGCACCGACCGCCACATTTGATTTATCCAGAAATTGATAGCTGACCGAGGTTACGTCGCCGTTGGTGTCGTGCGCCGAAAAGGTGACGACGTGTTCGTTTTGCCCGTTCTTGCTGATCGTCGGCAGCGCCAACTGGCGCGGTGTGGTCGGATGAACGAATTGCACTCTCGTGAGGGTGCGCGCCGTGATCGGAATCGTTTGCGCGGTTCCTACGCTAGGCGTAATCGTCAGGCCGGAAGTCAGGTTTTCGGGAATCACTTCAGCCGCCGCCAGATTGGTGATGCGATTCACCGTGAGTGGCAACAGCGGTTGATAAGCCAAACGGAAGCGTCGCGTAACGCCGCCATTCACCTTGATCGGAGCCGCCACCAGCGTTTCGCTGCCCGTTGCTTCAGGCAACAAATAAAGCGGAAACGTCGCGCTGTCATCGGCGTTGCCAATCTTGCCGCTCGTCACTTCAGTTCCGGTGCGGCGTAAGATCAAGTTGAGATCGAGCGGCGCTACGCCCAGGTTTTTCACCGAGAAAAGCTGTGACGGCAAAGTCGTCACCAGTTCGCGCATGGCAGCCATCGCCGCAAAGTCGAATTGCGTCTTGCCGCCGTCAATCGTGAGTTGCATTTGGGCGGGAGCCGCCCCCACCGAAACGCTCGCGATATTGTTCGTCAGGTTTTGATCGGTCGTCGTGGTCGAGACGTTCACGTTGTGCGTCAGCGTTGCGCCTTGCACTTGTGCGCCTACGACTTTGGCGACAATGCGTACGGTAGCAGTCGCCGCCGCGTTCAAACTCGGATACGTCACGTTCACGCCGTCAACGGTGGGCGTACAAGTCCCGCTCACTAACGGTGTGCATTCAGTGATAACCAAACCGGGCGAGAGTTTAGAAGCGGCTACTACTGCCAACGCTACGCTCGGCCCGGCGTTGGTGGTCGTCAGCGTATAGGTCAACAAGTCGGCTTCGAGCGCGGGGTTGCGCCCGTCCACCCGCAAAGCTGCCGACAACTCGGCCCGCGTGATAAACCGCGTAACCGTACTGGCACTGTTATTGGCAGTGGAACTTTCCGAGGTGGTCGAGGCTACGCGCACTGAAGTCGTCAACGCAGCGCCTTCAGCAATGCCCGGATTAGTCGTGGTCTGAATCGGCAGGATGCCGATTTCATTGCCTGCCATCGCCGTACGAATGAATTTAACGGAATTGCCGGACAGGCTGACCGTCCAGCCCGTAGGCGGATTCACAGCTTGCGGCGACACGCCAGTCGGCAACGTGACAGTGATGTCCACAGCGTTGGCGACGGTTGCCGTGCTGTTACGCACTGTCGCGGTGTAAGTCAGCGGGGCCCCCGACACCGCCGGGTTGTCAGCCGCTGAAATCGCCACCGCCAGGTCAGTACGCGGAACGATTCTGGTGACGTCGCTGCTCGTATTGTTGGGCGTATAAACCTCGTTCGCATTGGAACAGGTCGCCGTATTGGTCACTTGCGCAGCCGCGTTGGCCGCCACATTAACGGTGAGAAAAATAACGCTGACCGCTTGCGGCGCAATCGCATTTGGATTTGTACAAGTAACGGTTTGCCCGTTCGCACTGCACGTCCAGCCGATGCCCGCGTAACTCGCATACGTCAACCCTGTCGGCAAGGTATCGGTCACGGTGACCGTCCCCGTACTGGGAATTACGCTTAAGTTTCTCACCGATAATGAATAAACACCGGTGCCGCCTTGCCCGAAATCTCCGGCGTGTCCTTTGCGCATTTCCAGATCAACGCCTGTCCGCGCCACCGTGGTGTCGTTCGCGCAATTGTTGCCGACATTGATGTCGCCCGGATGAATCACGCAAGCGCGGTTGACCGAGCTTTCTGCCGCACTCGCCCCGACGGCGACCGTGAGGGTAATAGTTGAGTTTGTCGCAGGGTTCAACACCCCGGCATTCGTGCAAGTCACCAGTTGTCCGCTGGCACTGCAATTCCACCCGGTTCCAGTGGCCGAAACAAAGCTGTATCCGACCGGCAAAATATCTTCGACGGTTAAGGTGGCGTTGGTCGGCACTGGCCCTGCGTTTCTCACGGTGATGGTGTAAACGCCGTTCGCACCGCGCACAAACGTACCAATGTGCGTTTTACCGATAGACAAATCTATCGGCAAGCCGGGTTTTACTTCTGAGGTCAGCGACGCCGAGTTATTGGCTAGATTGACTTCGCCTGCGGTGCTGCACGTAGCGGTATTCGTCACCTTAGGCACGGCTTCCGGGCCTACGCGCACCGACAGTTGCACCGCGCTTTCGGTATTACCATTCAAGGTTCCGCCAAAAGTGCAGGTAACAATCTGGCCTTGCGCGCCGCATGACCAGTTCGCACCCGTGTGCGAGAGAAAGGTTAGTCCGAGGGGCAAGGTGTCAACGACGGTAATCGGCCCGGTGCTGGGAGAATTGCCCACGTTGCGCACTGCCAACGTATAGATACTCGTTGCGCCATTCCCCATCACGGCATTGACCGACTTGCGTATCGTCAAATCCACGACGTTCGAGAGTACGTTGAGTTCCAGTTCATTCGAGCGCACCGCGTTGTAAATCGCATCGCCCGAATAATCTACGGAAATGTAATGCCAGCCCACCGACAAGGAATTCGCCGGGAACGTAATGCGCGCCTGCCCGTTGGCGTCGAGGTCAACGGTGTCGAGCACGCGCACGATCGTGTCATTGAAATTATCGCGGAACGTAACCTTGCCCGTCGGCTTACCGCCCGTCGCGCGAACCGTAACCGTCGCTGTGACGGAATTCGTCACCAGCGGCGTAGTGGAAGGAGCCGCCGCCAGCACAATCTCAGGCGCTGACTTGCCCGATAACCGAACCTTGAATGCACCGCGCCCGTGAGTGAACGCATAAAGATGCGTTAAGCCATTGCTCGAATTGAATGACAGCGATTCCGTCACGACGTTGGCAAAGCCCGTATTTTCCACGAGCCAGTTCGCGCCGCCGTCGGTAGAAACGAATACGCCGAGATCGGTGCCGACATACAGCACATTGGTCTTGCGCGGGTCTACGAGAATGCAATGGACTGGAATATCAGGAATGCCGGTCGTGCCGGTGCCGTCAATCGCCGTCCAACTCACGCCTGCGTCGGTCGTTTTGTAAATATGGCGATCGGTGGATACGAAGTTAAACGATGAATAAGTGGCATAAGCGACATTGGGGTCTACCGGATCCCACGTGATCCACGACACATAACCGCCGCGCGGGCGCGTGTTGGCCCAAGTTGTCGCGGCATCGGTCGTCAAGGCGTTGTTGCTGCGATAAATGTTGCCGCCCGCCACGCCCGCTAACACGCGATTTCCGTCCATGGGCGAAACTCCGGTGGCGCTGACTTTGCCCACCAATTGCGTACTCGCCGCCGTCCAGAAATCGGCCTTGTCCTTCGTGCGCCATAACGTACGCCCACCAAGCCATAAGCGTCGCGCCGTGCGCGGATCCATCGTGTAAGGCGTAATAAAAAGGAAATTGTCTTGCCCTTCGGTAATGCCCGTGATCGCCGAACGCCAGAGCGAACCGTTGTTATGCGTTTTGTAAAGCGACAAATAGGTGAATTCGACATACAACGTCGGGTCATGGTTGGGGTCATTAGCGACGTAACCGCCATCGCCGCCCGCGACCCTATACCAACCGTTCACTCCTAAACGGTCTTCTCCCACAATGGTGCCGTTGTCTTGCGTGCCCCCCATGTATTCGGTTCCGTTCGGCCAAACGACCCCGTGATAAAACTGCGTCACGCCGTAATTGTTGTTCAAGGAACGCCAGGTGATCTGGCTCAGACCGCTGTCACACATCGCGCGGTCACCTTTGGCTGTAGTGGCACGCGCATTATCCGTGCGCTGAATGCCGCCGTCGTTCGCCACAAACATTTGCTGGTTGGTCGTACCGTTATATTGCGGATGAAAAGCGATAACGTGTTGGTCGGCGTGCGCATATTTCACATCGGTTCGCTCCTTCCACCAATAAGACCCCAATCCCCAGGTCACGCCGCCGTCATCCGAACGAAACAAATCAATGCCGCCCACCCAAACTTTTTCAGGATCAACCGGGTCAACCGCGATCACGTTGTCATACCAACCCTGGCTGTAACCGCCCAACTCATAGCCGAGGCATTTGAGACTAAACTGAAAATAAGCGTTGGTCAGCAACACCGTATTCAAATCGAAAATGCCGTCGTGCTGTCGCGGAGCCGTCCAGGTGCCGGGGTCGCCGCTGCTGTTGGAACGAAACACCGCGTGCAACGCATCTTCGCGGTCTAGGTTAAGGCTGGATGACAAGGCATAAATGATGTTCTGGTTGGAAGGCGCCAAAGCCAGGGAAGTGCGCCCCATTTCCGGTTCGGTCAGGACTGACACCCAATCGCTGCTGCTTTCAGCTTGGACGTTACGATAAACCGCCGCTTGCACAAAATTGCCGCATGACGCGAACAGAAAGTCGGTTTGGCGATCGGTTCGAATGACTAAATCCAAACAGCCATAGGCTTCTGCCGGATCAAGAATCTGCGTCCACGTCACGCCCGCATCCAGCGAACGCCACACGCCGGTTCTTGTAGCGGCATAAACCCGCGCGCTGTCAGTCGGGCTAATGACCAAATCATTCACATAATAAAAATTTGCCGTGGCCGTCGCAGCCAACCGTGTCCACGTAACGCCTTCATCTGTCGTTTTGAAAATACCCGCGCCACGATTGCCGTCGCCATTGCCAATGCCTTCGCCCGTGCCGGCATAAAGCACGCTCGGATTTTTCGGATCCATCGCCAGAGAAACGACTGACAGGTTGGCGATTAAATCGGTCAGCGGCGACCACGTGCCGCCGCCATTCGTCGTTTTCCACACGCCGCCCGCGACGCCTCCGGCATACATAATGTTGGGATTGGTGGGATGAATGAGGAAGGCGCGCGTGCGTCCGCCCACGTTGCCGGGACCTAGCGGCACCCAGGTGCCCAGGCGTTCATCGGCGGCGGTATTGGGGCTTTGATTGCGCGGGGGCAACCTTTGATCAAGCGCCGTCGAATAACGGGGCATCGCGTTTATGCGCTGTTGCGCCGTGAAATAGCGCTCGACGGGAATGGGGCCTTCCATTTGCGGAGCCCGTTTCATCCGATGAAACTCCGTGGCTTCGCCCGGCTTGTCAAAAGCCCTGTCGCCTTCGCGAAAAGGCCCTCCGGTCTGGCCCGCGTCTTTCTGGCGTTCGAAAGCGTGCTCGCTTTTTTCCGCGCGTTCTTTGGCTTCCTCCCAGCGTTCGGCAGCGGCTTTTTGCGAGGCTTCGCGCCGCTGCTCATTCGATTGCTGAGCCGCTGGCGTAGAATTTTTTCTAGCAATCTTTTTGCCGCCGCGTTGCTGCCACGCTTCGACACCTGTTAAACCAAAAGCCAAACCTAAAAAAACCACCAAACACCACAGACCGAGTTTCAAACGCATAATCCAAGCTCCTGTCGGCATCTGCGCGCTGCGGCTTTTTTCAGCGGCATCCGACCTTCCAATCACCAATTCGTTTGCCTGTCGCTTGATGCAGCAAATGATGCAGCGAATGATGCAACGAATGATGCAACGGTCGCTCCAGGCAATACACCCTTAGCTGTAATCACCCTGCTTCAGCCTTAAGCGGGCGAACTCACCATCTTGAACTTTTGAATATGAGCCTGATTTCGATAGTGAAGGAAAGGATGCGGTTCAGGCACGTCGTAAATGGGATCCAACTGCACGGGCCGGACTCGACGTAGGTAGAAAGTGCTGAGAGTCCAACCAGCGGCGCGCAAATTACGCAATTTCACCTGGCGAGTCAATCTTTTTAGCAGGAGGCTAAGAGGAATTTCCTGACTTGTAGGACGAACACTGACAAGCACCTTCAAGCCACAACGCACGCCGCGAACTCTTGCAACCACACACGCAACGCATCGCGTACGCGGCGAAAGACCACCAGCCGCTCTTCGTCAGTACCGACACCGGGCGCGGGCGGGTCTTCAAAACTTTGATGAATGCGTTGTGTGTGACCGGCAAACACCGGACAGACTTCGTTGGCGTGATCGCAAACCGTGATGACGTAATCGAATGCCTGCCCGCTGAATTCGTCCACACATTTTGAGCGATGGCCGCTCAGGTCTATGCCCAACTCGGCCATCGCTTGAATGGCTTCAGGCCGCACGAAACTGGCGCGCGTGCCGGCGCTGTGAACTTCAAACCGCGCGCCACCTATGTGCCGCAATAAGCCTTCTGCCATCTGGCTGCGCGCCGAATTGCCCGTGCAAAGAATCAATACGCGCATCGTTTTTGTTTCAGTCATCGTGTTTATGTTCGTGTTCAGGCGCTGCCGCACTGGCGACCGGCTTGGTCTTAAAATCGAACCGCAGCAACTCCATCACCGTGTCGCCGCTGTTCAGCCAGTGTGTTGATTGATTGACGTTCAGCCAATGCGACTTGCCCAATGTCAGCGCAAGTCTCACAGCTTTGCCTTTGGCCCCACGTGCTTCCACCTTCGCAGTCGTCAATGCCACCAGCAGCGCAGGCGTATTCGCATCGGTTGCCAAGTCCAGTTTGCCGCGCGCAGCAATCACCAACCTCGTCACTCGAATCTGCTCGTTCTCGAATTGCACCTTGCTCAGGTTTTCGCCCAGCGGTACTTCTTCACGAAAGAACTTGCCGCGCAGTTTCGCCACATTGATCGGTTCGGTCTTGAACTCGACGCGCAAAAAATCGCTCGGCGTTTCGGTCGGGTTCTCAACCGCGTGAACTTCTTTCAAGCCCATATAAAGCCGAAAGCTGCCCGCTTTCGTCGCCTGCCGCGTCACGTCGGCGTAAGGCAGATTGACGTGTTTGAAAATAACCGGCCCGCCATCGTTGAGATAGACATACGCCGAAGCGCGTTCGGTGTGAAAATGCTCTGGAATCTTTTCGAGCGGGCCGTAATGCACCCGCGTCACCATCACCCATTCGTTTTCAAACTCCAGCCTGTAAGCCTGCGGCGCAACTTTGAACGGATCTTGCGCCGTAGCGGGCGGCACGAGCCAACCTGCTGCGACGAGCAACGCTAAAAGGAAAGTTTTCATTTTTTCACGCCTCCCAACTGCGTCAACGCCGACGCCGGAACGCAGCACGATTGCGCCGCACCGGTTTCGGGCAGGTTGTCTTCCAACACAACGAAAACTTCCCATTCATTGCCATCGGGGTCGCTCACCCACGTCTTGTCTTGCACCGCAAAGCAGCAAGTGTTTTGCATCTCGTCGCGCGTCAGCAAACCCGCTTCCTGCCACTGCGCCCGCATTGCCAGCACGTCTTCGGTCGTCGCCACCTGTATGCCCAAATGCGACAAGCCGCCGCGCGCTGTGACCGCCGCTTCATTCAAGGCCAAATTCAAAGACGGATTTTGCACATCGAATTTTGCATACCCCGTCCGCACTTTGCTCGGCTCCAAGCCGAACAGCTTGCGATAAAAGGCAATGCTCGCGGCCATGTTGCTGACGTTGAGCGAAACGTGCGGCTTCAAAATTTGAATAGTTGTCATCATTTTTCTCCTGATTTCTCTTGCGTTGATTCCGGTAAGTCATATCTGCTTTTGCAAATATGAATGCACCTTACGCCGCCTCAATACATTCGTCAAGACAGATATGTTTTTCCATGATAAATTCTGAAGCACGATGAAACGAAAAGCTGAGAGCTTCGATTTAGAGACTTTTTGCCTGGCGCTGGCTGATCGTACGCGGCTGCGTTTGCTCAATCTGATGGGCGACGATGAAGTGTGCGTCTGCTTTTTTATCGAAGTGCTGGACGAGCCGCAATCAAAAATCTCGCGGCATCTGGCTTATTTGCGCCGCGCCGGACTGGTCGAGACGCGGCGTGACGGCAAGTGGATGCATTATCGCGTCGTCGCGCCGCAACATCCGCGCGCCGCCAAAGTCTTCGCCGAGTTGCGCGCCTGGCTCGCTGAAGAAACCGACATGCGCCGCGACCGCGCGCAACTGATGAAGGTTTGCTGCGCGCCGCAATTGCCTGTGCAACTGATGCACGCGCCGCGTCCGGCAAGTTTGGCGAACCCTTCTGCTTAATATATTTTCGCTTTGAAAAACGTTTATGCCTGCAAAAGATTTTTACCACGAACACGTCAGAAACGCCTTGACCAATGAAGGATGGACCGTCACGCACGAACAGTTGAAAGCACCCTGGCTTAAAACGGCTGTGCAAATAGATCTGGCGGCAGAAAGAATGATCGCGGCAGAGAAAGACACGCGCAAAATTGCCGTAGAGGTCAAAAGTTTTCTTGGCGTTTCGACTTTAGCTGACCTTTATGGAGCCATTGGGCAATTCATTTTGTATCGGCTGGCGTTGGGAAATTCAGAACCGGAGCGCATACTTTTTCTGGCAATACCGGAAGTTACCTTTAACGATGTGTTCCAACACCCTGACGGAATAGCCCTGCGCGAGCGCGAGCAAATCAAATTGCTGGTCTTTCATTCCGACAACGAGGAGATAGTGCAATGGATCGAATAACTCAATACCGCGAAATCATTGAGCGAGTACTCACAGAGACTTGGGATTACCTGAAAACTGGAGCCGCGTCGGGCATGGAAGTTGAGTATAAATTGCTCTTTGACCGTGAGCGCGACAGTTATGGCTTGCTGATGGTCGGCTTTGGCAGAGCGCATCGCATTCACAACCTGATGATTCATTTAGAAATCGTCAATGGCAAGGTTTGGTTACAGGCAGACAACACCGATTTAGAAATTGCCAGAGAACTGGAAAAAGCCGGATTGCGAAAAGACGAAATTGTCCTGGGCTTTCACCAAGCCAAAGTACGCCCTTATACCGAATACGCAGCAGCTTAAAACTACTTCTCGACGCTATTCACTTCTCACCAACCGCGCCGCATCCAACATTTCTAGCATCGCCGCTGCCGCAGCCTGCAACACCGTTTCATCTTTGGCTTCGAGCGTCAGCTTCACCTGGTAATCCGGCGTAGCGAAATTCGGATAAGACCCAATGGCTACCGCTGGATGCCGCGCCGCCAACGCCGTCAAATTCGCCGCAATATCGAACTCATCTTCCAACGTAAAAAACACGCGGGTGAAAAACGGCGCAACGCGAAAGCGTTCGCGGATGGCGAGAAATTTTTTGCGGAAGTGTTCGGGGACGCCGGGCAAGACATAAACATTGCGGACGGCGAGCAGCGGCCATTTCAAGCCTTCGCCGTCAATCAGGTCAGCGCCTTGCGGTACGTCGGCCATGCGCAACTTAGCTTCGTCGGCGTGTTCGCCAAAATAATTTTTCAGGCGGCGTTCAAGTTCAGGATGACGCGCAACGGGTACATCAAAGGCTTGCGCGATGCCGACAATCGTCACGTCGTCATGCGTAGGCCCAACGCCACCCGATGTGAATACGTAATCAAAGCTATCTGAGAGTTCGCGCGTATGGCGGGCGACTTCGCTCACTTCGTCAGAAATGATGACGATGCGTTTCAAGGCGACGCCGAGTTCGCGCAACTCGCCGATCAGAAATTGCGCATTACATTCAACCGTCTTGCCGCTCAGAATTTCATCGCCAATCACCAGAATGGCAGCCGTAGGAATCTTCATAGTTCGACATCATAACCACGACCGATAAAAACGACGAGGCTTACCTCTTAAACCAGAAAAGAGAGTACGAAACAGACGGAAATAACTGAACAGACGGAAAGGCCACCAAGTGTTTAGGTCTCTGTTTGTTCAGTTATTTCCGTCTGTTCCGTACTCTCTCTTTAGCCTCTGGCTTAACGCCATTCGCCTTGCAGCGTGAATGCCGCCCAATAATACGGCGCGCGCCAGCGGCCTTCGTTCCACATAGCGATTTGCGCGGCGCGCAAGGCTTCAGCCGGGCGGGCTTTTTCGGTGAGCAGCTTGCGATAAAACTTCGCCATCAATTCCGATGTAGCCCGGTCGCTCACCGACCACAAGCTCACGACAACGCGCGGCGCACCGGCGTACATAAACCCGCGCGTCAGGCCGACCAGCCCTTCGCCGCGTATCTGTTTGCCGAGACCGGTTTCGCAGGCGCTCAACACTACGAGTTCGGCGGGCAGGTTCAAGTTATAAATTTCGTGTGCGCGCAAAAAGCCATCTTGTGGTTTGCCCTGTTCATCTACCAGCGAAAAAATCAGCGCCGAAAGCTCAGGCCGTTCGGCATCGAGCAAACCATGCGTAGCGATATGCACAATCCGGTATTGGCTCAACTCGTTGTCGAAGAGCGCCGTACGCCGTGCGGCGAAATCCATCGAGATGCGTGCCTGTCCATCAACAAAGTTGGCACTCGAAGTCTTCACGATGCGCTCGGCTTCGTTGCGCGTGAACGGCAAACGCGGAATGCGGAAGCCGTTTTCTACGTCACCAAGTTTCGCGGCAATCAACTGCCGCGTCACATCGGCAGCGACTTCGGTTTTTTGCGCCGCTTTGTCTTTGTCATTCGCCTGTGCCACCTGCGCGGTCTGCTTGGCCGTCTCGTCTTTGTTCGCTGATTTCAACCGCACATCGCTTTGATCGAAAACCGGATCGGCAAACACGGCAATCATGCGCGGCGCGGTCTGCCGATCTTTCATCTCTTCGCGCATCACCGCCAGCGTTGAAGCCGAAGGCAGATTGACGATCTCGTGATTCAGCACCAAGGGGATTGCAGATGGCAGATTACGGATTGCGGATTGCCTGCTTTTTGGTTGCTTACCGACAACCGACAACCGGCTACCGACAACCGGTAACGCGCCAAACGGAACATATTGCAATGCGCCTTCGGCCACGATGACGAGGCGTTTGCGTCCGAGTTGGGCGGCGACGGGTTGCAAGATCATCTGACTGAGTTTGCGCGCTGCGCGCCAGTATTGCGCGTCGGCTTGCGCCGGACTCATGCGACGCGTTTCGATTTTCCCAGACGCGGCAGTGAGTTGGCGTTGCGACTGATTGCGTACGGTCAGCAAACGGTAAACCTCTTGCGCAGCCGTTTCGATCTCGGCGCGTTTGGGCAACACGTAAGAACGCAACGAAGTCGGCGTAACCGCCCACAGATAGCTGCGGTCTTCGCCCAGCGCGTATTCCAGCAGGATGGTGTTTTCGTCGAGTACGCGCGTTTGCAGTTCTTTCAGGTTTAGCGGTTGCGGTTGCGTCAACGTGGCGTAACGCGGGCTTTGCTGGCGGATGCGCGTTTGCAATTGCTGCAACTCGCCCGTGAGCGCGTCAAGGTCTTTGGCAATGGCAACGGCTTGCGCTTCGCCGCCTTTGCGTTGGCGGGCTTGCAACAGCGCGTCAGCCTTGCCGTTGAGCAAATCTTGCAACTCGCGTTCGCGGCTTACGAGTTCAGGGTTCACGCCTTGCCGAATGTCGGCGCGCGATTCCGAAAGCATATCGAGCAGGCTGCGCGCGCGGGCACGTTCGCTGGCTTGCAGGGCTTGCGCCGAATAGCGGTCGTCTTTTTGCAACCGGCTGAGTTCCATCAGCACGTCAATATAAAGATCGTAATAGCGCCGCACCGTGGCGAAATAAGAAGTGCGTAAATCCTGACTGGTGACTTTGGCGCGCAAGGCTTCGAGAATTTCGAGCGCGCTTTCGATTTGTTTAAGCGCGTTGGTCAGTTCGCCCGCATCACGATCAAGTCGTGCCAGTGCGAACAGCGTCGCCGCTTCGCCGCTGCGGTCGCTGATGGCGCGTTTCACATTGAGCGCGCCCGTGAAATGTTCGCGGGCGGCGTCACGATTCTCTTGCCGATAGGTTACCCAACCGAGATTGAGCAGCGACGAAGCCTCACCACCGCGACTGCCGATTTTGCGCGCGAGTTCGAGGGCGCGCGTCAAAAGTCCTAAGGCTCGTTCGGGACGTTCGAGATCGTTGTGGCAAATGGCTGCGCCATTGAGCGCGGAAATTTGTTTGCCCGGCGCGAGATTGGCGCGACCTTGTACGCTTTCGAATTGTTTCAACGCCTCTTCTTTTTCGTTCGCGCTGATGAGTAACCACCCTTTATCAATCAGCAAATCGGCTTCGAGCGTGGGCTGCTTGAGCCGTTGGGCAATCGCCAGGGCTTCCTGCAAGCGGTCGAGCGCGCGCTGCCGGTCGCCCAACGAATTCAGCGTGGTGGCAATGTCGCTCAAGATAGACGCCTCGGCTACCGGATCATTCAGCGTGCGCCCCGTATCCAGCGCCTGTTGGAAATAATCGAGCGCCTGTTGCTTTTCGCCCAACGCACTGTAAGTGGCCGCGATGCCTTTTAGATGCGGCGCGGCTCCGCGTGAACCGCCGAACTTTTGCACGAGTGGCAAAGCAGCTTGATAAAGTTCCAACGCTCGCTGGCGTTCGCCCAAGCCCAGATGAAAGAGCGCGAGGTTATTCATGATTGCGGCTTCGGTGCGCTGGTTGCGCGTGTCGCGTGCGAGCTTGAGGGCTTCGTCATAAGTCGCGCGGGCTTGGTCCATCGCGCCGCTGGCTTCATAGGCATCCGCCAGCGGATTCAAGGCTTGCGCTTCGATAGCGGGATTTTTGCTTTCGCGCGCGAGCGTCACGGCGCGTTGCAAATAATCAATCGCTTGAGCGTGATCGTTCGAGACGAGATAAGCGACGCCCATGCCTTGCAACACCGAAGCCTCGCCGCCACGGTTGCCCATCGCCTGATAAAGCGACAAGGCCTGTTCATAAAACGTGAGCGCCTTTTCCGGCTGGCCTTGCTGGCGCGCGAATCGTCCCAAACCGAAAACGGCTTCGGCTTCGCTGCGCCGGTCGTTGGTGTCGCGCGCGAGTTGCTGAACTTGTTCGTAATAGGTCGTCGCCTTTTTGAAATCGCCGCGATTGGCCCACAGCGAACCCAAGCCATTTAACGTGACCAGTTCGCCACGCTTGTCGCTGAGTTCACGGCGCAGGGCGAGCGCTTCGTCAAAGTGTTTGAGCGCGGTCGGCACGTCGCCGAGGTTGCCGTGAACGTTGCCGAGATTGTGCAGCGATTGCGCCGCGCCAAGTTTGTCATCGTTCGCGCGGCGAGTCGTCAAAGCCTGCTGATGATAATCGCGCGCAAGTTCGCGTTCGCCGAGGTCGTTATAAGTGCGCGCCATTTCATGCAGCGCCTGCGCCTCGCCGCGCCGGTCGTTGATCGTGCGAAACGTATTGAGCGCCTCGCCGTATCCTTTCAACGCCGCGCGCCGCGCTTCGGTCGTGCGCGCGCCGCGCTCTTTGTTCGCCGCGTGAATGCGCCGTTCAGCCGCCAGGCGCTGTTCGTCGGTTGACTGAATAGCGCGGGCTTCGCCGACTTGCACGCTGTAAGGCTTGACCGCCGTTTCTTTGTCTTGCGACACGACGGTGAGTTGATAAGCGCCGACGCTCGCGGTGATAAACGCGAAGCTGGTTCCATAAGCGTTATCGTTCGTGCCTTCCACTTCATACACCGACGCGCCGTCAGGCGCGTTGACTATCACCTGCGCGTCAAAACCGTAATGGTCTACGGTGACGCGCACGAACTGTTGCGCGAGCAGGTACAACGCATAACGTTGCGTAGCTCCGCCTGCCAATTCGGCTTTGACGATGCTTCCGGTTTTTAGGGCGGAATTTTGGGCGGCGGCGCTGCGATAGCAGCGTTGAAAAATCAGTGCGGCCAGAATCACCAACAGTAAGAGACGAATAACTAAACGCGTAGACATAGGGGCACCTCGACAATCTGTTTTTCTTCGCAGGGGGAATCTGGCTGGACGACAAACGCAGCGCGCATACTAAAGCCAGTCTTGCGCCGCGCCAAACGCTTGCGTAGACTGCACGCCGTTCACCCACACGCACCAACACAACCTTAACAACCTTAATTGCAGCAGCGTTGCAGTTTTCTTGCACGAGTTACGAACGGATGGCGCATTCCGGCAACAGATCAACCCGTTCTTTCGCGCGGCGTCAGCCGTTCTGGCATTGGTTTACTCCTGGCAGATCACCGAATAGCAATATGTATCGTTCACTTATTCTTACCACCGGCAATTGGGGCATGCTGCCCATTCGCATTGGCCTGGGCATTATCTTTTTCGCCCACGGCGCACAAAAGGTTTTCGGCATCTTTGGCGGAGCCGGCTTTGACCGCTGGCTCAATCAGGAGTTACCCAATGCCTTCAACGCCTTTGGCCCCGTCAAGCTGTGGCTCGCTATTGCCGCCTTTGCTGAGTTGTTCGGCAGCATAATGGTTTTTATCGGCTTTCTGACGCGCGTCGGCGCTTTTTTGCTGGGCGCGGTAATGCTGGTGGCGATGATTTTCGTGCATTGGCCTTATGGCTTCTTCCTGCGCGACCCTGGTACCGACGGCGTGGAATACGTGCTGGCGCTGCTGTGTTGTTCCATCGCGCTGATGGTCGAAGGCGGCGGACGCTTCTCGGTAGACGCCAGTTCATAAGCTGATTGCCGCCCTGCACCAACGGCGCTTATAATCCGCCTCGCTTTTTCAACCCCTTCCCGGTGAGCGCCCAGTGAGCAACAGATAACCCCCGATACCCGCAGAGTTGTTTTATGCAGGAATCACACACTTCCCTGACCCATGAATTAGTTCGCGCCCGCCGCAAGCAACGCCGCGCCACCTTGGTGGCCGTGGCGGCTTGCGCGTTGACCATTGGCGTATTGCTCGGCGTCGCCTTGACCGCACGCCGTTCATTGCTCTGGGGTGTCACCGCGACCAACCCCGAAGCCAACATCGAAATGTCTTCGGCTTTCGTTGACATCGCGCGGCGCGTCGAACCGGCGGTCGTGAATATCAGCGTCGTCATTCAACCTCATCAGCGAGGCGGCAATGAATTCCCCACCAATGATCGTCCGCGATTGGATGATTACGGACGCGGACGCGCGCAACGCGGCAACGGCTCTGGCGTGGTGGTAGACAGCGCCGGATACATCCTGACTAACCAACACGTCATACGCGACGCCGACCGCATCACCGTCAAGTTTTTTGACGGACAAGAACTCGCCGGTCGCGTGATCGGCAGCGATGCTGAAACCGATCTTTCGGTCATCAAGGTCGAACCCACCAAACCTTTGCCCGCCGCACGCCTCGGCGATTCTGAACGTATGCGCGTCGGCGAATGGGTGATGGCAATCGGTTCGCCGTTTAACCTGAGCCAGACCGTCACCGCTGGCATCATCAGCGCCAAAGACCGCGAATCGGTCGAACTCAACAAACGTTCAGGACGCGGCTTTCAATACTTTTTACAAACCGACGCGGCGATCAATCCGGGTAATTCCGGCGGGCCGCTCATCAACCTGACCGGCGAAGTCATCGGCATCAACACCGCCATCGCCACTTCGACGGGCGATTACAACGGCGTAGGTTTCGCGCTGCCTACGCGCGAGGCGCTGAATGTTTACACGCAACTGGTCAAGCAGGGATTTGTGACGCGCGGCTTTCTCGGCGTCACGACCGATCCGGTCTCGTCGCAAATCGCCAACATCTATCGGTTGCCTGCTCCGCGTGGCGCACTGGTCAGCAACATCAGCGATATGGTCGCCATCAACGGTACGACCGTCGCCAGTCCCGCCGCGCAAGCTGGACTCAAACTTAACGACGTAATCTTGAGCTATCGCGGCGAACTCATACGCGATGACAAAGACCTGATGCGGCGCATCGGTTCGACGCCGGTCGGAACCGTCGCGCCCCTGCGCGTCTGGCGCAATAACGCCGAACTCACGCTTAACGTAACCATCGCGCGCCGCCCCGGTACTGAATTGCCACCCGAAGCGTTGAAAGCTAACGGCTTCATCCCCAACGCGCTGGCTCCACGGGCTAGCGCACCAATGGGCACGACGCAATCAGTAGGCATCGGCTTCGCGGAATTGGTCGGACAGCTCGGCGTGAGCAAGATGCTCTATCAAATCGCGGGCGTATACGTCGCGCAGGTCGCACCCGGCTCGGTCGCCGATGACGCAGGCTTGCGTCCGGGCGATGTGATCGAAGCCCTCAATCGCAAAACCGTTTTGACGCGCGATGAATTCAAACGCGCGATCGCGCTGATCGGCACAGGCCAACCGGTAGTTCTGCAAATCTACCGCCCCGGCACTGAGCCTACGCCGCGTATGTTTATTTCGTTCGACAAACCTTAACTCTTTTGGGTGGTGCCCTATGCAAAAGAAAAATCTGGTCGCTTTATTCATGGCAGCAACACTGGCAGGCGGCGCATACGCGCAAATCAAAAAGCCAGCCGTACCTGCCACCGTCACCCCGGTCAAAACTGTTAAAGCATTGACCAGCCGACTTGCGGCGACTGCGCGCGTGCCCGTCGCTAAAGAAGACCCGAAGGCCAAAAAAGTGACAACCAAAGGCGCGGCGAAACCGATTGCCGTAACCAAACTCGCTGCTTCACCAACGACACGCAGGAACGCCGCGAGCGAAAAAGCACTGCCACTCATAGCGAAAACCAAATCGGCAAAGGCTGCGCCTGAAACAAAACTCGCTGCCAATAACGCGCAGACTAAAGCGCCGCAACTGCGCGCCAATGTCTCTGCCAATGCCACCAACAATGGATTGCGCAAAGGCAAGTTCGGCAAAGACGCGCGCGCCCCACTCTCAAAGCCTGAAGAAGAAACTGCGCGTGTCATCGAAACCAAACGTACGCTCAAGCCCATTGAAACCAAACGCGCCATCGAACCAATCGTGGCAAAACGTGAACGTGAAGAAGAAGCGCCAGCGCGTCGCATCCGTCCGCGCGTAGCCGACGACGAACCCGTTGAATCGGCCAAAGAGCCGGTCAAAGAAAAAGAATCTTCCAAAGAATCTGGCGAAGAGCGCATCGCCAACGCGCCCAAACTGCCGCTTGCCAAAGTTGACCGCATCGAAGTCATCGAATCCGATTCGCCGCAAATCGAACAACTGCAAACGCTGCGCAACTCGCGCCCGCTGCCTTCTTACGGAGCCATCGTGACGCGCACGGGTACGCCACCGACGCCGCGCAAAGACATCAGCATTCCGCAACAGCGCGTATTCGAGATTCAATACGAATTAGCCAAACGTGGTTTTTATACGGCTGAACCCAACGGCCTTTATGACGACACGACCGTCGCCTCAATGTGGGAGTTTCAGAAAAATTACGGCCTGCCCGCTACGGGTTATCCCACCGCGCACGCGCTCAAACGGCTGGGGCTGACTAGCTGGTAACGCTCCGCGCGCAGCCCTCGCCCAGTTTTGAATCCTATGTTAGTTTTCGCCTCGCAGTAACTCGGCAATGAATCAAGCGGCCTGACGACGAAGCCCAAAGAGCCGCCGACAACTAAAAGCCACGCAATACACAGGAGCATCCCACGTGTCACATATTTTCATTTCGCACGCCACCAAAGACGATGGGATCGTAAAAGAACTGCGCCATGCACTCGAAGGCTCAGGCCTCATAACGTGGGCTGATTCCCGTGAGTTGACAGGCGGTGACGAACTCACCCCGAAGATCGAACGAGCCATCGAAACCGCACGCCATTTCTTGGTTGTCGTCAGTCTCGACGCGCTCAATTCCGCGTGGGTACAACAAGAAGTCAAAAAGGCGCTGATCGTGAAAGAGCAACGCAAAGCGGATGGTTACAAAGTCATCCCGCTGATGCTGCCGGGAATAAAGCCGCCGGTGCTGAAGCTGCTGTTTGGCGAAGAGCCTGTCGGCGTGAATCTTGAAACAAAGCCCGGCGCTATCGCCGAAGCTCTGCCCGCCCTGCTCGCAGCCCTCGGCGAACAACTGCCCGATGACCCGCAACCGGCGCAAGAACCCGCCGCCATTCCCGTAGCCGAACTCGTACTCAAACTCAGCGACGCCAAAGTCGAAACCTTTGACGGCAAGACGCGCGCGAAAGCGACCGCTATGTTGATCTATGAACCCGCTGACGGTTCGCTCGCCATTGAGAGCAAGCGATTCTCTTTCACGGCTCCGCTCGGCCCGATTGAAGCCGACGATTTGCGTTGGTACCTGAAAGAGTATTTCCGCTGGCCGCTCGGCGTATTCAAAGAACGCGCCGACCGCATCGAAGCGAGTTTGCCCAAGTGGGGACAGGATTTGTTCACGGCTGCGTTGTCGAGCAAGGCCGCAGAGGAAGCGTTTCAGGCTTGGTTAAACGCGGCTGACAAAACTGAGCGCCGCTTCTCCGTCATGGTAGACCGCGACTTGCCCGAAGGCTCTCCGCTTGAAGATCAAGCCAACGCCAACGAAGCCGCCAGCCTGTTGCTCTCGTTGCCGTGGGAATTGCTCAACGATGGACGCGGCTTTCACGGCAAACATCCGGTGCGCGTGCGGCGGCGCTTGCCCAATCGCCATAAACAGGACGCGATCAAATCAAAGCTGCCGATTCGCGTGTTGCTGGTCAGTCCGCGCCCTGAAGATGTGGGCTACATTGATCATCGCATCAGCGCGTTGCCGCTCGTGGCGGCTATCGAAGAACTCGGCGCGCTGGTCGAACTCACGCTGCTGTCGCCGCCTACGTTTCCCGCGCTGGTGGCCGCGCTCAGTGGGCAGCAATTCGATGTGATCCATTTTGACGGACACGGTGTTTACGAAAGGAAAGTCGGACTCGGCGCGCTGTGTTTTGAAGACCCGCAAGACAGCGACAAGCACAGCAATATTGACGCACAGCGATTGGCTGAAGTCATACGCGATCATCGCGTACCGCTCGTCTTCCTCGAAGCCTGTCAGAGCGCGCAATCTGAACTTGACCCTACGACCTCGGTGGCGGCTTCGCTGCTGGCCGAAGGCGTCACCTCCGTCGTCGCCATGACCCACAGCGTCCTGGTCGTCACCGCGCAACGTTTCGTCACCGCGTTTTACCGCGAACTCGCACGCGGCGCGCGCGTCGGTTCGGCGATGCTTGCGGGGCAACAGGCTTTGCACGGCGACAGCTTTCGCATGCAGGTGATGGGCGCAGGCGCATTGCGTTTGCAGGATTGGTTCGTGCCCGTGCTTTATCAAGAAGCGCAGGATTTGCGCCTCGTCACCCGACTGCCCGCCGCGCAAGTGAAAGCGCTTCAGGCGAAACAACGCCGCCGCAGCTTCGGCAAATTGCTGGCTGAGAAAGAACGGATGCAGCACGAGTTCGTAGGCCGCAGCCGTGACTTGCTGAAGCTCGAACGAATGCTGTGCGGCACGCAGGAAGATTGGCGCGAGCGTTACGTCGTCATTCGCGGACGCGGCGGCGAGGGCAAAACGACCATCGCCGTCGAGTTGGCGCATTGGCTGACGCGCACCAATCGCTTTGACCGCGCGGCGTTGGTCAGCCTCGAACAATACACCGACGCGCGCGGCGTGCTTGACGCCCTCGGTCATCAGTTGTTGCCCGAAGGCGAAAACTGGTCAGTCGCGCAATTCAGCACGCTGAAAGAAGCCTTCCAACCCGTCGAACGCGCGCTCCGCGACCGCCGCACCATCGTCGTGATTGATAACGTAGAAAGCTTGTTCGTAGTCCCGCTTTCAGGCGGAATGTCGTCAAATGAAGCCATTCCGCCTGAAAGCGGGACTACGAACCCGTGTGCCGAAATCTTCCAGCTTTGCCGTGACCTGCTCGATGCCGATGCCGCTACTCGCATCGTCTTCACTTCGCGCGAGCCGTTGCCCGAACCGTTTCATCACGCCCGCCGCACCGCCGAGTTGCGCGAACTCGACCACCCCGACGCCATCGAACTGGTCGCCGAAGTCATGAAACGCAACGGCCTCGAACCCAAACACGATGACGCGGGGAATACGCCGCAAGAGATTGCTGACCTGATCTCCGCCGTAGGCTGCCACGCCCGCGCGCTGACCTTGCTGGCGCGATGGGTTGCAGTTGAAGGGTTAAGCGTGACGGCGAAAAACGCACATGAAATCTTTGCTGAGTTAGAGCGCAAATATCCTGGCAACCGCGAAAATTCGCTTTATGCTAGCGTCGAACTCTCGCTTCGCCGCCTGCCGAAAGATATGCAAGCCCAAGTACGATCGCTAGCTGTTGTCCACGGTGGTATTCAGTTTGGTGTGTTACGAAAGCTGCTGAACAACAATGATGAGGCAGCGCTGAAACTTGGCGCGACATTAGTTGAAGTTGGTTTGGGAGAGATTCTTCCTTACTATCATCTACGCCTCGACCCTGCACTACCTCACTATCTGCGACTAAAGCTGAGTAGTGCTGAGCTAACATCGCTCACAAAAATTTGGGCGGATGCTATGCGAGAATTAATCGTTTTCTTGTATCAGCAGAAATTTCAAGATGCTCAACTTGCAGCCCTCTTGACGATATTGGAAACCGCAAACCTATTAGCCTTACTGGCTTGGGCAACAACTGCTTTGCCCCCAGAAGATACGATTGATTTAGCGTGCAATGTAGAAGATTTATTTTCCCCGTTGGGGCGACCAAAAGCCTTAGCGCAAGCAACTAATTTCCGTAAACTCGCGGCGCAACGTCTTGACAGATGGGGCCACGCACAATTTCAACATCACTCTAGCAATATTGATCGAATGCTTGAGCAAGGAGAATGGCTAGCAGCCTATACCGCCGCGCAATCACTGCTTTCGCGTCACCTCACCAGTCCTAACAGCAATTACCCAAATGCGGCTTACGACATTGCATACTTAAATTGGCAGCTTGGTCGTGCGCTGAAAAATGGTAATAAGGCTGAAGAAGCAATCCAACTGTTAGAAAAAGCATTAAAAGAGTTACAGGTGCATGCTGCTGCAAATATCCTCGGTGCTGCTCACATGATCTCGACCGTTCTCACTGATAAAGCAGAGTGCCTTTTTGCTTTAGGCCGTTATGATGGAGCGGCTGCAATATATGAGAACACTTTGCAGCTTGATGAAAAAAGAGGGGATCGCAGAGGAGCGGCAGTGAGCAAAGGGAGTTTGGGTACAATTCGCTTGTTTCAAAAACGTTATGCCGAAGCGTTAGATCACTTCTTTCAGGCTAAACAATTCTTCGAATCACTGTCCGAACCAAATACCTTGGCGATTTATTCCCATCAGATTGGTATCGTGCAGCGTGAATTAGGGCAGTTTGAACAAGCAGAAAAATCTTATAAAGAATCCTTATCAATAAAGGTGCGCCTACGAAACCGTCTAGGAGAAGCCGGCACGTTGATTGAGTTAGGCAACCTTTATGATCAAATGTCTCGACTAGAAGATGCCATACTTTTCTACCGACAGGCTGTTGGCATCTACGCCAACTTATCCAACTCAGCATATGAAGGATTGGCTCATAACAATCTGGCAGACACCTTAGTCAAACTTCAACGTTTCGATGAAGCAAGGCAAGAGGTACTACTTGCAATTGAATGTAGAAAATCTCTTTCTCATGCCGCGCAATTATGGAAGCCTTGGGGACTCCTCTATGAACTGGAGCAAAAAGTTAATAATTTGCAGGCTGCTGCTGCTGCGCGTGAGCAAGCCATCAAATCCTATTTAGACTATCGGCGCGCGGACGGGGAAAGCCAAGCCAACGCCGCGCCGCTTTACGCGCTAGTCGCGCAAGCCTTGCAAGACGGTTCGCCCGCCGCGCTGACCGAAGCTGCCGCGCAGCTCATCGCACAAGCCCAAATAGATGACCCTGCGTGGCGCACAGCGTTGTTAGACAAGTTGCAAGCGATCTTGCGCGGCGAACGCGACCCGGCGCTCGCCGCTGATCCGGCGTTATCTTTCTGGGATGCGGTGGAGTTGCAGTTGTTGCTGGAAGGGCTGTGA
>JAYSVR010000176.1:0-6628 GCA_043718445.1 Acidobacteriota bacterium | reverse complement strand
CCGGCGGGCACAACACCGGGCACGGCGAGCGTGACGCGCAGCTTCACGACAGCGGGTGTCTATCTGGTGACGTTGACGGTGACGAACAACTGCGGCGGGTCAGGTGCGGCGACCACCATCGGTGTGGAGCAGTTCTCGGCGCTGGTGGTGATTTACGATCCGGGCGCGGGCTTTGTGACGGGCGGCGGCTGGATCAATTCGCCCGCCGGAGCTTACACCGCCGATCCGCTGCTGACGGGCAAGGCCAACTTCGGCTTCGTCTCGAAATACCACAACGGCGCGAGCGTGCCGACCGGCAACACCGAGTTCCAGTTCAAGGCGGGCAACCTCAACTTCAAGAGTACGGTGTATGAGTGGCTGGTGGTGGCCGGGGCGCGGGCGCAATACAAAGGCTCCGGCAAGATCAACAACGCGGGCGATTACCGCTTCATGCTGACGGCGATTGACGGACAGGTGAACGGCGGCGGCGGTACTGATAAGTTCCGCATCCGCATCTGGAACAACGCGGGCGGCGGGCTGGTTTACGACAACCAACTGAACGAGCCTGATAGCAACGACCCAACGACGCTGCTGGGCGGCGGCAGCATTGTGATTCACAAGTAACGCACAACAGCGGCCAGCTACAACCAGTGCAGAAACCAAGAGGGGGCGGCGGTCAATGACCGGCGTCCCCTGCGCGTTTACAGTATGAAGGGATGAATCGTTCGCAGACGACCAACGGTTGCCGCGCTAAATCAAGTTCAGGCTTGGGCCGCGCGCAATCGCTCAATTTCAGCGCGTAACCGAACAACCTCGGCTTCAGCCTGTTCCTGTGCGGCGCGGCGTTCTGCGCGCGTTGGCAGAAATTGTCCCGTTTGCGGATCCCGCAACCGCAGCGACACACCAGTGTCTACTAAATCCAAACCCAGCGCCGGACTGTGAATCACACCGTCAGGCACGGGAACTTCTTCCAACATGCCATTCGTCAGACGGAATGCGACGAGTGACTCTTTCAGGTAATCGTACTCAGGGTCGTAAAGGTAGTATTCAGGGATGCCGAGTTCAGCGTAAAGCCGCCACTTTTTATGCAGGTCTTCGCGGTAAGTGCCGCGCGAAGAAATCTCGAAGACGACCGAAGGAACCACGCCTTCTTCCCACAGAAAGTAAACGCGCCGTTCGCCTTTGGGGACGCCGCGCACGACGAAAACATCCGGCGCGACTCGTTGTTTGGGATCGCCTTGCGCGTAATAAATCAGCAGCGTGCCGGAAACGTAAACTTCCGGGTCGTTCAAAAAATACTCGTCCAGCGACTCGCGCAACTGGATGATAGTGCGGGCGTGGGTATCAGTTTCGGCCATAGGTTTTCCATCCGATTCTGGGTATTCGACGGCTCTGACCGCCGCGTGTTGCGCATAGCTCATAAGTTCACCTCGCACAGTTTGTATAGTTTCTGTTTGCATGGCTCGCGAATGATATGCGCCTTGACCGTTTTCAAACAAACGCGGTAAAACCTCTCGCCTTTCACACAATCGTTTTCGTTCAATCACACCCAAGGAGCTTTGCGTTATGGCTAGGTTCATCGTTCGTCTGGTCAGTATGTTGATCGTATTGATCGAACTGTTTGTTTTCGCCCCCCGCACGGTCGCCGATAACCAAGCAATCCCGGCTAGTGAAATCGCCGCGTGGGAACGCCAAGCCAAAAACGTCACGATCATCCGCGACGATTGGGGCGTAGCCCACATCACCGGCAAGACCGATGCCGACGCCGTGTTCGGCATGCTTTATGCGCAGGCCGAAGACGATTTCAATCGCGTTGAGGTGAATTACTTAAATGCGCTGGGGCGATTGGCCGAAGCTGAAGGCGAAGCGGAAATTTACAACGACCTGCGCATGAAACTTTTCATCACGCCTGCCGACCTCAAAGCCAAATATAAGGCCAGTCCCGCGTGGCTGAAAAAGTTGATGAACGCCTTCGCCGACGGCCTGAACTATTACCTCTATAAACATCCCGCAGTGAAGCCCAAAGTCATCACGCGCTTTGAACCATGGATGGCGCTCAGTTTTACCGAAGGCAGCATCGGCGGCGACATCGAGAGCATCAACCTCAAACAACTCGCAGCCTTTTACGGTAAGTCGCTCGAAGCTCGCGTAGCCATTGCCGAAAAGCCGCACGACGGCGAACCGCGTGGCTCGAACGGCTTTGCCATCGCGCCGAAAAACACTGCGGCGGGTCATGCGTTATTGCTCATCAATCCGCACACCTCATTTTTCTTTCGTGACGAAGTGCAAGTCACGAGCGGCGCAGGGCTGAACGCTTACGGCGCAGTGACGTGGGGGCAGTTCTTTGTTTATCAGGGCTTCAACGAACGCTGCGGCTGGATGCACACGTCGAGCGGCGTAGACAACATTGACGAATACGTTGAAAGCATCATCAAAAAAGGAAGCCGCTATTTCTATCGTTACGGCAACGCCGAACGTCCAATACTCACGAGCAAAATCGTCGTGCCGTATAAAACCGCGAGCGGAATGGCGAATAAAGAGTTCACCATCTATCGCACGCATCACGGCCCCATCGTGCGCGAAGCCGGCGGCAAGTGGATCAGCGTGCGCTTGATGAATGAGCCGATCAAAGCCTTGACGCAATCTTATAGCCGTACCAAAGCGCGCGATTACCGGTCGTTCAGCCAGACGATGGAACTGCATACGAACTCATCGAACAATACGATTTACGCCGATGCCGACGGCAACATCGCTTACTTTCACGCGAACTTCATCCCGCGCCGCGAGCCGCGTTTTGATTGGACAAAACCTATAGATGGCAGCGACCCGGCGACGGAATGGAAGGGCGTGCTTTCGCTGGATGAATCGCCCAGGCTGTTCAATCCGGCGAGCGGCTGGCTTTATAACACCAACAACTCGCCGTGGTCGGCAGCGGGCGCGAACAGTCCGAAACAAAGCGACTATCCGGCTTACGTCGAAACCTATCCCGAAAACGCGCGGGGCTTGCACGCCCTTCGCGTGCTGGAAAACAAAAAAGACTTTACGCTCGATGCGCTCATCGCGGCGGCTTATGACAGTTACCTGCCCGCGTTTGAGACGATGATTCCGGCGCTCATCAAGGCTTGGGATAAAGCCGCGGCGGATAATCCGCTCAAAACGAAACTCGCCGAACCCGTTGCTTTATTGCGTGCGTGGGATTTGCGCTGGTCGGTGAATTCGGTAGCTACGTCAGTCGCGGTGTATTGGGGCGAAGACGTTGTGCGGCGCGTCAGCCGAGGCGCGAGTCTGCGCGCGGGTGCGTTGATGGAACAACAGATTGTGGCGAAGGCTACGGAAGAACAATTGTTGCAATCGCTCGCCGCCGCGACTGACAAACTCGCGGCAGATTTCGGCAACTGGCAAACGCCGTGGGGCGAGATCAATCGCTTTCAACGCCTGACGGGCGACATCGTGCAACCGTTCAACGACGCGCAACCCAGCATTCCCGTAGCCTTCCCGTCGGCGCGCTGGGGTTCGCTGGCTTCGTTTGGCGCACGCAGCTACCCCACGACCAAGCGGATGTACGGAACCAGCGGCAACAGCTTCGTCGCCGTCGTCGAATTCGGCCCGCGCGTGCGCGCCAAAGCCGTGACCGCTGGCGGACTGAACGGCAACCCCGCGTCGAAACATTTCAACGATCAAGCGGCACGATATAGCACGGGCGATTTGCGCGAAGTTTATTTTTACCGCGAGCAGTTGAATGGACACACAGAGCGGCAATACCATCCAGGGCAGCGAGCGGATGCCGCAATTTGCTGCGTCAGGTAGATTTGGTGGTGAGCGCAGGTTGCTGTACAAGTAGGCGAAAACTCAATCATTACGAGGTGCGCTATGTTGGAAGAAATGTTCGAAGGAACTTGGGAAGAAGTCGTTGGGCACGCTGATGAATTGGCAGGCAAACACGTGCGTGTCACCGTTCTGGCGGATGCGCCCACCGTGCAACCCAACCTGGCGATGCAGGAAGCGTTGCGCAAGGTAGCCGTGCGCAATCACGGCAAAACACTGACCTCCGGCGTGGACACGCAGCAAATGTTGCGCGAAGCCAGAGCAGGAAGGATGTGGGGCTATGAGTCAGCCGAGTAATCTTGCCAGCACTCACGCAGGCGCAGTAGTGCTCGACGCGAATGTCTTAATTGCTCTTTGCGCACGTGAGCATGACAAGCTCGCCACGGCGGAAGCCGCCTTGCTGGTTTACGTCGCCCAAGGCTGGCTCTTTTATGCGCCCGGCGTAATTCTCGGCGAATCGCTCTACATTCTCTGTGGCAAGTTGCAAAACGGTTTGCTGGATGCGGCGGCGCATCAAGAGGCCGTCGAAAATCTGCGCGATCAAATGAACGCGATTCTCCCACCACCGAATGGCGAAGTCGCCTTAGTCACGCGCGCCGAAGAAATCCGCAGCGGTTATGGCTGTAGCCGTTCGGCGGATGGTCTTTACCTCGCGCTGGCAGAATCCTTGACCCAAAACGGCCCGGTCGAATTGCTCACCTTTGATTCCGGCATTGTTAATCAGGCCGCACGCAACGCGCCGACAGTGAAGGTAAATCTGTTGCCTTGCTAAAGCAGCGAGTAGTTGAATGGGCATACGGAGCGGCAATACCAGCCGGGGCAGTAATCGAAATCCGTATTTTGCCACGTTAGCGGCAGTTGAATTTAGCCGTGGGTTTCAACCCACGGTCAGCGTGAGATTGATTTCACGTCGCGTCAGCGACGGTTGAAAAAGGCGCGCACATTCAGGCGTCGCTGACGCGACGCGGTGTTACGTTGACGCCATTCCGTGGGTTGAAAACCCACGGCTAAAGTCAGCCGCCGCTCTGCGGCGAAGAACACGCGAACGGTTTATGAACACAGACGAACAAAAACTCTACCACTTATCCAAACCAACCACTTGGGTAAAGAAGCTTTTGGTTGGTTTCATTTCTGTTTATTTCTTTCTTTTCACTGCCCCATTTTTATTAGAGTACTTACCGTCGAATGGCTATTTTGCAGAAAGGCACGCGGCGCTTTGGACGCCAGTGATTACCTGGATTGGCAGGCACGTATTTCATTTTGATCGGGCAATTACAATTAGCTCAAGCGGTGATACCGGAGACGCAATCTGGAATTATCTTCACGTCTTTTGTTTAGCCACCGTTTCTTTGTGTATCTCGCTTCTTATCTTAATCATTGAGCGCGGCCGCCTCGACTACTCCAAATTATTTGACTGGGCCTCTCGCTTTATTCGCTATGCTTTGGCCTTAGCGATGATTTCGTATGGGATGGTAAAAGTTATTAAGTCTCAGTTTTATTATCCCTCACTCGAAACCTTGGTTCATCCGCTGGGCGACACTTCGCCAGCTCGGTTACTTTGGGCGTTTATGGGCATCTCTGGTGCATATAACTTCTTCGCAGGTTTCGGCGAAGCCCTAAGTGGGTTTTTGTTGTTTTTTCGTCGCACTGCTTTGCTGGGAACGTTCTTGTGCATTGGCGTGATGAGTAACGTTGTGATGTTGAATTACAGCTACGACATCGCCGTGAAAATCTACTCTATTCATTTGTTGATGATGGCAATCTTCCTCGTCGTGCCGGATGCTCATCGTTTACTGGGTTTCTTTTTGCTCAATCGCCAAGTGCAACCAGCTAAGAATGCCCCTCCGTTTCATCGCAAAGGACTGAATCAAACTACATTAGTACTCAAGGTAGCTGTGTTACTTCTATTTACAGTTTGGCAAGGCTGGGCCTCATTCGACTCTTGGCGTCAAGAAAACAACCTTGAATCGCGGTCAGCTTTGCGTGGTATCTGGAACGTAGAAGAGTTTTCTGTGGACAGTAAAAATCCAGCTACGGATGGAACACACTGGCGAAAAGTCGTTTTTGATTATCCCGAAAGAGGGGTTATTCAAATGATGGATGACACTTTTTTTCGGGTTGGCGTTGAGCTTGATGCCAGTAAAGGGGCGTTGCATTTAGCTGGAAAGGATAACGCTGACTGGAAAGCAGAATTGACTTACGAAAGACCTTCGCCCGACTCCTTAGCAATTACAGGGTCGTTGAACAACCAATCTTTTCACGCAAAACTACGGCGCATTGAAGACGCCAAGTATTCACGTATTTTCATAGGAACACATTGGACACATGAGAAGTCATCTTTTTCTCATTGATTAAGGAAAACATGAGCGATTACAACATTGGCATCGTCGGACTCGGCTGGGTAGCCGGAGCCCACATCGAAACTTTCAAACACGTCACGGGCGCAAAGGTCACCGCCGTATGTTCGCGCCGGCAACTTGACGAGAAACAACTCGAACAGCAATACGGCACGCCGTTGCGGGTTTATAACGATTACGCGGCGATGCTGGCTGACCCTGATATTCATGTGATTGATATTTGCACCGAACATCCGCTGCATCCCGAACAGGCGATTGCGGCGGCCCAGGCGGGCAAGCATCTCATCATCGAAAAACCGCTGGCGCTTAAATACGAAGACACCGTGCGGATGCGCAACGCGATCAAGCAAGCGGGCGTACAAGCCGGGGTATGTTTTGAAGTACGTTTCAGCCAGCACGCGACGGCGATCAATGCGCTTTTGCGCGAAGGCTTGCTGGGCGAATTGCATTACGGCGAGACCGATTAT
>JAYSVR010000175.1:0-2295 GCA_043718445.1 Acidobacteriota bacterium | reverse complement strand
TGAGAATGGTGAATTGAGAATGGCCTACTTCAGGCGGTCACTGTAGCCCCTGGCGCTGCTGCCGTTAAGTCGTTGATTCCAAATGTCGCAACAACTCTTTTATCGAAGCTGACCAGTGTCAGGTTGTTTACTTCAGCGGTGATGTATTGATAAGCATCGTCGAAATCCAATGAAAGCCGTTGTGCCGCGCGAATGACGGTGGCAAGGTCGACGTGGCTTAACGTAACGACTTGCACATGGCCGGGAATAATCAAATCGTTGAGAAAGTCTTGCCAGAGGCGATTCTGGTCGCTCCGAAACAGCAGCAAGCCGATGGAATAAAGCGCGAATGTCGTAAGGTGAAGCTCGTGATGAGGGCTGACCAGCAATTGGCGCACGACCGCCGCGCGCCGTCGCTTAAAAATCACTTCCATAAAAATGTTGGTGTCGAGTAACAACCTCATGATTGCGCGAGATTTTTTTCAGCCATTTCCACCCACCATTGCGTGGCTTGGTGTTGCAATTCAACGGAGGTCACTTCTTCAGGCGGGCCATCGTCATCAATGACCCAATCAAAAGCCAGTTTTCGCGGAGATGACGGCAATGGCTTGGCTTCTTCTTCATTCAGCACATCAACCGCCAACTCGCCCATCGGCGCGAGCGCGCCACGGTCATCCTTGCTTAACAAGAAATCGGCGAAGTCAATCAACTCGTTTTGCCGTAGGGGCGAAAGCCGCTCTACCTTTTCCTGAATTGCTACCGATATTGCACTCATAACTTACCTCGCTTTTTTATCAACTAAACTAATCAGCATGCCGACCGCGACCACGACGACGCAGCCAATCAGGTTATACCACAGGAAACTTATGGGCTTGAATCGGTCCCACGCGAAGACCGCCGCGACGCCCGCCATCAGGCCATAAAACGCGCCGTTGCTGGTCGCGCGTTTCGTGCCGAGGGCGAGTACGAATACGCCCAGCAGCGAGCCGTAAAAATAAGAGCCGAATTTGTTGACGACTTCGATTAACGAACCGAGCTTGGTGGCGTTGAGCGCGACGATGCAGGCGAACAAGCCCCACGCGCCCGTGACGAATTTCGAGACTTTCAGGTAATGCTTGTCAGTGGCTTCTTTGCGGTAATGCCGTTTGTAAAAATCCATCACGGTCGCCGTCGAGAGCGAAGCCAGTTCCGCCGAAATCGTACTCATCGCCGCCGCAAAGATCGCCGCGATGATTAAGCCGACTACGCCGGGTGGCGCGTAGGTCGTGATGAAAGAAGGGAAGACGTAATTCGTGTCGTTGAATTTCGTATTGCCGGTGGCTTGCTTCCAAAACGTGATGGCACGGGTGCGAATGCTGTCCATCGTTTGGTTGGCGGCGAGGTAGCTTTGCTTCCCTGCTTCTGTATTTGTGTCGCTGGCAAAGGCGACAGCGGCATCTTTGCGAGCGTTGAAGGCTTGTGTGTACTCCTGATTCAACGCCTGATATTCCGTGCGTTGCTCAACCTTCATCCGATCATCCGCTTTGAAAATCAGCGGCGGTTGATTGAACTGATAAAACACAAAGACCATCACGCCGATGAACAAGATCAAAAATTGCATCGGGATTTTGACGAAGGCGCTCATCAGCAATGAGACACGCCCTTCTGAAACCGACTTCGCCGTCAGGAAGCGTTGCACCTGGCTTTGATCGCAGCCGAAATAGGCCAGCGCCAGAAACATCCCGCCGATCAAGCCCGACCACAGCGTATAGGTTTCGTTCAAATCGAATTTCGTATCAATCGTTTTCAGCCGTCCCGTAGCGCCCGCAAGTTGCAGGGCTTCGTTCATTGAGACGCCCGCCGGAAACTGATTGACGATGACGAACAGCACGACAAAGAGGCCGATGAAGATGATGACCATCTGTTTCACGTCCGTCCACGCGACGGCCTGTACGCCGCCGAACATCGTATAAATCGTCGTCGTCAAACCCATCACCAACACGGTTTGCCACTCGCTCCAACCCAACACGATAGACAGCACCACCGCCGGCGCGGCGATGACTGCGCCGCAAGCCAGCGCGCGTTGAATGAGAAAGCAGAAACTCGCCAACGAGCGCGTCTTCGCGTCGAAGCGGCGTTCGAGATATTCATACGCCGTATAAACTTTGGCGCGGTAAAAGAACGGCACCACGGTTACGCACAAAATAATCAGCGCGAACGGCAAGCCGAAATAAAACTGAATGAACCGCATCCCATCGGCATACGCTTGGCCGGTCGTGCTGACGAGCGTGATGGCAGAAAGCTGCGTAGCCATGACCGATAAGCCGACCGCCCACC
>JAYSVR010000174.1:0-6642 GCA_043718445.1 Acidobacteriota bacterium | reverse complement strand
TCGCCCGCGTCGCGCGCCTGTTGCGGCAGTTCGTCCATGAAGCGTTTCACGCCTTTATACGTCGCGTAATACTCATCAATGACTCGCTTGGCTTCGGCGCGTGAGAGGCCGGTGCGTTGCGCAAGGCCGAACGCGCCAATCACGTAAGCGATGCCGAAGTTGACGATCTTCGCCACACGGCGTTTTTCTTTCAGTGCTTCGGGCGTCGTCGCTTTGAAAACCAGTCGCGCGGTGCGTTCGTGAATGTCTTCATTATTTTTGAAGGCTTCGAGCATTACTGGGTCTTGCGTGACGTGGGCGAGCAGGCGCAATTCGATTTGCGAATAATCAGCCGACAGCAGCACACAGCCTTCCGCCGGAATGAACGCGCGGCGAATGCGGCGTCCCAGTTCGGTGCGAATCGGGATGTTTTGCAAATTCGGATCGGTCGAAGAAAGCCGTCCCGTCGCCGCGATGGTTTGATTGAGCGTCGTGTGAATGCGTCCGTCACGCGGGTCAACCAGCGACGGGAAAGCGTCAACGTAAGTGCTTTTGAGCTTGACGAGTTCGCGGTGTTCGATCACCAGGCGCGGCAGTTCGTATTTCTCTGCCAGTTCATCCAGCACGTCGCGGCTGGTCGAAATCTTGCCCGTCGTCGTGCGTTTCGAGACTTCAAAATTTAGCTCTTCAAAGATGTCGCCGAGTTGCATGGGCGAACCGACGTTGAACTCGCGTCCGGCCAACTTATAAATCTCTTGCGTGAGCCGCGTGATTTCGGCGTCCATCACGACGGAAAGATCGGCGAGGATTTTGGTGTCAACGAGAAAGCCCGCGCGTTCGATGTCGTAAAGGCACGGGATAATCGGCAGTTCGATGTCGCGGTAAACCGCTTCGACTTTCAGCTCGATCAAACGCGGATTGAGTTGATCGCACAGTTGCAACGTCACATCAGCCGCTTGTGCCAACGGGCTTTCACTGTCAGCGGAAAGCGAACTATTCAAATAAGCGCGCGCCAATTCGAGCAAGTCGTATCTGCCGCGTTCGCCGTCAAGCAGATAAGCCTGCAACAACACATCGTCGTGCAAGGCTTCGAGCGTGATGCCGAGCGGCGTCAACAGGTGCAGCGCGCGCTTGGCGTCGTACGTGACCTTTTCGATCAAGCCGTTGTCGAAGACTTCCTGCAACAGTTTGACGGCGGCGTCTTTGTCGGCGCAGTTGGCGAAATCAAAATAGTCAGCGGAGTGCGGAGCGAGCGAAAAGGCTACGCCCGCGAGTTGATTGTCGCTGGTCGAGTCGAGCGCAAAGGCGAAACGGTCGGTGTGGTAAAGCACCTGTACGAACTTGCGCAACGCGGCAATGTTGGCGATGTGATGATATTTCGTCTCGGTTTCATTCTTTACCGCAGCTTCAGTCGTCGCGCCTTTCTGCGCGCCCGCGATGAATTCCTGTTTGAGTCCGGCAAATTCGAGTTCGCTGAATAAGGCATAGGCCGCCACAGCATCGGGCGGTTCGAGAATGAGCGCGTTCAAGTCCAATTCAATCGGCGCGTTGTTTTCAATCGTAGCCAGTTGCTTGGAAAAACGAATCGCGTCGCCGTGATCGCGCAACGCTTCTTTGTAAGCCTTGCGTTTGACCTCTTCCCATTTCGCCATCGCGGTTTCTACGTTGCCGTATGTTTCGAGCAAGCCGACCGCGCCTTTTTCGCCGATGCCCGGAGCGCCGGGGATGCCGTCTACCGCATCGCCCATCAGGCCGATCCAGTCTGTGACTTGATCGGGACGCACGCCGAGCTTGGCTTTGACGCCCGCTTCGTCGAGAAAGATTTCGCCGAGCTTGTTGTCTACGCGCAGGATGGTGATGTCGGGGTCGCGCACGAGTTGGCAAAGGTCTTTGTCGTTCGTGACGAGTACGGTTTGCAGCCCCGCCGCCGCCGCCTGCTGCGCCAACGTACCCATAATGTCATCGGCCTCATAACGCGGTAGCTTGATCATCGGCACGCGCAGGATTTCGCACACGCGATCCATATACGGCAACTGCGAAGCCAAATCAGACGGCATCTCAGGCCGATGCGCTTTGTAATCGGGAAACTGTTCGTGGCGAAACGTAGGCTCTTTGGTGTCGAGCGCTACGCCGAGGTAATCGGGTTTATAAACCGTCACCAAGCGCCGCAACATCACCGTGAACCCATAAATCGCATTCGTCGGCATTCCTCTGCCATTCGACAAACCGCGAATCGCATAGAACGCACGAAAGATGCTCGACATTCCGTCAACAAGGAAAAGGCGTTTTTTATCTGGCATGGCTGGGGATTATGGGTGAGCGTGTGAGAAGGGGTCAAGAATCGCAACGTCACGTCAGGTAACAGGTCGTCAGTATAACGAAACGACCTTGATGCTCTTGGTTCGGTGAATTGACTTGGTGGGCTTTTCAATCGTCACCAATTCATCGGCTTTCAGCAATACGCCGGCGGCGATGTGCAACGCATCCATGCTGCCCAAGCCATCCTTGGCCGCTTCTTGGTGCGCTTGAGCGATCACGGCGACGAGATCATCAGGCCAGTGTTGTACACGGGCGAAAAAGGCTTCGTAAAGTTCCCGTTCAGCTTGATTTTTCGCCCAGATAGCTTTGGGCATGACTTCGAGTTGTACGAAAGGGCTGGAAGCAAATTCGCGTTGGGTATCCGTCAGCAACTGAGCGGCGCGCGCTCGCAAAACGGCATTCTGACCGCGCGCGGCGGTGATGAGTATGCCTGAATCTATGAAGGTAATGATCTTTGACACAAGAGGAATGCCTTACGATGACACTGAGGCCGCAGTCCGCAAGACCGTTTCATTCGGATAATCGTTTCCCGACGGTCGTTCGAGATATGCTTCGATTTCTTCGACAGAAAGTTTTGGAATGCCGGAATCGTCCACGGCTTTCATCAAAGCCAGCAACTCTCTTCCCCAATCAGATTGCGGCTCAGGATAGTCAAACTCCGCTTCCGCTTCGACAACTACCTTGGGTCTTGAGACGATTTCTTTCTCAGCTTTCATCACGTTTTCTCCTACCGAATAAAATGACGCGAGCATCATAACGCGCCCACTTTAACCGTGCCAGAAAGAATCCTCACTTCAAGGCGAACTCTTCATCAAGTTCGTTGAGCAGCTTCGTCAATCCGGCTTGTTCGTAAGCAGCGCGCGCGGCTGCAACGTGAGCTTGCGCAGCCAGATCGCCTTTGCTGAGGCGGGCTAATCGTTGATGGGTTTTGCCAATCCAATCCAATGCCTGTAGCTGTTCAAAGGTGGCTAAGGCTTGTTCGTAATACGCACGAGCTTCTTCGGTCTTAGCTTGCTTCGCTGCCAGATCGCCGAAACCGGTTAAGCATTCCGCTTCGTTATGCAAGTGTCCGACCTGACGATAGAGCTTCAGGCATTGCTCAAACTTCGATTGCGTTTCAGTGAAATCGTTCCTCTCAAGCGCAACATTGCCGAGTCCCCAAATGCAGTTGGCTTCGCCTAAGACATCGCCCACGCGGCGATAGAGCGGCAAGGCTTCGGCATACCGCGCACGCGCTTCGTCGTGCTGCGAACGCTGAAGAGCAATATCGCCTAAACACGCGATGCAGTTGGCTTCACCTAAGACATTTCCCACACGGCGAAAGAGCGGCAGGGCTTCGGCATACCGCGACTGCGCTTCGTCGTGCTGTGAACGCCGAAGAGCAATATCGCCTAAACTCAGGATGCAGTTGGCTTCGCCTACGATATTTCCCACGCGGCGATAGAGCGGCAGGGCTTCGGCATACCGCGACTGCGCTTCGTCGTGATGTGAACGCCGAAGAGCAATATCGCCAAACTTCTCAATGCAGTTGGCTTCGCCCCATATATTTCCTGCTTTCCGATAAAGCCGAAGGGCTTGCTCCAGATTTCGGTTGGCAGGTTCATAATCAGACAATGCTATCTGTGCGCGACCTAGCTGATGGAATGCTTCAGCTTGCTCTGGTGAATCAGCTTTGTGCCGACCAAGCAAGGCGAGGGCTTCGAGCAAAACCTTTTCAGCTTCCAGGTTGACAGAGCGTGCAATCAGTCCCGCGCCCGCGCGCGTGAGCATTTCGGCGAGTTTGATTTCATCACCTGGCTTGCCGCGCAAACTTGCGGCGGCTTGCAAAGCGAGTTCGGCATCAGGGGCGTTTTCGTCCCACGCTTTGCTGCTGGCGTCGGCGCGTTCAGGCCACGAGGCGAGATAGTCGCGCCACGGCGAGGCTTCAGGTTCGATGGGCACGACCGTGGTGCGCACCGACCACAGATCGGGCGCGGCGTCGTGCAAGACCGATTGCAACCACGGAGCGCCCACAAACAAGAGCGGCACGTTGAAACGTTCGCGCAGCGGATTGCGAAATTGATTGAGACGGGCGACGGCTTCGCGCCAGGCTTCGCGCCATACTTGATAATCAGCGGCGAATTCAGGGACGACGGCTTCGACCCAAATCGCGCTGGTCGCAGGTGGAACGGATAACTCAAGCAGCCGTCCAGCCAGATGCTTCAATTCATCCGGCGAAGCGAAAGTAATCAGTTGTATTTGTTTGCCTGAACTTGCGAGAAAACGTTCGAGCGCCTGCCGCCGCAAAGCTGCGCCTTCGGCATCGGGCAGGAGCAGGATGACGAAAGTGAATCCTTCGTTCCATTCAAAATGCGTCAACAGTTTTTGCCATTCGACGGAATTGGCCGAAGGGCGACTCTCAGCGGCGGGCGTGGACGACAACGTAGCGGGTAACTCTGAACTCATTTTGAAAACGCCTATTGCTCAACCGATTCATCGGTCAGGCCGTGCCGCGCGATCATCGTGCCGATTTCGTTACGAATGAGCGGATGAACGTCATACCACTCTTCGCCGTTGGTCAGATAAAGCACCAGATGCGTGTCAATGAAACGTGTCATCCGGCTGACACTTTCGGGCGAATCGTCAGGCAAGGCGGGCGTGCGCGTTTGTTCGATGCGATGCAACCAGCGGACGCTTTCGATGGAAAGCGGCAACAGTTGGCTGCGCGCGTTGATGATGGCGGCGTTGATATATCGTTCGTCCATCGGCAGGTTTTCAGCGCGCAAAACGCACTCGCGCACCAACAGCAACAAGTCGCGGAAGTGTCCGCCGCACAATCCGATCAAACGGTCGGCAGCAGCGTGATGGCCTTGTGCATCGGGCAAGCCAAAGACGTGATCGCAATTTGCCACGCCTACGCGGCGCTTGAGCAAGTTGCGCAAGGCGTCCCAACCCGTCAGATAAAGGCTGCGCGCGTCGTCGTTGTTCCATTGCCGCAAGCTGGGCAGCATGACCGTATTGGTCGCGCCCGGCATCGCAAACTTCAACCAGGGCGGCACGGTGTAAACGCAATGCACATAGGGCAACTCAAGCAAGTTGCTGTAATTGGCAAAGAGCCGCATCACGCTGTCAATCACGGCTTTTTCATTCGCCAATGAGCCGCGCAACTGTTCGAGCGAGTCGAAGATAAATACGATTTGTTTTTGCTCGCCGTAACTTCGGCGAATCGCTTTCACGCCGTCTTCGACAAACTTGTCTACCTGGCCTTTCAACTCGCTGATGCGGTTCGCCATGAACTTTTGCAGATTTTGCCGAAACGACGGCGAAGTGTGTAACGCGAGCTTCACGTCAACACCGGCCTTGATGCCGCCGATCAACTCTTTGGCGATGCTGTCGGCTTCGGTCTTGAGGTTTACTTCGCTGATCTCGATGTTGGTGTCGGTAAGGTAATTTCTCAGCCTGACCCAATAAGATTCTTTTTCGATGTGGATGTCAGAGCGCGCTTCGGTCAACGCATCGCTGAAAGCGCCCGCCAGCACGATCAACAAGTCTGTGATCTCGACTGGTTCGGCAGGGTTGAGGTATTTCAACGCATCGCCATAGATCACGAAGTAATCTTCGTCTTCCAATTGTTTTTTCAGCCGTTTGAGTTCGGTGGTTTTGCCCGAACCGCGAAAGCCCGAAAACATTTGCACGCTCTCGACTTCGCTGAACTCGATGCCTTTTTTGAGTCTTTTTACCGGATCATCGCTGCCGGGCATTTCATAGACAGGCTGATAAAGCTCGCTGCCGGGTTCGAGCGGTTCGTCTTTCAGGCGTTGATAGATGCCCTTGAGCAACTGACGTTCTTCGGCAAGCTGTGCCATAGGGGTTCCTTCTTCACGGGGTGACTTGATTTGAGGCGCGCATCATAACGCGCAGGGGTTGGGTGCGCTACTGACCGGCGCGGCGAACTTCAGAAGCAGGACGCAAAAAAGCCTGACTCGCTTTAGCTACGAATCAGGCTTAAATCGAAAGGGCGTTTGTTCAGTCGAACGAAACTATTTCGCCAGCAATTCTTTGACGTGTCCGGTCAGGCGCGATTTGTGACGCGCGGCGGCGTTGCGGTGCAGCACGCCTTTTTGCACGGATTTATCAATGATGGATACGGTTTGCGACAACAGCGTCTGGGCTTCTTCTTTTTGGCCGCCCGCGACGACGGTGCGTAATTTCTTGAGCGCACCGCGCAACTTGGTGCGGTGCGTAGTGTTGATCGCTTTGCTCTTAGCGTTTTGGCGGTCGCGCTTTTCAGCAGACTTATGATTCGGCATAACTCTTAAACTCTCCTTGAATCTGAACGAAAATTTCGTTGGGTTACCTAAACAG
>JAYSVR010000173.1:0-6649 GCA_043718445.1 Acidobacteriota bacterium | reverse complement strand
ATCCCCGCTTCAAGCCCCGCCTTGCTGCTCAACGCACTGACGATGACTCCAATGAGGCCGATGCGAATGCCCCAACTTGCCGAGGCGTCTACGTCAGACCGATACGTTGTGGGTGGCGCGGACGGCGGAGCGAAAGTCTCAGTTACCGCAGGCGCTGTCGGCGGTGTGATCGCTGCCGGTTCAGCGATAGGCGGATAACCGTGCTGGGCGGCGTACCTCTCAGCGCAAATCTGATTGAGGGCGAGCGGCTTGCGTTCGCCGCGCGCCAGAATGCTTTCGACTTCTTCTTTCGTGAACGAAAACTCGCCGCGTGGTGCGGCGACCATTTCGCGCGCTTCTTCGTCGGTGAGTTCGCCCAGCGGCAGCGGCGTGAAGATGTTGTTAAAACGCGAAGTCGCATCCTGTCCGCGCAAATAACGTGCGTCGAGTTGGTTGAGCGGCGTCTCGGTGGCGACGACCAGCGCCAGATTGCCTTCCTGCGCGTAGCTGCGCATTGCGTTGAAAAACTCGTCGCCGAAATCCTGCTTATAAGCCTGCTCGAATTCATCGAGGCACAACACGACGCGGCGGTTTTGTAAGGCTTCTTCAAACGCACGGCGCGGCGCTTCGCCATTCTCGCTGCCGATCAGCTTGCACGCACGCCGATAAAACTCGTCGGCAGAAAACACGCGCTGCAAATCGAGGAAGTAAAGCCTCACGTCCGGCGGCGCTTCACCGTTGCTCGGCGCGGTCAGGCGATGCAGGAACGAAGACTTGCCGATGCGGCGTTCGCCTACGACCGAGACGCTTTGCATCGTCGCCAGCCGTCCGAAGGTTTCGCGCAACTCGCGCTTGCGCCCGAAAAACTGGCGCGCTTCGCGGATCATCCCGCGCGTGTCATAAGGGTTGATGAGCGGTTCATTCATATTGCACCTGAGTTGGTTTGGTTGCTGCTGGCAGGCGAAGTCTACACCATCAAGCCGCCGATTCAATGTCCGGTCTGATTGCGCATCGGCAGCACGAGGGGCTGGTCTTCGCCCGTCGGCAAGGTCGTGAAGCGTCCGCAAAACATGAAGCCGCTCTCGACTTCTTCCGTGAACGAAAGCAAGCCGACTTTGAGGTCTTCCAAATAGAGAATGATGCAAACACCTGCGTCGGTGTCGACGGTGCCGTGGATGAAGTGATGACCGGGCACTTCGGTCAGGTGCATTTCGGTGAGCGTCGCAGCCTTGCCGATCAGGTGCGGCACGGTGCGCGTAACGACTGCGCCCAGCAAGGCGTCAACGGCGGGCGCGACGGGTTTGCCGGCGGCGATGAAGCCCGGCTGCCCGGCCACATGATCGAAGAAATACTGGAACACGAGACCGGGGTCTGCTTCGTGTAACAACTGGTCTTTGAGCGTTTCGATGCGATGCCATTCCATAAGCGACTCCTTTCGTTGGCGGCTTCGGCTTTGACGGTATAGCGGTTCTCTGTTACTGACAAGGCTGAGGACTGCCCATGAATCTGCCCAATCTGCTCACCTTGTTGCGAATCTTTATCGTACCGCTGCTCGTCGTCGTGTTGCTGACGCGCTTTGCCGAAGACTATTTCGGCTTGCCGCAACACATCGCGGGATTGACGTTATTCTTGATCGCAGCGATCACCGATGCGTTGGATGGATGGATTGCGCGGCGGCGCGGGCAGGTGTCGGCGTTCGGTACGCTGCTCGATCCGATTGCGGACAAGCTGTTGATCTCTTCGGCGTTTATTTCGTTAGTCGAAAACCGCCTCGTGCCCGCGTGGGCCGTGGTCATCATCATCGGACGCGAATTCGCCGTGACGGGTTTGCGTTCGGTCGCTGCCGCGGAAGGGTTAATCATCCCGGCTTCGAAGGCGGGCAAGTTCAAAATGTTTTCGCAGGTCGTGACGATCTCGTTGCTGATTTTTTCTTCGGTCAACGGCGGGCCGCCGACGGCGACGCTGGCTTATCCGGTGTTGCAGTTTTGGACGGTTCCTGAAATGGCTACGGCGATTGCGCACTTGCGCGGCGCGGGCGCTTACACCGTGCGCGATTTTCAAATGATGATGTACGGGCTGGGCCGTTCGCTGTTATGGCTGGTCGTGATTTCTTCGTGCTGGTCAATGTATGGCTACTTCAAAGGCTTCTATCTGAGCGCGCGCCAGCGGCGCAATCTCGTAAATCAAACCGGCCCAGCTTGAGTTTTTCCAAGCTGATGAAAGCAACGTTTTGCGGTTAGTCAACTCGGCCTCCCGCTCCTGCCGTCAATCGGCGCGCAAGCCTCGCGGTACGAGCCAGCCGATGAATTGAACGAGGCGGCGTGTCGCAGTCGTCGCAGTCAGGGATTCGCTTTTTCTCAAGATGCACATTGACTTCCTTTCACACGGCTTGCTAGCTTTACGGTAAAGCGTAAAGGAGTAAGTCATGCAAACCAGCAAACTTTCCAGCAAGAGTCAGGTCACGTTGCCCAAAGAAGTTCGCGCGGCATTGCGCGCCCAGCCGGGCGACGTAATCGCGTATGAAATCGCAGGCGACGTGGTTTCACTCAAACGAGTCGAACCCTTTGACGCGGCCTTTCATCAGGCGCTCAACGCCACGCTCGATGAATGGTCGAGCGACGCAGACGAGGAGGCTTTCCGTGACCTCTAAAAAAACCGTTACGACGCACAAGGCGGTGAAAGCGACCACGCCGCCGCTCGCGCAATGGGACATCGTCGTCGTACCTTTTCCCTTCAGTAACCAGCCCGGCGCGAAACGACGTCCGGCACTGGTGTTGAGCGCGAACAGCTTCAGCCGACGCGGCCACACGGTCTTGGCGATGATTACTTCCGCCGCACACCATCCGTGGCCGGGCGATGTCAATGTGAGCGACCTCAAAGCCGCAGGCTTGACCAAACCTTGTCTGGTGCGCCTCAAACTTTTCACGCTCGATCAACGGCTCATTCTCAAAAAGCTCGGTCATCTTGCTGCCGCAGACCGGCAACAGGTCAGTCAACAACTGCAAACTTATTTGCCGTGGTGAACGTCGTCATTCGCCCACGTCGGGCGTCCTTGCCTTGTTAGTCGTGACGTAACGCAATCATCGGATCAACGCGCGCCGCACGACGAGCGGGCAGCCACGTCGCCAGCAATGCCACTGCGATCAAACAGAGCGACACGCCGCCAAAGGTCAGCGGATCGAAGGGGCTCAGATCAACCAGAATGAGCGCGAGCAGTCGCGCGATGGCTGCGCCGCCGAGCAAGCCGATGACGATGCCAAGCGCGATCAGCCGCATGCCTTGTTTGATGAACAGCGTCAGGATGCCGCGCGATTGTGCGCCGAGGGCTACGCGAATGCCGATCTCGCGCGTGCGTTGCGCGACGACGAACGACATCACGCCGTAAAGTCCAATCGCCGCGAGCAACAAGGCGACGAGGCCCAATACGAGCGCGAGGTTAGCGGCGATGCGGAACGGAAAGGTTTGCAGCGCCAACCATTCCGCCGTCGTTTTCAGCGCCAACGTAGCCGTTGCATCAATCGCCGCCGTCTCGGCATACATCGTCGCCATCACGCGGCTCGCGTCTGTGCGCGTACGCACGAGCAAGTATTCGCCGCCCGCTTTGCCCGCTTGAAACGGCAGATAAAGAAACGGCCCGTCGCGGCGGAAAACCAGACCGGTGATGAGATCGCGCGTAACGCCGATGACTTGGTAGACGGGAACGTTCGCGGGATTCGGCGCTTCGTCGTAATCGGTTTGAATGCGCAGCGATTGGCCGAGCGCCTGATTGAGGTCGTTGAACTGCGGCCAGTATTTGCGCACCGTTGCCGCGCTGATGACGGCGACGCGCGCGCCAGCAGCGGCTTCCTGTTCGGTGAAATTACGTCCGTGCAACAACGGCACACCGAGCGTTGCCAAGTGCGAAGGCGAAACGCGAAGGCAACTCACGGTCATGGTCGGTAAATTCTGCGCGTCGCTGTCTGAGGGCAACGTGACGAATGCACCCGCAGATTGTCCTGACAAGGGCGCGTGCGAAGTGCGGCTGACCGAAACTACGTCGGGCAGCGTGCGCAAGCGCGTTTCAAGCTGTTGGCGCAAGGCTTCGGTTTGCGTAGCGCGCGCTGTTCCCAGATCAACCTCAGCGGTAAAGAGCCGAGCGGTCTCAAAGCCCGTATCAATCGTTTGCAGCTTTTGCAGATTGCGCACGAGCAATCCGGCGCTGACCAGCAAGACGAGCGAGAATGCGAGTTGCGTGACGATCAACGCATTGCGCAAGCGTGACTGGCTGAGGTGTTCGCCGAAGACGGAGCCTTCGCCTTTGATCGCCGCCGTCAAATTCGGACGCGAAGCCTGCCACGCCGGAGCCAGTCCCGCCGTCAGCCCCGCAAGCAGCGCCATCAACAACGCAAAGCCGAAGACGCGATAGTCCGGTTCCAGATTGATCGCCATCGAAGCTCGAAACGTAGCCGGAATCGGAAAGCCCGCGAGCAATAACGGATACAACACGGCGAGCGCCCACCACGCCAGCAACAAGCCCAGCGCGCCGCCTGCCAACGCGATCAACAGGCTCTCGGTCAACAACTGCCGAATGATGCGTCCGCGCGTAGCCCCCAGCGCCAATCGCGTAGCGATTTCTTTTTGTCGCCGTGCCGCGCGCGCCAACATCAGATTGGCTACGTTGGCGCAAGCGATCAGCAACACCAGCGCGACCGACAGCGGCAAGATCAAAAAGATTTGCCCCCGCCTTCTTCGTCATCTTGCGAAACGAAACCCGGCGCGCTTTTCAACAGCACAGCAGCATTACGATTCTCACCGGGACGATCTTTCCCCGGATGTTCGCGCGCCAGTTGCGCGGTCAGGTAACTCAATTCGGCCTGCGCCTGTGCGACGGTCACGTTCGGCTTCAACCGCCCCAGCATATTGAAACCCGCGAGATTGCGGTCGGTGTGCCAGCTTGGCGTGCCAGCCTCTGGCGACAACGCAGCGCGCATCATCAACGGCAACCAGCACGCCGGACGATTCGGCGTCGTGCCGATGAACTCGCGGTTCGTCACGCCTACGATGGTGAAGGGCTGACCCGCCAGACGGATGGTGCACCCGATCACCTGCGGATCGCTCCTGAACGCGAGTTCCCAAAAGTAATGGCTCAACACCGCGACCGCGTGCGTATTCGGCGTGCGTTCTTCTTCCGGTAAAAACCCGCGCCCCAGCGCCATCTCAGCGCCCAGCACCGCAAAGTAATTGGCCGCCACCATCTGAATCGAAACCACGCCGAAATCTTCGCGCTGCGTTTGCGCGTCAAGTGGCTTCGGCGGCCTCGTCTCTTCGATGCCCAGCGTAGCGCCCGTCTCGCTCATCAGCGTCAGTCCGGCCAGCGTCTGCGCGCGCGCGACGTAATCCTGATAGTCGGGATAAGAGAACCGCCGCGCCCCCTGATTGGGCGAAGGCACGCCGCGAATCGCTACGACGCGCTCGGCGTCTTTCAACGGCAACGGCTTCAACACCAGCGCATTGAACACCGTAAACAGCGCCGTATTCACGCCAATGCCAAAGGCCAGCGTCAGCAATACGACGACGCTGAAGCCCGGATTTTTGAACAGCATCTTGATACCGAATCTCAGGTCTTGAATCATTTTCATCCTCACATCTTCTCGGCCATCTTCTCGGTTGTAACCACAGCGCATCCACGAATGCGCCGAGACTTTTGCGCAACAGCGCGAGCTTGTTGCGCCGGTCGAGCTTGTCCCACTGCGCGAGTTGCGCTTCGCGGTGAAGCAATTCGGATTACCACTCCTGCCGCCAATCGGCGCGCAAGCGGAGCGGTACGAGCAGGCCGATAAAACGAATCAGCTTCGACAACGTTGACCGGAGACTCGCCGAAGTAGAGCAACGCGTCGGAAGACTCGAAAACATTCTCTTCCAACCATCGTTACGGTAAGGTCAGTGGTTTTGGCCTTCTTCGACAATGCGTCCGTCGAACAAATGAATCGAGCGGTCGGCGTGTTTCGAAAAGCGCGTATCGTGCGTGACCATGCAAATCGTAGCGCCGCCGCGATGCAATTCGCGCAACAAGTCCATGACCGCTTCGCCGTTGGTTGAATCCAGATTACCGGTAGGTTCGTCAGCCAGCAAAATCGCCGGATCACCGCAAACGGCACGGGCGACGGCGACGCGCTGCTGTTGACCGCCGGAAAGTTGCGAGGGTAAGTGTTTCGCGCGATGCACCATGCCTACGCGTTCGAGTGCGGCGTTGACTTTCTCTTTGCGCTCGACTGAAGACATGCCGCGATAGGTGAGCGGCAGTTCTACGTTTTCATAGACCGTCAGATCGCCGATCAAGTTAAAACTCTGAAAGATGAAGCCGATCTCGCGGTTGCGGATGCGCGCGCGTTCACTCAATGACAGCCCTTGCACCGGCTTGCCGTTCAGCACGTATTCGCCGTCGCTCGGCGAATCGAGCAAACCCAAAATCGAAAGCAACGTAGACTTACCGCAACCCGACGGCCCGGCAATCGAGACGTATTCGCCTTTTCCGATTTCGAGGTGAATGCCTGACAGCGCGTGCGTCTCGACTTCATCGGTCAAGAATACTTTTTTCACGCTATCCATTTTCAGCAGCGTTTCATTCATAGGTTTCTCCAGAGTGGCTAGTGGTTAGTGGCTAGTAAGTAGTTTTTGAAACTAGCCACTA
>JAYSVR010000172.1:0-22501 GCA_043718445.1 Acidobacteriota bacterium | reverse complement strand
AGACACAAAAAGAAATCTATTGGTCAGAAATCCTTTTGTGTCTTTTGTGCTTTTTTGTGGCGAAAGCCCTTCGCGCTTATGGCAAAACTGACCGATGTAAAAAGAAATTCCCATCCAGACGGCTTTTGAGTAAGATGCGCGCGGTACTCATCCCCAATCTCAAAATACGACAGCGGAAAGTTCAAGTGCCGCCATCGCCTTCAGGCAATTCATCAAGCTGAAAAACTCGGTTGAAATGATTGCGTGCGAGGTGTCCACGTCGTCGTCAAAGGCGGCTGGCTGTGTGGCGATAAGTGCCCGGGCCAGCGGCGTTGAGTGCCGGTTGAGATGATCGGATGAGTTCCCGCAGAGAATGCGAAGGTGCAAGGTGTCAGGGTCAGGTGAACGGTGAGGCGCATTCACGCCAATCTTCAGTTCAGTACGATTCCCACCCATAAGCTTTTTTATTTCTCCGAGTGCAATTCAGGGTTTCACCGCCCACGAGTTATGACGCAGCGGCGCTGCGGGGTTTCCCACAGCGCAAAGTATGGCGGACGGTTGTAATTACACCGTCCGTGGCCTGCGCTTAAGAAACGCGCCGACAGCGCGCTGCTTTTCAGGAGAAAAAATAACCCATGATTTTAAGAAGAATCGAAGGGTCGAGCCTGTTTAGACGCGCGACCTTCAACTTCATGGTGGGGTTCGGCATGCTTGCCATGCCGCTCTCTGCCTATGCCGCGAACGTCATTAACACCAGCGACGCATCTGCTAACAATGCTGTTGCTATGATTGCCAAAACCAGTTCGAAGCCGACGGCTGAACCTGGACGTCCGATGCCCGTGAAAATCGAGCCTCGTACTCCCACGTCAGCAGAGCTAAGGGCCGAGATGGCCCGCGCGATGGAACTAATGGAAGAACGTGTGCGCCAGTTGGAAGCCCAACTGACGCGCATTTCTGCCGACGTTTCCACACGCGCTACCAAAGCGGAATGCGCTACGGCGTTAGCGAGTCAGCCGGTCAGTGCGATTAAGCTTCGTCAAGAAGCCCCCGTCGTATTGCCTGAACTGTCAGCGAACGCGCCGCGCGTTTCGCTCTCGCTGAAATCAATGGTCAAGTCGGCTAAGGCGTTATTCGCCGCGACCCCGACGACACTTGCGATGCCTGCGCCGCCGAAACCTGCCAAAGCACAGCTTATGCCCGTGCAACAGCAAGCTCCTGCGGCTCCGGCGGTAACTCCTGCTCCGGCTCCGAAAAAAGACGATAACGCTGGCACTCTCAACTTCTTTAAAGACGTTGAAGTCAGCGGCATCGTGGATGGCTATTACAGCTTTAACAACAACAAGGTGGACTTGTTCTCTCAAGGACGCGCGTTCGACGTGCGTCACAATGCTTTCAGTCTGCAAATGGCGAAGGTTTCGTTCGAGCGTAAAAACTCGAAAGAAAACCCGCTTGGCTTCCGCATTGAACTCGGCGTGGGCGAAACTGTTGACCGCGTAATTTCGGTCAGCGATTCGAGCCGCAACGACGCAACGAAGCACGTGTTACAGGCTTATGGAAGCTATGTGGCTCCCATCGGCAAAGGTCTCACGTTGGATTTCGGCAAGTTCTATACCCCGATTGGCGGCGAAGTAGTTGATACCAAAGACAACTTTAATTACTCACGCGCCTTTACTTATTGGTATGGCGGGCCGTTTTACCACATGGGATTGCGCGCCAAATACGCGATCAATGACAAAGTCGCGCTCACGGGCTTGCTCGTGAACGGCTGGGACAATGTCTTTGAGAACAATGCCAAAGGCAGCGGCAAGAGCGTAGGCGGCCAGATTGCTTTATCGCCGAACAGCAAGTTCACAGTGATTCAAAGCTACCTGGTCGGCAAAGAAGCGCCCTTGGCGAATGTGCCGTTGGCGTCTGCGCGCGATAACGTACGTCACATTGCCGACACGTTGGCGACCGTTTACGTGAACGACAAACTCACGTTGATGGGCGAATACACGTTAGGCGCTGATGGCGACAACGACGGCAAACGCGGCAAATGGCAGGCTTATGCCAGCTATTTGCGCTACGCGTTGAACAGCCGTATGGCCTTCTCCCCGCGCTTCGAGATTTTCAAAGATCGCAGCGGCTTACGTTCGGGAGTCGGACAAACGCTCAAAGGCCTCACGCTGACGCAGGAGTTCAAGTTGATAGATAACTTCATCACGCGGGTCGAGTTCCGGCGTGATTTCTCCGACCAGAACTTCTTCACGAATGCGGGCGGCGCGGCGCGTAAAAATCAGAACACCTTCATCATCGGTTTGAGCTATTTCTTCACGACCAAAGGTCAATAAGAGATAGTTCTGCTGACATGCCAGTGCAAAAAAAGACGATGAGCTAACGATGGCTCACCGTCTTTTTTTGCACTGGCATATCAGTTTTTGCTTCACCTCAAGGCCGGGGCAAAGGCGGCACGTGAGCGAATGCAAAAAGTATTACTGCAAAAATCTTCAATAGATACAGGCACTTTAGCGAAAATTGTTATTGCAATGGCATTGCAGTGCCCCTATACTCCGTCCGGTTCGTACCTTGTTTGTAATTGATGACTTAGTGTCGTCAGTCAGGATTCGATGCTTTGCTCCGCTTGGTTTTCAGATGTTTAAGGAGCGGCAGGCGAACCTCGGTGACCGGTGATTCGGCACATGTGGCCGGAATGGGTTGGAATAGGAAGAGGATCGTTTTAGGCCTTTTTTGGTAAGCCTTATTGGCAGATTGAACACAGCCGTTGCAGCGGGTTAGTTACCGCATCCCTAACGCAGCAGGGCCGCCGATTTCATTGGTGTTTCAAACGCTTCCCCAACGCTCACACCCTCGACTCTTCCGCTCAAAAAAAACTCCATCCCCGCTTCTGTCGAAGCAAACCTAAACGAGTGTCATTTTCTCGACGCTCATGGCTCTTACGTGCAATTTTCGTTGAACCTGTGGGTTTGCCTTTACGGGCTTCCTGTTCGTTCCTCAAGTTCCCTTCATGAAATCAGGCGCTACGACATCAGATATGGAAATGAGTGCTGCGGCTGCGGCCCCTGCCCCGGCTCAGGCCCCGGCTCAAGAAAGACAATCGTTGTTGGGGAGCGCTACCTCAGCGCGCACCTTCTGGCAAAAAGTGGTCGAACGCGACCCCAGCAACGAAGCCGGTTGGCTGGGTTTGGCTTCGTTCGCTAACAGCGATGAAGAGGCCATTGGCTACTTACGCCGCGTACTCGAAATCAATCCGCAAAACGAACAAGCCCTCGTCAGTTTGCACAAGACGCTGGTGAACGAAGGCATTCGGCTGGCGAAAGCCGACAATCGTTCGCGCGCGCGCTGGCTGTTGATGGAAGCCTCGGCGCTCAATCCCAACAGCGAGTTGGTGTGGCTGTCATTGGCGGCGGTGGTCGAGAAACCGGCAGACGCCGTGCGTTGTTTGCAAAAAGTTCTCAAGATCAATCCGAACAACGAACAGGCCATCACTTGCCTCAATCAGATTTACGCGAAGGTCGGTTCGCCCGAACCCACATGGCAATGCCCGCTGTGTTTGTCATCGTTCCAGATGGAAATGGCGAACTGCCCGCAATGCCGCTCGATGCTGGCGCTCAACGATCTTGATGCGGTCATCGCCAATCAGGCGGCTGATCGCAACGTGCTGCACGAAGCGCTCCGGCGTTTTCAGGAACATGCCAGCCGCGAAGAAACTCCCGGAGCCTATTACCACATGGCGCTGGCCTTTTTGAATGGCGGGCAAGTGGCCGAAGGGCTGAATGCCTTGCGCCGCGCCAGCCAGTTACAACCCGAAGACCAGGGGCTGAAAAATTTGATCGTCGCGCTGCAACAGCGCCAAGCGCAAAGTTATGGCGCTGACGCCAAAACAATTTTGGTGATTGATGATTCGCCGACGGTGTGCAAGCTGGTTTCGCTCTCGCTCGAACAGCACGGACATCGCGTGCTAGTCGCTTCTGAAATGATGGAAGCTCTTGCCAAGCTGAATGAAACTAAACTCGACTTGATCTTGCTCGACATTATGTTGCCCGGCGCTGACGGCTATCAGGTATGCAAGATCATCAAGGGTTACGCCACGACCAAGTCGGTGCCGGTCGTGATGTTGAGCGGACGCGACGGCTTTTTCGACAAGATGCGCGCGCGCCTGGTTGGCGCGCAAGGCTATATCACCAAACCTTTCGTACCGAACGACCTACTCAAGGCCGTCGAAAAACACTGCAAAAAAAGCAAATAACTACTTACCAAATGCTTCGGCTCGCTGAGGCAGTCTGAGGAGAACCAACATGGCTCGTACAATTCTGGTAGTCGAAGACAGTCCCACCCAAATGCAGGTCGTCAAAACTGCGTTACTCAACAACGGCTTTCGCGTGTTGACGGCGACCAACGGCGAAGACGGCGTAGAAATGGCGCGTAACGAAAAGCCTGAGCTGATCGTGCTCGACGTGATTTTGCCGGGGCGCAACGGCTTTCAAGTTTGCCGCGATCTCAAGACCGCGCCTGACACCAAGGCGACGCCTATCGTTATGTTGACGACCAAAGATCAACCCAGCGACCGGTTCTGGGGCATGCGCCAGGGAGCTGATGCTTACCTGCTGAAACCCTGCAATCAGGACGAATTGCTGTCCACCATTGCGCGGTTGATCTAATTAGTTTTAGGCGCTGTGGCTCGCGTAGCTTTTACCAGGCGCGGCTCTGCTGTCGCGTTCGCTGGGGCTGCGCGCGTTCGTGCGTGATTGGTCGAAAGAACTGTCAATGGTTCTGGCTCGGCCGGGAGTCTTATTCAAATGGATGGAAATAATCTGACCTCGCATCCTGCTAACTTTGCGTCGGCCAACTTCGCGTTGTTGGACGCGCAACCTGCTTTGTCGGCGGCGCTGGAAGAATTGCAGCAGGTCGCACAGGCCAATCAGGCTGCCAACGCTTCGCTGTTCGCGGCTGCGCCAACGACGACTGCGCCGCTGGCTCAACCGGCTTCGCCCGGCGTGAGCGCGCGCGAACTGTTGGAAGAATTGCGCACCGGCAGGCTCGTGGCAGAACGGGCTTTTCTGGAACGTACACGCACGGCGCTGACAGAAAGCGCGTCGCCTGCGCTGCCTGCGTTTGAAGAAGTGCCTGCCGCGTCTGACACACTGGTCGCACAGGCTAAGGCTCAACTGGTTTTGCCAGTTGCCGCACCAGTTTCCGCCACGCCAGTGGCAGTGATGCCGGTGGCAGCTCCTGTTGCAACCATAGAAGCTGAACAAGAGAAGCATTTGATTTTTGCGTTGGGCGAGTTGCGCTATGCCGTACCGCTTGATCACATCATCGAGATTGCAGAATTAGAACAGCACACGCCCGTGCCGAACGTACCCGACTGGATTTTGGGCATTACCAATTTGCGCGGCGACATTCTTTCGCTGGTGGATATCAACGCGCTGTTTGGCGAATCAACCGGCGAAGTGCCGCGCGGCAGCAGCCTGCTCGTAGCGCAAACCAACGCCGGCGATTTGACCACTTGTTTAGTCGTAGACCGCGTTTACGGCGTGGTCAACGTGACGCCCGATCAGGTGCAAAAACTGGATCAAGTCGCTAATCACATGATGGCGCAACACACGCGCGGTTACGTTCACCACGCGGGCGACTTGTTGAGCCTGCTTGATCTCGAGGGCTTATTGCGTGCGCTCGAATTGCACGCCGCCGCTTAGTCGGCTCGTTTACCGCATCCCTTTCTCCGCACACCCTTTCCAGCGTCGCCCAGCGTCGTATAGACGCACATCCTTTCTTACATCCCCGCTTCGTTTTACTTGCCTATCACGGTCGGCAGTGGGTTTGAGTTTTAGTTTCTGAAGAAGAGGAACCTTTTATGAAATTGCAGTTTCCGCAACCGAAAACCATTCAGCAAAAGATCGCGCTTTGGACGGGCGCGGCTTTGTTCGCCACGATTACGGCCTTCGTGTTGTATTCGTCTTATAACGCCCGCAGCGAAGCCATCGAAAACGCGAAGGCTACCGCGACTTACATCGCGCGTGACGAAGCCGGTAAGGTGAAAAACGCTATCGAAGAAGCCATGATCGCCGCCCGCACCACGGGCGAAGCGCTTAAGCAAATTAAGAATAAGAACAATCCGATTTCGCTTTCGCGCGATGAGGTCAATGCGATATTGCGTTCGGTCAACGAAAGCCACCCGCAATTCATCGGCACCTATACCAACTGGGAACCGAATACCTTTGACGGACGCGACGCCGAATTCGTCAACAAGCCCGGTCACGACAAGACCGGACGCTTCCTGCCTTATTGGGAAAAAAACGCCTCTGGTGGCGTACAAGTCACGGCGCTCGTTGATTACGATAAAGAAGGACCGGGCGACTATTACCAGATTCCGAAACGCACCAAACAGCAAAGCATCGTTGGCCCGTATGAATATCCGGTAGCCGGTAAGATCGTGACGATGGCGTCGCTGCTCGAACCCATCGTGGTGGACGGCGAGTTTTATGGCATTTCTGGCGTAGACCTCTTGCTCGACTTCCTGCAAGCGCAATCCGACAAGGTGAACATTTACGACAAGACCGGCCAGTTGATTCTGCTCAACAACGAAGGCGTGATTTCGGCCATGACCGGCCATCCTGAATTCGCCAACAAAAAGCTGTCAGAAAAGCTGCCGGAATTGAGTGACATTTTGGCGACGGTCAAAGCGGGGCGCGAATTAGTGGATTTGAAAGGGGACAAGCTGCGCGTGATCGTGCCGCTGCAAATCGGCGTGACGACGACGCCGTGGGCGGCTTGCATTCTAATTCCGCAAGCCAAGATTACGGCGGACGCTACGTCACTGGCGTTGAAACAGGCCGCGATTGGTTTTGCCTTCGCGCTGTTAGCCTTGGGTGGTTTGTGGGTATTGGCGAGCCGCATCGCGCAACCGATTCAAGCCGCCGCGCGTTTCGCCAACCAAGTGGCGACTGGTCAAGCCGTAGACAAGATTGCCATTTCTTCGGAAGACGAAACCGGCCAGTTGATTCGTTCGATGAACTCGATGTTGGACAGTAACAACACGCTGCTGCAAACGCGCGACGATAAAGACCGCATTCAGATGAGCGTAATGAAGTTGCTCAACGATGTGAGTTCAGTGGCCGACGGCGACTTAACCCGCCAAGCCGACGTTTCAAACGACGTAACGGGTGCCATCGCCGACTCAATCAACGTAATGACCGCGCAGTTGCGGCAGATCATCGGCAAGGTGCAAATCGTGTCGAGCGCCGTCAACCAGTCGGTCAGTGAAACGCAGGGACAAACGGCTTTGCTCGCGCACGAGACCGAACAGCAAGCCGCCCAGATTATCGCAACTTCGCAAGGCGTTTCGCAGATGGCGCAATCTATCAAAGAGGTATCGGTGACGGCTGAAACTTCCAAGCGCGTGGCCGAACAGTCAATCATCACCGCGCGCGACGGAGCCGCCAAAGTCGAAAGCACGATTCAAAGCATGGGCAACTTGCGCGATCAGGTGCAGGAAACCTCGAAACGCATCAAGCGCCTCGGCGAAAACTCGCAAGAGATCGGCGAGATCGTGCAATTGATTGGCGACGTCGCCTATCGAACCTCGGTGCTGGCGTTGAACGCTTCGATTCAGGCGGCGCGCGCCGGTGAAGCGGGACGCGGTTTCGGCGTCGTGGCCGAAGAAGTCGAACGCCTCTCGAAACGTTCGACCGAAGCCGCCAAGCGCATCGCCGAACTCGTCAAAACCGCGCAAGCAAGCACCAACGACGCCATTGCCTCGATGGAAGAAAACACCCGCAGCGTGGTCGAAAGCACAGTCTTTGTGCAACAAGCCGGTCAGGCGCTCGAAAACATGGAAAGCGTCAACGGCAAACTGGCTGAGATGATCGGTTCGATCACGACAATGGCCGAACGCCAGGCGCAGGAATCTGAAACCGTAGCCCAAACCATGCTCAACATTTCGCAAGCGACGCAAGGCACAGCAGAAGGCATTAAGCAATCGGTCAACACGGTCAACCTGTTGGCTGAACTGGCTGACGACTTGCAAGGTTCGGTCGCTTCGTTCCGCGTCAACAAGCAAGCGCCCGCCGCGCCCGCTTCTGCGACGCGCGCACTCACGCCTGGTAAGGCGCGCGCTGCGCTCAAGGCATAGTCAACCAATGAGTGGGGCTGGTGATTACCCGCCCCACTGCGTTTCAATTTCGCAAGCAACACCAACCCGCCTTCCAGTGATGCACACGCCACTGAACAGCGCGAGACGACGGTCCTAAAGGAGATACGATGCAACGTAATTTCAACTTTCTGAGTAACCTGAAGATTCAGTGGAAGCTCTTGTTGATTCCCGCTGTGATGGCGATTCCGATCCTCTACGTTTTCAATCTGTACTGGACGGAAAAAACGAACGACATTGAGTTCACCGGCAAAGAAAAGATCGGTGTGGAATATCTCGCGCCGGTGCGCAACGCTCACTTCAATCTGGTGCGCTATCGTAGCTTAACCCACGCGATGGCGCGCGGGGCGAACGCGGCACAAGGCCCGCGCACCGAAGCGATGTCGGCAGTGGACAAAGAACTTGCTGTTGCTGAGACAATTGATCAACGCGACGCTGCTGGTTACGGCCAAAATTACGGTGCCGTACTCGAAGCGACCAGTTCGCTCAAAGCCATTCAGCAAAAGTGGAGCCAGTTGAAAAGCCGTAGCTCCGGCAATCCCATCGAACTTTATAACGACGCTTCACAGTTGATTCAGACCACTGACGAATTCATTAGCCAGGTCACTGACAAATCAAACCTGACGCTCGACCCTGACGCCGACACGTTTTACCTGATGGATTTGAGTTCGTTTCAGATGCCGGAAATTTTCAACAATATCGGCGAAATCGGCGGCTTGGGCGGAGGCATCGCGGCGACCAAAAACATCACGGCGGAAGAGCGCGCGCAACTCGGATTTTTGCAGCGTCAACTCGACAGCAGTATGACGAACTTTAAAGCCGCTTTCGACAAAGCCCAGGCGGCGAACCCGCTGTTGCGCGAAAGTTATGCAGGTCGCCTGGACGGCGAATTGCGCGAAGTGCGCGATTTCAACGCTTTTGTCTCGGCTCAGTTGTTGACGCCGCAAACGATCAGCACCGACGCGATGCAAATCGTTAATCGCAGTTCGCAACTGGCCGACCGTTTGCGTGCGCTGGAAGACACGGTCACCACCGACCTCGGCAAGTTGCTCGTCAAACGCGGCGACGGACTGTCGAGCGGGCGTAACTTCTCGCTGGGCTTAAGTATCTTTTTCGTGTTGCTCGCCGCGTTGGCGACTTATTTCGTCACGCGCGCCATTCTAGGCCAAACCGAACAGATCACCGGCCTGATCGTCGAAGTCGAAAAGGGCAATTTCGATAAACGCATTCCCGTGCAATCCACCGACGAACTCGGACGCACGGCCAAAGCCTTTAACTCGATGCTCGACAACACCAAGGGCCTGATGCAATCGCGCGATGAACGCGACCGCATTCAAAGCTCGATCATGAAGTTGCTCGACGAAGTCGCCAACGTGGCCGACGGCGACCTGACCGCCGAAGCCGAAGTGACCGAAGACATGACGGGCGCGATTGCCGACGCTTTCAATTTCATGATCGTCAACTTGCGCGAACTCATCGGCAAGGTGAAAGGCGTGTCGTCGCAACTCAATGCGACGACGACTGATTCGGCGTTGCATTCCGAACGCCTCGCGCAAGGTTCGCAGGAACAGTCTGAACGCATTGTGCAAACCTCGACCGCCTTGACCGAAATGTCTGCGCAAATCGTCCGCGTTTCGCAAAGCGCCGAGTCGTCTGCGCAAGTCGCCGAACAATCGCTCGCCACTGCGCGCAAAGGTTCTGAAGCCGTGCAAAACACGGTCGAAGGCATGGCGCGCATTCAGGAACAGGTGCAGGAAACCTCGCGCCGCATTCGCCAACTCGGCGAGCGTTCACAAGAGATCGAAGAAATCGTGCGCCTCATCGAAGAAATCACCGACCGTACCGGCGTGCTGGCTTTGAACGCTTCGATTCAGGCTTCGGCGGCGGGCGAATACGGACACGGTTTTGGCGTAGTCGCGTCGGAAGTCGAGCATCTCGCCAGCCGTTCGGCGGAAGCGACGAAACGCATCAGCAGTTTGATTCGCGCCATCCAAAGCGGCACGAGCGAAGCCATCACTTCGATGGAAGAAGTGAAACGCGAAGTGATTAACGGGGTGACCGTTGCTCACTCTGCCGGTGCTTCGTTGCACGAAATCGAAGCGGTTTCAACGCAACTCGCTCAACTGGTGCGTTCGATCTCGCACGCCACGCAACAACAGGCGCGCGGTTCAGAGGCGCTCTCAGGCACGATGGGACAGCTCGCGCAACTCACCAACCAAACCACCACGGGCGTGATGCAATCGGCGCTCACCGTGCGCAACCTGGCTTCATTGGCTGACGACCTGCGGTCTTCGGTTTCGTCCTTTAAGGTCGCCGAACAGGAAGAGGGGCTGAATATGAGCGGCGGAATTGACACGGCAATGCTGATGAAAGGCGCTGCCAACCGCCGGTAATTCAAACGGGCGGCTTCGGTCACACGCGACCGAAGCCGCCTTTGAGCAGGTAGTCCCGCTGTCAGGCGGAATCTCTTGCATCTTGTGGGGACGACTACCTTCCGGCTGATGCCGGTATTACGAACTTAGGAAAAGTGCGATGAACGAATATCAAAATCACACTGCGGGTCAAAGCAATTTCAATCAGCCGTCGGGCGCAGGCAATACGTCAGGCTCGCTGATCACGCCGGAGTTGTTGCATAGTTTTGTGGTCGAAGTGAAAGGCTATCTGCCGCGCCTCGAAAGCGGCATTACCGATTTCTTCCGGCAACCGGCTTCGATGGAACGCCTTGCCGAAGCGCATGGCTACGCCCACACGATCAGGAAAGCCGCGCAGGTTATCGGTATGACGCCGCTGGCGAATATCGCTGAACGGTTGCAAAGCCTGCTCGAAAAGCTCGCCATCGGCGGCTTGCCGCTCGATGCGCCAACTTATTACGGCTTTCAGCAAATCATCGCACAGGTCGGCATTTACCTTGACCATTCCGCCGTCGGCGGCGCAGTGCCTCCCACCGGATTGGTCGAAGCGATTTATGCTCTGGAAAACTACACTGAAATTGGTTACGCGCCCGCACCGGTGGAGGCAGTCGCGCCTGTTGCTGCGCCGGAACTGATCAGCCCACCACAGATTTATGTATTGTCAGAACAGTACGGCGAAACGTCAGAGGCCAGTCCGGTTGAAGAAGCGCCGCAGTATTACCCTGAACCCACGATTCACGCGCGCAATTCGGGACGCTTGACCGTAACGCCCGCGTTAGTCGAAGCCGATGAAGCGCAGCCGGTGAAAGCCGATCTGCCGCCGGTTTACGTGCTGACGCCGCAATACGACGCCGCGCAACCAGTCGCCCCCGCAGCCGTCATCGAAACGCAGCCCGCCACTGAACCAATGGTTGAACCGATAGCTGTTGAACCGATAGCTGTTGCACCGCTGGCTGTTGCACCAATGATTGAAAGCGCGCCACCCATTGCGGTAACGCCTGAATGGTGGACGCAGGAATACGTGCAAGAGGCTGCGCAAGTGTCGCCGCATGCGATAACTTCGCATCTCGCGCCTTTGCCGACCGAAGCCGTAACGGAAGCTGCCTCGTCGTTAGTCGAGGCCGCAGTGGAAGCTCCGGCATATGTGTGGCCGCAAGAACCTGCGGTTGCTCCGCAAGCGGCAGCGGCCTGGCCTCCGGCTGATTGGACGACGTATGACGAAGTGAAATATGAAAACGCCGCCGCTGTCGAAGTGCCTGCTGAGGCGTTTAACGTAGCGGGTGTGCCGCACGCTTTCGTGACGATTCCCGCCGACGCGCTCAACGAAGAGTTGCGCAAGACCGCAGAACTGCCAGTCATTCGTTGGCAGGCAGGTTCGTTTGCCGATTCGGCTGATGAATTTATCGCGCTCGAAGCGTTGCCGGTTCCGCCACCCCCGCCCGCGCCGCCAATTTATCCTTCAACTTATCCGCCAGTGTTTAAGACGGCCTCTGTGTTTGAAGAAGCCGCGCCGTATTGGCAAGTCGTGTCACCCTGGTCAGCCGTGTCAGAAGATGAAACGCCTACGCAAGAGTTGCCGTCTGCGCTGCCGGTTGAACCGATAGCGATTGAACCAGTGGCAGTTGAGCTGACGGCGGAACCGATAGTCATTCACGAATTGCCTATCGAACCGATCTTTACCGACGAATCGTTTGTGTTCGGTGCGTATGCGCCAGAAGCCCGCGCTTCATCAAGACTAGCTGAACGGCTGGTCGAAACCGCCACGCCTGAAGCCCTCGAAGTGCCTGAAGCGCCTGAAGCTGCTGACAACGCGGCTTTCTGGATGAGCGCTTCCGGCTCGTTGTCGGCGCTCTCGCCGCACCAGCGTTCTGATTGGGCGGCGCGTTATGCGCAACCCGAAGCGCGTTCAGAAATGGTTGAAGCGTCGTCACCAATTGAATTGCCAGTGATCGAATCGCCAGTGATCGAAATGGCTGAGATTGTGTCGCCCATCGTGCCGAGCGAAGAACTTATCACACCGGCAATTCCGCTCGCGGTCATTGAGCCGCAACTTGCCGCAGCGCCAAGCACCGCTGGCGCGGCAGAAACCTTTATCTCGTGGGAAGGCGAAGAACGTACGCGCACGTCATTCGACGCGAAAACCGTGTGGGGCGCGCGTCCCTCGGCGGCGTTGGAACTGCCAGAGACTTTGCCGCTCGCGGTTGGGTCGGCAGCGCGCGATCCGTTCGCGGCGTTGCTCGATCAGCTCATTCCGAACAGTGACAATCTTAGGATTGCGTCGGCGATTGAGCCAGCATCCGTTGCGCCCACTGTTCAAGCGATTGCGCCAGCTAGTTTTGAAGCAGCTTTCGCAGCACCGCGACCGGAGCCTTGGGCGCAGGACGTTTTCGCGGACGACTTCCTTGACTTAGAGGAAGAGGTTGCCTCACCCGCGCCTGCCGCTGCTTTCAGCGGCACTGGCAGCAGCGCTGATTGGGACGTGCCTGCCGAATTGCTCGAAGTCTTCCTGCCCGAAGCCGAAGAGCATTTGACGGTGATTACGACTTCGTTGCCGAAACTCGCAGCGCACCCCGACAACAAGGCGTTGTTGCAGGAAATTCGCCGCAGTTCGCACTCGTTGAAAGGTTCGTCAGCGGTCGTAGGCTTCCTCGGCATCACCAAGCTGGCGCACCGCATGGAAGACCTGCTGGATTTGCTTTACGACGGCGAGTTGACGCTCACGTCCGAAATGCTCGACCTGCTGTTTTCTTCGACCGAAGCTCTCGACAATTTGCTCAACAGCAAGTCTGAACCTGAATTGATCGGGTCGCTTTACGCGACGTATGACCGCCTGCTTGCGGGCCACGCCGAAGCGGAAACTTCATCATATCAACGTGAGGCCCAACGCGAAGCCGAACGTGAGTTCGAAGCGGAGGAAAGGGAACTCGAAGCAGCGGCTCAGGCAGAAGCTGAAGCTCAAGCCCAAGCAGAAGCTGAAGATTTGGCTGTGTTCGTCGCACCGAACTTTGCGACAGCGAAGGCTTTGAACAGCTTCCCCAGCCTGACCGCCTCCTTGAACGCTTCCTTGAATGAAAGCCTCGCGCAACGCGCGTTGGATATGGTGGCAGAATCTGGCGAACTAATTGCCTCTGCCACCAAGCAAGTCGCACAAGAAACGGCACTAGCATCATTAATTCCCGAGGCGTTGCCTGGGCTGCCTGCGGCTGCGCCTATGATTCAAGCACCTGTTGCAGCGGCTGCGCAGGAAGACGCCAAAGACTCGTCGCAATCGGTCATCAGCCGTGGCAATTATGTGCGCGTACCGATTGAGCGGCTCGACTCGGTGGTCAAACTCGTCACCGAGTTGATTGTTAACCGGGCAACACTCGAACAGAACATGGGGCAATTCGTACGCCAGCTCGAAGAGTTGCGCGGCAATGCGTTGCGGCTCAACCGCGTCGCCAACCGCATGGAAGTGCAATACGAAGCCAGTACGCTGGGCAGCGGTTTGCAATCGGTTAAAGCGGGCAAAGTAGGTAGCAGCGTTTTCACGAACGCATTGCCGAACGGCAATCAGTCCACTGGTCAGGGGCTGACCGCCAAGCTGGCTTCGCCCGTCGTGAGCAGCAACAACTACGGTTTCGACGCGCTCGAGTTTGACCGTTACACCGAGTTCCACTTGTTGTTGCGCGAACTGACCGAGTGTGCGGGCGACATGCAAACGATGGAGCGCGAGATGCGCACCATTCGTGAATACTTTGAAAGCGCGCTCAATCGGCAAGGCCGATTGAATAGCGAAATGCAGGATCAACTGATGCGCCTGCGCATGTTGCCGCTGGCGTCGCTGTCGTCGCGCTTGCATCGCACGGCCCATCAGGTCGCGCAACAAAGCAACAAGCAGGTCAATTTCATTCTCGAAGGCGAAGACACGCGCCTCGACAAAACGGTGATCGAAGAAATGACCGATCCGTTGTTGCACATTTTGCGCAACGCGGTAGACCACGGCATCGAACCGGCGGGCACGCGCCTCGCACAAGGCAAAGCGCCGCAAGGCACGATTCGCTTGCGCGCTTATCACGAAGGCACGCAAACCGTCATTCAAATCACCGACGACGGCGCTGGGCTTCACCCCGAACGCTTGCGCGCCAAAGCCATCAGCACCGGCATGGTGTCGGCGGCAGACGCGGTCAAGCTCACCGACGACGAACTGTTTGCGTTGATCTTCCTGCCTGGTTTCAGCACCGCCACTGAGATCAGCGAAATTTCAGGACGCGGCGTCGGCATGGACATCGTCAAGACGACCATCCAGCGTTTGAAAGGCCGCATTGATCTCGAATCGAAAGTCGGCAAAGGCACGACCTTCACAATTCGGCTGCCGATGACGTTGGCGGTGATGCGCGCGTTGCTGGTCAAATCGCACCAGCAGACCTTTGCGATTCCGCCCGTCGGCTTGCAGCAAATCGTCAAGCTCACGCCCGACATGCTAGACCGCGTAGGCGAACAGCAAGTCATTCGCATCAACAATAAAATCTTCCCGTTGCTGCAACTCGGACGCTTGCTCAATCTCAAACGCAGCGCCGCCAAACCCGAAGGCGCGCAACTCGCGCTCATCATGAGTTTGGAAGATCGCCACTTCGCCATTGCCGTAGACGAAACCGTCGGCGGACGCGATGTCGTCGTCAAAAACCTCGGCAATCACATCCGCGAAGTGCGCGGCATCACGGGCACTACGTTAATGGGCGACGGCAGCGCGGTGTTGATTCTCAACCTGCCCGAACTCATCCGCGATTCGTTGCGTCCGGCGTCGGCCCAGACTGGAGGAATGACCAAACAGCAAGCGGCGATTCAACGTCCGCGCGTACGCCCGCCAGTCGAACAACGCGGCCCGCTCAACATCATGGTCATTGACGATTCGCTTTCCGTCCGTCGCGTTTTGGCGAACCGCATGAACGCCGTTGGCTGGAAACCGATTCAAGCCAAAGACGGACTTGATGCACTCGAACAGTTGCAACACGCCCCGCGCCTGCCCGACCTCATTTTGCTCGACATCGAAATGCCGCGTATGGACGGTTACGAGTTCTTGAGCGCCTTGCGCAAGAATCCTGATTACGCGGCAATTCCGGTGGTGATGATTACGTCACGCGCCGGACAGAAACACCGTGACCGCGCGTTTGAAGCCGGAGCCAATGAGTATCTGATCAAACCTTATCAGGACGAACAGTTGCTCTCGCTCATCCGCCGTCTCGCGCAAGTGGCGGAATAACCTGGGTACGCACGCATCTATAAAGAATTTGGGCGTGCTATAAAAAAAGCCGCGCAGCGTTCCTTTTTCCTCATCACTCGCAATGCGAGAACTGAAGGAAAAGGAACGCTGCGCGGCTTTTTTATTTTGCGCTCGACCTGTAGACTGCGCCCCATTCACCACACGAAACCTGTATGCAATCTTTATGAAGATGGCTCGTCGTCAATTCATGGTTACGGCTCCGCTGGCTTTCGCCGCGTTGCCGCAAGTCGCACCCGAAACGCGCTGGCGCGGCAAGCTCGTTTGCCTGACCGAAGAATTACGTCGTCATCAAGTCACACCGGCTTGCGCCGAACGCGGACATGTTTACGCGCTAAAAACGGCGGCGGGCAAGCTGCTTCCGATTTTGCCGACCGAAAGCTCCGCCGCGTTATGGCTCGACGAACGCTTTCGCAAGCTCGACCTGCAAATCGTCGGACGCACGTTCGCCGAAACCGAATTTATCGAAGTCATCAAGTTGCAAAACTGGCACGACGGCAAACTCTATGAGCCGGAGTATTACTGCATCATCTGCAACATCTCGGTATACAAACCCGGCCCTTGTGAGTGTTGCCAAGACCCGGTCGAATACCGCGAAATTCTCGTCACCGAAAAATAAATCATGCTGCTGCGCCTTTTCATCTTCTGCGTTTTTCTTTGTGTGTTACCGGTCAGAGCGCAAAGGCTCGCTTTGCCCAACGGACTCGCGCTCGACGCGCGCGGCAACCTTTACATCTCAGACATCGGCGCGCATTGCATCTTTCGTCTTACACCCGCGGGCAAATTGATTGTCGTCGCCGGCACAGGCGAAGCGGGCTTCAGCGGCGATGGGGGACTCGCCAAGCAAGCGCAATTCAACGCGCCGCACGATCTCGCTTTCGACGCCGCAGGCAACTTGTTCATCGCCGACACCGGCAATTCGCGCATTCGCCGTATAGACATTCGCGGACGCATCACGACCATCGCAGGCAGTGGTGCAGGCAATGAGAAAGATTCGCTGAACAATCCGCAAAGCATTGCTTTCGACGGCGAAGGCCGCTTGCTGATTGCAGACACTTACAACCACGTCATTCGTCGCGTAGATAAACAGGGCGTCATCACGACCATTGCGGGCAGCGTACCCGGTTACGGCGGTGACGGCGGCCCCGCGACTCAAGCGCAAATCAATCTCACGATGGCTGTCGCTGTCGCGCCCGACGGCAGCGTCGTCGTGAGCGACGCCGCCAACAGCCGCATCCGTCAAATCAAACTGGATGGAACCATCACGACGATTGCGGGCTACGGCCCCGCGCAAGACACATACGGCGGAGGCTACGCGGGCGACAACGGCCCGGCGGCCAAAGGCAAAATCTTTTCGGCGACCGATTTGAAATTCGATAACGGCAAGTTGTGGCTCGTTGACAGCGGCAATCAACGCGTCCGCGTCGTCGAAAACGGCATCATCAAAACCGTAGCGGGTACGGGCAAACTCGGTAGCACCGCAGCAGGTAAAGCGGCGACCGAAACCGATTTGAATTCTCCGCAAAAAATCGCACTGGCGCGCGACAGCAGTTTTTATCTGAGTGATCGCGCGAATGGCCGCGTGCTGAAAGTAGATGCGCGCGGCCTGGTGTTGCAGGTAACGGCGAAACCATAAATCGGCGACAGCCTGTGGAGTGCTGCGGCTTGACGCAGCTTTGTTACTCCACTCGGCGTTGCGACAAATGCTGGCGGCCGCGAGCCGTTCGCTTTCCTTGATTTCGCGCACGATCAATTGGCATAACAAAGCTGCGTCAAGTCGCAGCACTCCACAGGCTGTCGCATTCCTGCAAGGGAGCAGAGCAATGATTCTTACCAAACGGATTTGTTTATTGATGATGGTTTTATTGTTTTGTTGGGTAAGTCTGTCTTCGTCGCAAGCGCAACAGCCCGCGAAACCAATGCCGAGCGAACATACGCTCAAGACTGAGCGTCCCGACAAGCAAGTCAGCGACCTCACGCGCGAAGTCGCCGCCAAGCTGCCTTCCGCTGGTGAAAGCAAAAACATCACGCGCCGCAACTTCATTGACGAACATCTGTTCACGGCGATGGCGAAAGACGACATTCCGCACGCCGCATTGACGAGCGATTACGAATTCTGTCGCCGCGTCTATCTCGACTTGATCGGACGTATTCCTACGACTGAGCAACTGATGGCGTTCGTCAATAGCAAAGACGCCGCCAAGCGCGACAAGCTGATTGACGCGCTGATTGATTCGCCCGAATGGGTTTCGCATTGGGGCTATTGGTTCGGCGATCTGTTGCGCGTCTGCGGCAATCGCATCGGCAATCCTACGTTGAAGCATTTCGACGCATGGATTCGTGATGCGCTGCGGGTTGATAAACCTTATGACAAGTTCGTCACGGAGATGCTGACGGCGAATGCGCCGAATACGAACTGGATGCCCGATGCGGCGGCGAGCGGATTTTTGACGCGCTGGCACATCACGGGCACGACGATGTACAACGACAATTACGAAGACACCGCTGACGAAATCATCGTCAACGCTTCGCGCCTCTTTCTCGGCATCAACTATCAATGCATCTCGTGCCACGGCGGCAAGGGCTTTCTCGAAAAAGTCAGCCTCGATCTCACACCCAAAAAACGCGCCGATTTCTGGGCGATGTCGGCTTTCTTTGGCAAGACGCGCGTGCGCGTAGTGACTTATCAAGACCGTTACACCGTGACCGAAGATGGCGGTGGATATGACACCAAAGGTTGGAGTCAGGTGCGACTGCAACGCGACGGCACGGGCGCGATTCATCCGACGTTTAGCTTGTCAGGCGAAAAAGCAGATTTGTCGAAACCGCTGCGTCCGCAATTTGCACGGATGTTGACGACGCATCCGCAATTCGCGCGCGCTACGGTCAATTTGATTTGGAAGCAGTTCTTCGGACTCGGCATCGTTGATCCGGTTGATTCATTCGACATGGCGCGGCAAGACCCGCGCGCGCAACTCCCTCAACCGTGGACGTGCCAGCCGACCAATTACGATTTGCTCAACGCGCTCGCCAGCGATTTCACCGCGAACAAATTCAGCCTCAAACAACTGATGCGTCGCATGGCGCGTTCGAGCGCCTATCAACTGTCATCACGATTCGACGGCGAATGGAAAGAAAGCTACACGCCCTATTTTGCGCGGCATTACGTGCGGCAACTGACCGCCGAACAACTACACGACGCGATTTGCCAAGCCACGCAAGTCTTCGGCGATTACAAACGCAAAGACTGGACGTATGACACACCGCTCACGCCCGTGCGTTTCTGGACGGAAGCCGCTTCGCCCGAAGACATCGGCAACGGCGAAGCGAAAGGGTTTTTAAGAACGTTCGGCCAGGCCAACCGCGAACAGTTCGATAGACAGCCGGGCGGTTCGGTCTTGCAAGCGATGATGCTGATGAACAATCCGTTTGTGACCAAACGGGTGCAGGCAGCGCAGGGGAGCTACGTCGAGCAATTGGTCAAATCTGATAAGACGAATGCGGAAGTGGTTGAAGCGTTGTACTTGGCTACGTTATCGCGTTATCCGGTGGCGGCGGAGAAAGAACTCGCGCTCTCGTGGCTCGCGCAAGACCGCAAGCAGGGCGCTGAAGATTTGCATTGGGGATTGTTGAATAAGCTGGATTTCGTCTTTAATTACTGACGAAGAAATCAACACAAAGGGACAAAGAGACAAAGGGACAAAGATTTTTTACCAATGGAGGTTATCCCTTTGAACCTTTGTTCCTTTGTCCCTTTGTGTTGATTTCTTCCTCTTCTCGAAAAGGCCATTTCAATGACAGAAAATCAAATTAGTAAATATATTGTGGATGCGGCTATCGAAGTTCATCGCACGCTTGGTGGTCCCGGTCTGTTGGAAAGTGTTTACGAAGAAGCTCTTGTTTGGGAATTGAGCAAGGCAGGTCTGTTGGTGCAACGACAATTGGTTGTGCCGATCACTTACAAAGGCCAATCTCTCGCCAGTCCGTTGCGCCTCGACATGCTGGTTGAAAAGAAAGTCATCGTTGAGAACAAGGCCACTACGAATTACCACACGATTTTTGAGTCACAAGCCCGCACCTATTTGCGGCTGATGGATTTGAAGCTGGCGATGGTGATCAACTTTGGCGAAAAGTACGTCAAGGATGGCGTTCACCGCGTACTCAACGGCGTCCTTGACGATTGATAGTTGAAACACAAAGGAACAAAGTCACAAAGGTTCAAAGACTTTTTCTCAACCAACCAAACCTTTGTTCCTTTGTCACTTTGTCCCTTTGTGTTGTCTTCCTGATTTGCATTGGGGCTTGTTGAATAAGCTCGACTTTGTGTTTAACTACTGACGCTATGGAAGTGCTGACCCAAACCGAACCAACCGTTGTTGAAACTGCCGCGCCGGATGAAGAAAAGGTGCTGATCCGCGAAATCACGCTGCGCAACATTCTTTCGTTCGGCCCGCAAACTGAGCCGCTTCCGTTGCGTGGGTTGAATGTGTTGATCGGCCCGAACGGTTCGGGCAAATCGAATTTGATCGAAGCGATTGCGTTGCTGCGCGCGGCCAAAGGCGATATGGGGCAAGTCACGCGGCGCGGCGGCGGCGTCAGGGAATGGATTTGGAAAGGCAATCCTGAAGGCACGGCCAGCATCGAGGCCGTCATCAATCATCCGGTTTCGCCCATTCGTCACACGCTGGCCTTCAATGCGAACGAGCCATTCACGTTGCAGGATGAACGCATCGAAGACGACGCCGCACCGAACGACAGGTTTTATTACCGCTATCAAAACGGCGCGCCCGTGATTGCGCCGCACGGCAACGGCGTCACGCCGCTTGCGCCCGACAGTCTCGAACGCTATCGCTCCATCCTCACGCAACGGCAAGACCCCGATCACTATCCGGTGTTCGCGCAGTTGCTGAACGCTTACGAAAAAATTCGTATCTATCGCGAATGGACGTTCGGCACGAAGATGGTCTTTCGCAATCCGCAGCCTGCCGATATGCGCAATCACCGACTGGAAGAAGACTGTTCCAATCTCGGCTTGGTACTCAACCGCATGCGCCGCGACCCGCAAACCAAACAGACGCTGTTGGACGCGCTGAAAGACCTGTATCACGGCATCACGGACTTCGACCTGATTGTCGAAGGTGGCACGGTGCAGGTGTTTCTCACCGAAGGGGACTTCACGATTCCTGCTACGCGCTTGTCTGACGGCACGCTGCGTTACCTTTGTTTGCTGGCGATTTTGTGCGACCCGAATCCTCCGCTGTTGATTTGCCTGGAAGAGCCTGAGCTTGGATTGCATCCAGACATTTTGCCCGGTCTGGTTGATTTGCTGGTGACTGCGTCGCATCGTACCCAACTGATCGTAACGACACATTCCAGCATGTTCGTGGACGCGCTGACCGACCATTTCGAAGCGATATTGGTTTGTGAAAAAAACGAAGGGCAAACACAAATGAAGCGCCTTGATAGTGAGGCGATGGCAATCTGGTTAGAAAAATATGGGCTGGGTGAGCTTTGGTCGAGCGGTGAATTGGGAGGTATGCGCTGGTGAATGTGAAGATCTATCTTGAAGGTGGATCCCGAGGTGATTTGAATACCGACTGTAAGCAGGGTTTCAAACAGCTACTTGAAAAAGCTGGATTCGGAAGACCTCAGAGCCCAACTCTGGTAGCTTGCGGCGGTCGCAAGCAAGCATTCGATAAGTTCAAGACAGCGCTGGCTACCAACAAAAATGCCTATTTGATTTTGTTGGTAGACAGCGAAGACCCCGTAGCCAACGCCGACGAAAGCTCCGACAGCGACGCCGCATGGAAGCATTTGAAAAAGCGTGATGGCTGGGAACGTCCCGCTCGCACCGAGAACGATCAAGCGCAGTTGATGGCGACCTGTATGGAAACGTGGGTGATGACCGATCAAGCTGCGGTGAAAAAGTTCTTCGGCAATGCGTTGCAAGCGAGCGCGTTGCTGCCGCTGCTCGACCTCGAAGCCAGAGGCCGCCACGAAGTGCAACAGGCGTTGGAACACGCTACGCGCAATTGCGGCAAGGATCGGAGCTACGCCAAAGGGAAGAAATCTTTTGCGGTGTTGGCGACGCTTGACCCGGCGACGTTGCAACAGCATTTGCCGCACTTTCGGCGATTGGTGGCTACGCTGAATCGTCACTTGGCGTGACCGTGTGTGTCGAATAACAAGCCTGATTGGAGTGTGGAACAAGATGGTATCTTGTTCCTGATTGAGCGGAACAAGATACCATCTTGTTCCACAACTTACTGCCGAAGCCTTTTATCAGTCTAATTTTGGTAACCAACAACGCGGAGAGTTGCTATGCCCTACGTTCAATTCAAACGAGTTCTCGTTCTTTCCTTTGGTTTGGTTTTGGGCGGTGTCTTGCTTTGGTTGCAACAAAGCGAAGCGCGCCAAGCTGCCAAAACTGCTGCCCCGGCTTTGCTGCGCGCCAACATCGCGTTGAGCGGCAAGTGGGAAAAGCGCTTGACGCTGCAACGCGGCGAAACGTTCGAGCTATCGGTCAGTCTGCCGCAGCCTTCCGCCTTGCCCGCGCACGGGCGTATCGCCGTTCATTGGCGTTTGGTCGAAAGCAAAGAATCATTGCCGACAGTCAGCGGACGTAAAGCCGATGCGTTTGGGATTTATACGCAACCGACGGCGGAGTGGCGCAAGGTGTTGCACGCGCTCGATGCAGATGTT